>JBEKLY010000178.1:0-16215 GCA_050010015.1 Terriglobia bacterium
GCGCCCGCAAAGCAAATTCCCCGTGCGCCGGCGCCAGAGGCTAAGCAAGGACCGGATTGAGATCGAACGATGCATCAGAATTATAAAGTGAACAGTATTGGGCTAAAGCCCCGCCCTTCCAACGCGCCAATGTCACGACACTGATATCTGTCGGTTCGTACTAGGGTTGCTCCTATTGCACGCCGGTCAGCTTAAAGACATAAGCTTCCGGCAACGAGAGCGCGGATTGAGGAATCGGGGGAACCTGGATCCGCAACTTCCCGCCTTCCGGCCCCCACTTGAGTGGCGCGCTCCCACCTAGCAGTTCGACCGTCGTGGTGGCCGTTGTGCGCGGCGCGCCGAGCACCAGTTCCGCACCAGGCCACGAGTCAGTAATGGCGTATACAGTATTACCCTTTGAAGTATAATGGACTTTACCGTCTGACGGCGTTCGCCACGGGCGTGTGCCGTAGATTGCCTCCCCGTTCACCTTGAGCCAGGCGCCCATCTGAAGCAGCCGTTCCTGCATGATCACCGGAATGCGCCCATCCGCGGTAGGGCCGATGTCTAGATTCAGGTTGCCCCCGCGCGAGACCACGTCCGCCAACAGGTGGATCAGGTCGGTGGCGGATTTGTAGTCGTTGGGGCCTTCCACGCGGTTATATCCGAAAGATTTTCCGATGGCCTGGCATTCTTCCCACTTGTGCTTAGGGCCGAGTTGCGCTCCTTCCGGGACGAACGTCTGGTACTCGGAGGTATAGAACCCGCCGTGCTTACTGCGCGTCTCTTTTCCCCAGCGGTCGTTAATGGCGATTCGGTCGCGCACGGACGAGTCGTTGAAAAGCCACGCCAGGAACTCCGTCGATTGCCACTGCTCGCTCGTCTTATCCCACTCGCCGTCGGTCCAGAGGAGGGAAGGATGGTAGCGTTCGACAAGGTCCTTCATCTGGGGGATCATGTGCTGGTTCACATAAGTGTGCAGGTCGCTCAAATACAGCGGGTCGTACCACTCGTAGAGCGAGTAATAGAAGCCCATGTTCAGGCCCTTCGCCACGACTGCCTTGCTTAGATCTCCGGCCAAGTCTCGATGCGGGCCAATATCTACGCTGTTCCAGTTCCAACTTGCCGGGCACGGCCATAAGCAGAAGCCCTCGTGATGTTTCGAGGTCAGGACCACGTAGCGCGCCCCCGACCTTTGAAACAAATCAGCCCACTCGTCGGGATGGAACAGCTCCGCCTTGAACTCTCCGGAGAAATCCTGGTACTTGAAATTAGCCCCGTAGTGGAGCAGGTGAAATGCCCAGGTCGGCCCATTCTTGTCCTGCATGTGGTTCCAATACCACTCAGCGTAGGTTTCGCCAATCTTCGACTGTGGGTCTGCAAAGGCCGGAACAGAGTAAACACCCCAGTGGATGAAGATGCCGAACTTAGCCTCGTCAAACCAGTCCGGCGTGGGTCGCTTGTCAATGGATTCCCAGGTGGCGGAGTAGTTTTGAGCCGGCGCCGATCGTGACACGGTTAACGCCAGAGCGATCATTACGGCCAGCAGAAGTCGCTTCATGGTGGATTCTCCTTGGTGCGACATTAACAGAAATCCACCGGTCGCGCCATATTCCCCGGCGCCATCCTTTGTGAAAATGCCACCGACCCCTCACCGGTCCCCGTCGGCTGACGGGCTGGTGAAGTGGCGCAGGAGCGCGACACCCGTGCGCAAAGGGCTGATAGTGGTCCACGTTTCTTGCTGGATTCCTGGCCTATTCGACGCACTGTAAATCCCCGAAGGGGATTTATAAAGTAGCCGGGGGCAACGCCCCCGGAAGCTGGCAGCCTCCCAGAACCGACCCTGAAGGGGTCGATTAAACAACGTCGCCCGAACAAGACCGCACGTCCTCCACCCGCGCATGCGACCCCTTCAGGGTCGGTGCGTTTTCTGGAGGGCGTTCCGGGGGCGGTGCCCCCGGCTACTGCCTGACGCCCTTTCAGGGCTGACTCCTGAATCCCGAATCCCGAATCCTGACTCCTGTCGGTTATAATTACTGGCTTCATACAATGAAGACCCTATCGGAATACTACAAACTGTGGATCGTGAACTGGGAGACGCGTTTGGCGGATCGGGACACGAACCGCGTGGTGCGTCCGCTCGATTGGGGGTGGGAATGGTCGAGAGACTGGCCGGTCGCGAGTTCGTGCCATCCTCGTTCCGACCCGGAGAGGGAGAACTTGCTCGCAGAACTGAACAACGCCATCATCGCGCGAAGTGACACCTTCTACGCTTACAAAACGCCTTCGGATTTTCGCCTCGACGGCGACTGCCTGTTCTTTACTTCGCCAGTCAAAACCGGCGTTGCCAGCAACAACCGCGTCTGTGCTCGTTGGTTTCCGGCGGGGCGGCGCGGGGCGGTGGTGGTGCTGCCGCAGTGGAATGCGGACCAGGGGAGCCACAACGCGCTTTGCCGCATCTTCAATTTGGTGGGGATATCCGCGCTGCGCCTGAGTTTGCCTTATCACGACATTCGCAAGCCGGCGGAGACTGAGCGAGCCGATTATGCTGTTTCCGCGAACCTCTGCCGCACGCTCGACGCAGGCCGACAGGCGGTCGCCGACGCGCGCTCGTGCCTTGACTGGTTAGAAAGCCAGGGCTATTCGAAGCTCGGTATTGTGGGGACCAGCCTGGGATCGTGCTATGCGTATCTCGCGAGCGCGCACGACGAGCGACTGAAGGTGAATGTGTTCAATCACTGCTCGACGACTTTTGCGGAGGTGGTTTGGACCGGACAGGCTACTCGGCACGTGCGGGCCGGCCTCGACGCCGATTTGAGCCTGGAACGACTTCGCCGCTTTTGGATGGCCATCAGCCCCATTGCTTACGCGGAAAAGTTGGCGCGTTGGCCCAAGAAAACCTTGTTCATCTATGCTCGCTACGATTTGACCTTTCTGCCGGAGTTTTCGCGTCGCATCATTGCCGAGTCTCTGCGTCTCGATCTTCACCCCGAGGTGGCCGTGCTGCCCTGTGGCCATTATACTTGCGGGGAGACGCCCTTCAAGTTCCTGGACGCCTACTACATGGCATCGTTTCTCGACCGGGCATTTAGCGAAGTTTGAAGAATAAAGTACAATCAACGATGGAGCGAGGGAGGATCTCTCCACTTTCACCCCCATGGATATCGAGCGATACACGCAACTGCGCGAGCTCAGTCGGCGGATTATGTCCGAACTCACCAAGACAGTTCCTCGCGAGGCCTACGAGGAGATCGGGAAGGCTCTGGGTATTGTGCATAAAAACACGTTCGTCTTGGACACGTTGGACGTCTCGAGTGTCCTGATGGATTCGTGTCTGTTCGATTGGATTAGAGGTGGCAAGAATCTGGTTCAGCGATACGTGGAGATGCATCCCCTTGATTTCGGCTCCGACGAGCATCTCCTCTTGCAGGCTTTTTGCCAGGCGAAGTACCGGCTACTCCAACCCAAGTCGGTCAGCGCAGGCGCTGTAACGCACTGCCGGGATGTTCTGTCTGGCCGGTCGATCGGGCTCGTGGATATTGGTCTCAGCCAGTCTACGGCCCATGGCTTTCAAGGACTGTTCGCGACGAGAACAGCCCCCCTGGAGCGTTGGTGGATGACCACGGGCGCAGGTCTTCCCATAGGAGACAAGAAGACTGGCGAGAGGGTAATTGAGACGATAGTGCGCGGGAATCTGCTCGAAGACACCACGTCCGCCGGCCAACACAAGCTGGCCACCGCCGTCATTCGGGCTTGCTTGGACTCCGGCGCCGCGGAGCATGTCCTCTATCTGGGCGTGAACGAGGAGGAGGAATTCGGAAGCCCTCGCTCGATAAGCGCGCTGAGGAGCCCGCAGCGCCACATCGACCGCAACGATCCGTGCCCCTGCGGAAGCGGTAAACGATACCGACGCTGTTGCATGCGAAAACAAACGGCCCCTCCCTGACAGAAATGCTCCCAATGCTAATGCAAGCTATGTCTCAGTTTGAAGTAGAGCCGGTTTTACGCGGCCATCTGGCGGGGTAAGCTCGCCGCTACAAGTTCAAACTGAGGCGCTAGCCAAAAACCGCTTGACAGTCGTCACACGCGGCCTTAGCGTGACGTGTGGCATGATCATGTGCTCGAGTCGGGAGGGACAAATGGGACATCGTAGCGACCGCCGTGAATTCTTGAAAACCATCGGGAGCGCCGTCGTGACGCCCTGTATGCTCAGAGCCGCGGGCGCCATGGGTTTGGGGTTCAGCAGCGCCTTCGCATTGCCCCGCGATCCCTTGGTGCTTGGGGCCGATCCGGCTCCGAACCAGCCGGTGGGAGTCGCCAAGGGTATTCATCCGGGGCGGGTGGTCTGGGCGCGTGATCCGGAAGCGACCAGTTGGGCGGGGCCAGGGCAGGGACACTGGTGGGAAAGCGACCATACCAACCAAACGGTGGTCGACAGCATGATGGCGGAGACGATTCGGGCGTTGGGTGGCAAGGGCGGCGATACGAAGGCCTGGGATGCCATTTTCAGCTACTTCAACCAGACCCATGGAAACGGGAAAGCAGGATATCGAAAGGAAGAGAAGGTCAACATCAAGGTGAACCTGGTGGGCTGCATCGCCGGCGGAGCGGTCGATCCCAAGTCTTACGATATGGCCCACGACCTGGATTACATGAACGCTTCGCCCCAGATGATCCTTGCCTTGCTGCGCCAACTGGTCCACGAGGCGGGCGTGCCGGAGCAGCACATTTCGGTGGGAGACCCGCTGTCGCTATTCCCCAACCAATTCTACGGCCCATTGCACAGTGAGTTTCCGAATGTTCACTATCTCGACCATGACGGAGGAAACGCCACTTATCCTCGAACCCGTGTCCAGTACTCTTCCATTCCTTTCTACTGGAGTTCGCGCCCGCGCGGAACGGCTCAGGATTACGTGCCGGTTCACTATGCGGAGGCGAAATACCTTATCAACATGGCGAACTTGAAGGCCCACACCGGGGCGGGCGCCACGCTCTGCGCCAAGAACCATTTCGGGTCGTTGATCAGGCGGCCCCCCGACAAGGGCTACTACGAGATGCATACAAGCCTGCCGATGATGGTCCACGGCAGCGGCCAGTACAGAAACCTCGTTGATTTGATGGGGCACGCCGAGATCGGCGGCAAAACTCTGCTTTATTTAATCGACGGCTTATACCCGGGAGTGCATCCCACCGAGCACGCACCGCGGAAATTCTTGAGCGCTCCCTTCAACGACCATTGGGCTTCAAGCCTGCTTGCCTCCCAGGACCCGGTCGCCATCGATTCCGTCGCGCTCGATCTCCTGCGGGCTGAATGGAGCGATTACCCGCACATGTCAGGCGCCGACGACTACCTGCATGAAGCGGCCCTGGCGGATCATCCGCCCTCGAGCACGTTCTACGACCCCGGTCACAGTTCCGCCACGACTCGTCTCGAAAGCCTGGGCGTTCACGAGCATTGGAATAACCCGGCGGAGAAGCAGTACAGCAGGAATCTCGGCAAGCGGGAAGGCATCGAACTCCTCCGGGTTGGCCAGGCGGGATAGCGCTTGGTTGTCTTAATGACCGTAATTTCAAGTGCCCAACGAAAGGGCGGGGCTTTAACCCCGCCGCCTATGTGTGCAGGGTTGGAAGGGCCTTTAGGCCCTGAAGCCAAGCCGCTTCAGGAGCTAAAGCCCCGTAATTACCTCGCGAGATTAGCGGGCTAAAGCCCCGCCCTTCCACTTCCGACGAATAAGTCCGCTTACGCTAATTCCGCTAAGCACTAGCGTGATTACAACCTTTTGCATCGGATTCCCGTCCATATGGTTAGGGACAAGGGGAGAGCTACACTGGACAAGGATACAGACACATGAAAACCATCTCTGGAGTCTTGCTCATTCTGACCCTGGGAACTGCGCCGGCATGGGCAGTCCTAGGGGAGTATGAGTCGTCGGTGAGTCTGGATGAAAAGTACATGCGCGGTGAGGATCTCGTCATCGCCGCTCAAGGCTACAGGCTTCACCAAATCACTTCTCCGAACGGCGCGGTGGTGAGCGAGTACGTTTCGCCTGAGGGCAAGGTGTTCGGAGTCTCCTGGCGGGCGCCCTTTATGCCCAACTTGGACCAACTGCTGGGATCTTACATCACGCCGGTCCAGCAGGCAGCGCAGGCGCAGACGCGCCGGCGCGGCGGCCCGTTTATTGTGCGGACAAACGATTTTGTCTTTGTGAGCGGCGGCCACATGCGGGCCTTCCATGGGAGCGCGTACGTTCCCAGCCTGCTACCTAAGAGCGTTTCTGCGGAGGTGGTGCGATGACGCCTAACAATACTGGTCACGCAGCTTCCATGGTGCGCCTCCTTAGTGTTCTGAGCCTGTTGCTTGTTCTGGCGGGTTGCGGTGGCGGTGGTGGGGGGGGGGGGGAAACGACCCCTCCCGCATCGAACCCCTTGCCGAGCATTACTTCCTTGTCGCCGGCTTCCGCGACGGTGGGAGCGGCGGCTCAGACCCTGACCATCACGGGGACGGGTTTCATTTCGAGCTCAACGGTCACTTACAACAGCACGGCCCAGACCGCGACCTATGTCAGCTCGACCCAGTTGACAATTCAACTCACGGCCTCCGAGCAGGCCACGGCGGGCTCGTTCGGGGTGGTCGTGACAAACCCATCGCCAGGCGGCGGAGCCTCGAATTCGGTGGATTTTAAGGTGGGTGGCGTGAACAACACGATAAGTCTTGGCGTCAACCTGGGGCCCACCAACGATTACGTCAACGGCCTCTTTGCGTCCGTCGAGGTCTGCGAGCCCGGCAGCACCACGAATTGCGCGACTGTTCCCGACGTCCTTGTGGATACGGGTTCAACCGGCCTGCGCCTGCTCTCGGGAGCCGTGAGCGGACTCACACTGCCGCCGGTCACGGACTCGAGCGGCAACGACGTTCAGGAGTGCGTCCAGTTCATCAGCATGGCGTACATCTGGGGCCCCGTGGTGCAAGCGGATATTCACCTTGCCGGAGAGTCTGCTTCCGCGGCGTCGATTCACATCATCAGCGAATCGCCACAGTACCCTGCGCCCGCGAGTTGCATCCCTACGAGTAACGCGCAAGACTTTAACAGCTTGTCGGCGCTCGGCGCTAACGGCATTCTGGGCGTCGCCAACTTTGCCCAAGATTGCGGCTCAGGCTGCGCCGCCGCATCTAACGGCTACCCGTATTACTTTTCCTGCCCGAACGGCAATTGCCAGATTACGTCCGTGCCCACTACCAGCACCAATGGTCAAGTCTGGAATCCCGTGGCGCTCTTTCCTCAAGATAATAACGGCGTGCTGATCACGTTGCCGAAGGTTGCTGCGGGAGGGGCTCCCACCACCACGGGCTCGCTGATTTTTGGTATCGGCACCGAAACCAATAACGCCCTTGGCACGGCGCAGGCCTATGCTGTGACCGACCTGGCGTATTTCACCACCACTTACAGTGGCACTCAGTATAGCGGTAGTTTCGTTGACAGCGGATCGAATGCCTACTACTTCCTCGATTCCGCTACGCTCGGAAACTTAGACTGTGCCGATAACACGGGTTGGTACTGCCCAACCACGCCCCTCAGTTTTACGGTCACCAACACCGGCACCAATGGCACCACGGGCACGGTCACCTTCAGCATCGAGAACGCGGATAGTCTGTTCAATACGGGTTACGCCGCGTTTAACGACCTCGGGGGAGACAGCGGAAACAGCCCTTCCACCGATTACTTTGACTTTGGAGTGCCGTTCTTTTTCGGCCGCAACGTCTTTGTGGGAATCGGCGGCCAAACCGTGACCGGTGTCTCGAACGCCCCCTACGGATTCTGGGCGTTTTAAGCGGGGAGTGGCGCATACATAGAAGCCAATGTGCGCGCCACCCGGTCAACCGTGGGCGGCGCAGACGTGCCGTTCTTGGGCATGTCTGCGCTCCTCTAATATCAGACAGCCGCATACATCCTGACAACAAGCGTCGGGACGTATGCGCCACCCATAGCTTCGCCGTAGGGGCAGTCCGCGAACCGCCCCTACGCGGGGGCGCAGATGTGCTGTTCTTGGGCATGTCTGCGCTACCGGCGGCGCTCGGCAACGATGGTGACCTGGATGTCGTGGGCCAGGCGCACGACCCGTTCTACCAGGCCATGGCCGAAGGCCAGGGGCCATTTCTTTTGCTGGGGCCGGGCAATGAAGATCTGGGTGACTTTGTGTGAGCGCGCAAATTCCACCAGGGTTTGGGCTACATCATCGCCCTGCAAGACGCTGGGCTCAATCTGCAAGTTGCGGGCGAAGTTCATGTGCTTTTCGACGGCCTCGCGCTGAGTCACGTCGATATTCTGAAGGTTTCCGTCGCGCAGGATGCAGACTGCGAGACACTCCGCTTGCAGGTAATCGGCCACACGCTTGCCGCGCCTGATGAGGGCTGCGGACGAGGGGTCTTCGGTGATCAGGATGAGGATGCACTCGGGGGAGCGTGCCCGCGGAGAGACGCTCGACCCAAGGTTTTCGCCGCCCGTCTCTGCGGACTGTGTTTCGTCCTGGACGGATTGGCGAACATCGACTTCGTGCGCCGTCTGGCGGATCGCCAATTCGCGCAAGGCGACCAGGGTCGACTCCTTAAAGAAATTCTCCATCGCCTGTTGGGCTTTCTCGGGAGTGTAAACGACGCCGCGCATCAGCCGGTTGAGCAGGGCCTGCGGAGGCAGGTCAACCATGACCACTTCGTCGGATTGCTTCACGACCCAATCGGGGATGGTTTCGCGCACCCGAATGCCCGTGAACTGCCACACCTGGTCATTGAGGCTCTCGAGATGCTGCACGTTCATGGTGGTCAGGACGTTAATACCCGCATCCAGCAGGATGCGCACATCTTGCCAGCGCTTGCCGTGTTGTGAACCTGGAATATTCGTGTGAGCAAACTCGTCGATGACGCAGACCTGTGGGCTGCGGCGCAGGATGGCCTCGACATCCGTTTCCCCGAACACTGCTCCGCGGTACTCGATCTTGCGCCGCGGAATGACCTCGAGGCCTTCGGCTTTAGCAATGGTGTCTTTGCGGCCGTGCGGCTCGAAGTAGCCCAAAACGACGTCCACGCCCTCCTCCTTCAGCTTATGGGCTTCGTCCAGCATCTGGTAAGTCTTTCCCACGCCGGCAGCATAGCCCAGGAAGATTTTCAGGGTGCCTCGATGAGGAGAGTCGGACATGCGCGGAATCCTATGCTGGAAACACTCTCACGTCAATATTCTCGGCCGCCCGGATCAGGTGGTCGAGCGGCCGGCCGAAGACGCGATCCCACCAGCCTAGGTTCGTTCGGTTTCCCGTGAAGATCTGCGAAATGCCATGGGAGCGGGCGAACTGGATGATGGCGTCCGCCGGGTCCTCTCCATCCAGAGCTTCGATGCGCGCGTCGACAGCCCGCGCCCGATCCAGGTTTCGCTCCAGCACACTCTTCTCTTCCGGCGTCATGTCTGGGCGATCGATGTAGGCGACAAACAACTCCCCGTGGAATCGGTCGGCGTTGCGCCTTCCGCTGGCGATCATCCTGGCGGCCTCAACGTAAGGGGAAACGCATACCAGGATGCGCTCGTGGGTTCCCCATAGCTGCTGAATCCCGTGCCGCACCAGGTAAGCTTCAAGCTGATAATCGACGACGTCCGCGGCCAGCAGCAGCGCGATCTCCCGCAACTCCGAAAGCTGTTGTGGAGCGAGCGCCGTTGAGCCCGCGCCGTTGATAAACGACGGGCTGGAGCCGCGTTGGCGACAAAAGTCAGGCGGGGCGTCCACGATTTCGATTTCGTCCGCATTGCGTAAGAAGCTTTCCGGCACGGTCTCCGCAACGTGCTTGTGCGTGATCCTCTCGACCTGTTCGCGCCGCTCCTCGATGTGTTGGAGGTTGACCGTCGCGATAACGGAGATGCCCGCTGAAAGCAGATGCTCGACATCCTGCCAGCGCTTGGGGTGGGCGCTGCCGGGAGGATTGTCGTAGGCAAGGCCATCCACAAGGCAGACTTGCGGATGACGGCGCAGGATGGCCTCGACGTCCATCGTGGGCATGCCTCCTACGTTTCCCTGCGGGATCACCAGCATACGTTGCAAGAGAGCATCAACTTCTGGCGAGGCCTTGGGTTGGATGGCGCCCACCACCACGTCTTCTCCCCGCTCCCGCCGCCGCCGCGCCTCGTCCAGCATGCGGAACGATTTGCCCACGCCTCCCGCGTAGCCGAGAAATATCTTGAGGCGTCCGCGCCGGAAGTACTGCTCCTCGGCCTGAAGTTGACGCAACAGTTGCTCGGGATCCGGACGGCGATTGGTTGACATGTTTCTCTCAAAAAGGGTGAGTATGGTGCATTCAATATCTATTATCGGCGAGAATGATGGAAAACGGAAGGAGTTATAAAGCGGAAGGGCGGAGCTTTAGCCCCGCCGCGAATCGCGGAAGGCATACGCGGGGCTTTAGCCCCTGAAGCGGCGCGCCTTCAGGGCCGAAAGGCCCATTCAATCCTACTCACCTGGACGGCGGGCTGAAGCCCAGCCCTTCCGAGCGTTGGTTTCCTTCTGACTCCTGACTCCCAACCCTTCCCGCTTCTGGTAATATGGGTTTGATGAACCCACCGGCTGCCGAAAAACTGCAAGAGCTGTTGTTGCAGGGACGCACTGAGCTGGTTGTGGCCTTTCTCCAGCGGCTCGAGCCCGACGCCGCTGCCGAATCGGTCATGAGCATCCCGTTTGAAGAGCAACAGATTGTGTTTCGGGCCTTGCCGGTTGATTACGCGGCGACTCTGGTCAGCCACTTTCCTTATTACCATTCTTACGTCCTGCTCCACTCCCGGACGGTAAAGGACCTGCGCGCCATCATCGACAAGACGCGGCCCGAGGAGCGCCATGAGTTCTTCGACGAACTGCCGGAAGAAGCCTGGCAGCATCTGATGGACGAACTCTCGGGCGAGCGGCCAGCTGAAGTACGCGGGGAAGCGCCAGGTGCGGCCATTGCGCGGGCGCCGGCGGCGGTGAAACCCATCATTGCGGCCTCCCAGATTGAAAAGTCCTTTGTTCAGCCGGACGGCAGGGAGATTCAGGTCATCGCTCCCCTTGACCTGTCTGTCGAGCCGGACTCGATTGTGGCGCTTCTGGGTCCATCCGGAAGCGGCAAATCCACTCTTCTACGCATCCTCACGGGACTCACCCCGCCTTCCGCCGGCAAAGTCCTCTGGCACGATGAGCCGCTGAGCGAGAGCAGCCCAAACCTCGCCATCGTTTTTCAGAGTTTCGCTCTGTTCCCCTGGCTCACGGTTCTGGATAACGTTGAGGTTCCCCTCCTGGCGCGGGGCATGGCACACTTCGAACGTCACCATCGCGCCCTTCGCGCCCTGGATAAAGTCGGATTGAAGGGTTTCGAAACGGCTTACCCCAAAGAACTCTCCGGCGGGATGAAGCAGCGCGTCGGCTTTGCCCGCGCTCTGGCCGTCGAGCCTGAAATTCTCTTCATGGATGAGCCGTTTTCGGCTCTTGACGTTCTGACGGCTGAGAACTTGCGCGGCGAACTGATGGAGTTGTGGCTAGGAAAGAAGATACCCACGCGGAGCATTTTCCTGGTGACGCACAACATCGAGGAGGCAGTTCTGCTTGCCGACCGAATCATCGTCCTGGGGCGCAACCCGGCGAGAATCCGGGCCGACTTCCGAGTTCCGTTGCGCCAGCCCAGGGACCACACTTCCGCCGAGTTCCTTGTCTATGTGGACTACATCTACAAATTGATGACGCAGCCGCAGCTTGAGCCCGGCCCCCTATCTGCCGCGTGCCGGCCGGCCAAGAAGACTTCCTTGATGCTGCCCCATGCGCGCCCGGGCGCCATTGCCGGACTGCTCGAAATACTGAATGACCACAGCGAGAAAGAGGACCTCTACCATCTGGCGGAGAAGCTCTCGATGGATTTTGCCGACCTGGTGCCCATCGTTGAAGGCGCGACCCTGCTGGCCTTCGCCAAGTCGGATAAGGGCGACGTGGAGATCACTCCTGAGGGAAAGGCCTTTGCCCAAGCCGATATTTCCACCCGCAAGCTCCTTTTCCGCGAGGCCGCGCTGGCCAACGTCCCGCTGCTTCAGCAGATCAATAACAGCCTGAAAAGCAAGTTGGACCATGCCATGCCGCTCGAGTTCTTTCGGGACATTGTCGAGGAGCGCTTGTCGGAAGATGAGGCTAAGCGGCAGATAAACACGGCGCTCGATTGGGGCCGCTACGGGGAGATTTACACTTACGATTCCGAAAGCGACAGGCTGATGCTGCACGAGGCAGCAGGGGCTAGCGAAGAGGTAATTGGGCATTGAGAATCCCCGAAGGGGATTCGTGAAGTAGCCGGGGGCAGCTCCCCATGGGTCTTAACTTAAGGTGTGAGGACTTCGAGAGCCGCGGAGCGGCGGCAGAAAGTAGCCCATGGCGTGAGCCGTGGGACAGGGTTCGGCGTTAATAGTCAGAGCCCCGGATGGGGCGACAGACGCGGCGCGGGAGCCTCTGCCGCCCCTCTGGGGCTGAGTTAGCCTAGGGCTGTTAGTTGATCCCACGGCTGACGCCGTGGGCTACTCTCTGTCGGCCCTCCGGGCCTGTACAAGCGCTCGTTCGGCCCTGCGTCGCCAGCAGTCCAAAGCTGAGTTCACGCTTATGGGGCGTTGCCCCCGGCTACTGTCTGGTGCCCTTTCAGGGCGCGCCTGACTACCCCAGAGATATTGGGCCACGCTCAGACTCGACATGGACATTTGAAGCCAATTGTGCATCTGCCGACCGAAAAAGCCGGGTCCGTGCCTCGACCGTGGGGAATCATTCCCGGCAGTGTTTCATCCCTCCTCAGAGATACCCCCATCTTCCTGACGGGTCTGGCGATTTTCTATGCCGTAGTTTCCTTCAGCCGCTATGGGGTTGGGCCGGTCAACACTCAGGCTGAGATTCAACTGCATCCCGGAGCATTGCCCAGGTACGCAATGTTTTCGCTCCTTCGCATCGCGGTAGCCTACGTTCTCAGCTTGCTGTTTACCTTTGTGTACGGGTATATTGCCGCTTACAACTCGAAAGCCGAACGGTTCATGGTTCCGCTGCTGGATATTCTCCAGTCAATTCCTGTGCTCAGCTTTCTCCCCACGGTGATGGTGGCGATGGTCGCCTTGTTCCCCACTCGCCAACTGGGCGTGGAGTTGGGGTGCATCGTATTGATCCTCACCGGGCAGGTGTGGAACATGACCTTCAGCTTCTACTCGTCGCTGAAGAGTATTCCGCGCGAAATGCAGGAAGCGGCGATGATCTACCGGTTGAGTTGGTGGCAGAGGTTCACCCAGATGGAATTGCCTTACGCGGCCATTGGCCTGATCTGGAATTCCATGATGTCGGTTGCAGGCGCCTGGTTCTTTCTGATGGCATGCGAGATGTTCGTCCTGGGAAATCGCGACCTCCGCCTGCCCGGGCTTGGTTCCTATCTTCAGACTGCCTCCAATGCGGACGACACGCGAGCCATTATCTGGGGGCTGGCCGCCATGGTGTCGGTGGTCGTGCTCGTAGACCAGATCATCTGGCGTCCCATGATTGCCTGGGCGGAGAAGTTCAAATTCGAGCAGGTGGAAGCGGCATTCCCGCCGCGCTCTCCGGTGCTCGATCTACTTCGCCGCTCGAAGATTCTCCCTATCGCCGCGCGCCTTTCGATCTTGCCCTTGCGCGAGCGGTTGAATCTGTTCTTTGCTCGACCCCACGCGTCCGCATCTCAGCAACAACTGGGGCGCAGGGCAGGGAAATGGGTTCTGTGGATGCTGCTGGCTGGCAGCGCTGTCGGCGTTGCCTACGCCGTGGTAAAGATGATCAGCATGCTGGTGGCGCTTTCGAGCCCGGAAATAAGACAGATTCTGTTAGGAGCCGGCGCGACCTTTCTTCGAGTCGAGGCGACTCTCTTGCTCGCGGCGCTCTGGACTGTTCCGGTAGGGCTTTACATCGGGTTAAGGCCGAGACTCTCAGCATACGCCCAACCCATCGCCCAAATTGCTGCCTCGGTGCCCGCCACAGCTTTGTTCCCCATCATTCTGCTGGTGCTCATTCGGCTGGGCGGCGGACTGGGAATCGGCTCGATTGTTCTGTTGCTGTTGGGCACACAATGGTACATCCTCTTCAATGTCATTGCAGGGGCCAGCGCCATTCCGACGGACCTCAGGGAAGTGTGCGGAGTGTTCCGCTTGGGCAACCTCGAGCGTTGGCGCACCTTGCTCTTGCCCGGGATTTTTCCTTACTTGATTACCGGCCTGGTCACTGCCTCCGGCGGGGCGTGGAACGCCAGCATCGTCGCGGAATACTTTCACTTTCGTAAGCAAACCTTTGCAACAACAGGACTTGGAGCGCTGATCAGCCAGGCCACGGATACCGGGAACTCCCGCCTGCTCCTGGCCGCAACTATCTTTCTGGCGGCGATAGTCGTGACGATCAACCGGCTTGTCTGGCGCCGGCTTTACTATTTGGCATCGACGCGCTTTAAGCTCGAGTAGCGATATTTAGATAGGCTAGTTTCGGCAAATCCCTTTGGCTATGTCATTCTGAGCGAAGCGAAGAATCTCGCTCGGAGCGCGGGCGTCCGGCCCGCTGTGGCACGGGCATCCTGCCCGTGCGCGGGAGCGGGACGCTCCCGCGACCGCGGGCGAGACGCCCGCGCCACGGTTTTCAAGGCAGTGAGGGATTCATCGTCGCTTGCGGCTCCTCGGAACGGCGGACCAATCGAGTTTTCACACACCCTATAGCCCTGCGATGTTCATCCACACCCTCGCCGCCAGGAATCTCCAGAAACTCCAGCGATAAACCCAAACCCCGATGCAGGTCCCCAAGGTATTGGTAATGAGGTCCGTGGTGCCGGAATCACGCGTCGGCAACAAGGCCTGGAGACATTCGATCGTAAGGCTGACCGTGAAACCGAGCAGGATGGTGACCAAGGCAGGGTTAGTAATTCGTCCGCGGAGTGAGAAGTAGGCGCAGAAGAGGAACCCAAACGGAATGAAACCTATAACATTGATTAAAACAACGCCTTCCCAATAGCCTAGGGATGGATAATACTCAACCCAGAAAGGGCGGAGGAAAGCCTGGTCCACAATCATGTAACGGTCCGGGATATATAAGTCAGTTCCAGGCGGCACTTGGTTGTGAATCACGTTGCCTGCGTGTTCGCCAAACACATAAAGCGCCACGGCGTCGCGAGTTTCGGAAATGTCCGGCCGCCCCGTCCTCGACCATGTCTCGAAGTCTTGACGGACCTCGACCGGAGAGAGCGCGGCGCGATATACAGCAAGGCCTCGCACCTGGCCCCGCCAACTGTCTCCGGCTATGGGTGAGTTGCCGACGACAAGCTGGCCGGCGAAGTCCTGCATCGAGATCGGGAAGTTAGCAGCCGTCTTGATCGGCGCGCCGTTAAGATAGACCGATGTGTCTCCTCTCGTTGCTGTGAGGGTCACGAACGCCAGTTTTCCCTGATAGAAGACATCCGACACATCAAATCTTGTGATGCGGGCTTGGTAGTGTTTCTCGAGGACTTCACTTTGCAAGCTGAGATCGGTCATGGATTGGATGAGTGAGAATTGTCGACGCCTCTCGGGAGCGTAGAACGACAAGAGAGTTCTCGAGATCCAGGTCCGAGCAGGCTCGAACCAGATTTCCAGGCTGCAGGGGCCATCGGCCGGTTCAGGCGCAGCGTTAAACTTGCCTGAGCTCAGGATTATCCCATGACGACCAAACTGCAGGCCGTTGCCGCCGCTGAGCCATGTCACCTGATTCCTGGGGGAGTGAAACGGCCAGAGCCCTGCCACCAGCATGCCTCCGAGGACCACTACGCAGGCCAAAAGGAGGAGCTTCGGTCCCTTTACTCGCCAGTCAACCCGGCCGATCATCTCTTGCATTCTGGAGCGAGTGCGCGGGCGGCCAGACACCGTCTCGGCTGGTTTCTTGTTTGGCATCAGATTCGTCAGTGAAGGCCGAAGCCTACGGAAAGTCAGGAAAACAATTCCACCATAGCACGAATTGGTCATCAGAGGCAGGACGTCAATTGTGAAACCGGCCTCCGAGCTACCCTGGATTATTCCCAATGGGTGCCGCGTCGAGCGCAGCACTGGCGCTGCCCTTAGGGCTGCGTCAAAGTCCCAGAAGTAGAACAATCTAAAACGACTCGATTTTCCGCTGGCAATTTCCTTTTTGGTTTGATAGCCTTTTGGCATGGCGGAAGCTGCCCGTCAGGGTGCGAAC
>JBEKLY010000179.1:0-16084 GCA_050010015.1 Terriglobia bacterium
GATTCAAAGAGAAAACGAAAAAGGCACGTTCTTAAGTAAACGCTTATGGGGCAACGCCCCCGGAAACGTCGCCCCCCTCACCCCCCTTTCCCCTCTCCCCGCCTGCGGGGAGAGGGGTGCCGGAGGCGGGGTGCGGGGCCCTGGTCCGGGGGTTTCACCCCCGGCTACTCAAATTGCTCCCCTCCGGGGAACACGGCTTCGCGCGTAGTCGACCATCCCCGTTGCAATCGGATACGGAAAGTTTTGAAACGGCTTCTCGACGACTGGCAGTTGCAGCAATGCTCGTTTTGCTCCTGCTGACCGCGCCGATTTGTGTTGCAGGCGAGAAAATCACTCTCAACGACCTAGAGTATTTTTCCGGCCCTGGTTTTTCTTTCCTACTCTTTCATACCAACTATCAAGTCGGGTATCAGGGCGGACTGCAAATGATTTTGAACGACGAACGTGTATTGGATTCCGGCGATCTATTCCTGGAGACCAAGTCGGGTGAGCGGAGGCCGCAACTGCGAGTTCTGAGGCGCGAAGTAAACCCCGCTCAAGGGCTCGCCATCGTCTACGGAGAAATTGCGGATTGGAACTCCGGCTATAGGTTGGAGGTGAGGAGCGACGGCCGAAGCATCGCGATCACGCTCAAGCTCGACCGTCCTCTCGACTGGAACAAAGTGGAGCGGGCAGGACTGAAAATCAACATCTATCCGGGCGTCTATTTCTCGAAGTCCTATCAGGGCGACGCGGGCGGCGGAGTTTTCCCACAGCAATACACCGGAAAGAGCCTTCTCTACGGGCCGGGCAAGATTGTCAACGTGGCTCAGGAAGATCCCTTGCACAACTTCACGATTTCCCAGCCCGACGGCGCGCTTCGGCTGCTGGATCAGCGGCAAGGCAGCCCGCAGCCCTGGTTCATGTTTGAAGCGGCGTTCGAGCGCTCGAGCTCGGCGACCGAGATCGGCATGACCATCACGCCGACGCTGACGCCGGCTTGGCGCCGAACTCCGGTGATCGGCATTTCACAAGTTGGATGTCTTCCTCGCCAGACGAAGCGAGCAATTTTGGAATTGGACGCACGGGATTCAGCCGCTGAGCCCGTCAAGCTGTATCAGCTCCAGGCCACCGGCGGGAAGAAGCTCGTGAAGTCCGGCGTGGCTAAGGACTGGGGCAAGTTTCTGCGCTTTCAATATGCGATCTTCGACTTCAGCGATGTGCAGCAACCCGGGCTCTACCTCGTAGAATTTCGCACGCAACACGCCGGCCCGTTCCAAATCGCCGACGAAGTCACCGATGAGGCGTGGCAACCGACCCTGGAATACTTCCTGCCCGTCCAGATGTGCCACGTCGCCGTCAAGGAAGGATCGCGCACCTGGCACGGAGCGTGCCACCTGGACGACGCGCGGCAGGCGCCCGCCAACCACGTCTGGATCGACGGCTACCAGCAGGGCGAGCGCGAGACGAATTTCCAGAACAACGAACACATCCCCGGGCTCGATTGGGGCGGCTGGCACGACGCGGGTGACCACGATCTGCCCGCCGGAAGCAGTGCCCATACCACGCTGGCGCTGGCACTCGCTCAGGAGGAATTCCATCCCACCCTCGACGAAAGCACCATCCACCGCTCCCAACGGGAGGTCCTGCTGCATCTGCCGGACGGCAAGCCGGACCTGCTGCAACAGATTGAATACGGCGTCGAAAGCATGCTGGCTTCTTACCGCATTGCGGGTCACATTTTTCCCGGTATCATCGAGAGCAGTGAGCGCATGTATTCTCACGTGGGCGATCCCGTCAACATCACCGATAACCGAGTATACGACCCATCGCTCAATGCCGATGAGGTGCGCGAGGGGCGCTCCGGCAAACCCGACGACCGCTGGGTGTTCACCAACCGCAATACCGGTCTGCAATATATCGTGGCGCAGTCGCTGGCGGCGTCCAGCCGCGTGCTGCGAGGGTATAACGACGGCCTGGCGCAAGAATCTTTAACTACCGCCGAACAACTCTGGCAATACGAGCAGACGCATGCGCCGGTCTTCGCTCCCAATGCCTACGTTCCTCGCAGCGATGAGGGATTCCACAGCCAGGAGTTGGCGGCCACTGCGGAGTTGCTGATTACAACGGGTGAGGCAAAGTACCGCGACCGGCTGATTGCGCTCCTGCCCATCGTGAAGGGCATCTCTGCCGGGCAGTTTGGAGGCGGCCCGGGATGGGTCCTGGCGCGCGCGCTGCCGAAACTCGACGATTCGGAATGCAAATCGGTGGTCAGGGGGCTCGCCGAGAAATGGAAGATCGCCGCTGACCAGCGCGCCGCGGCCAATCCCTGGGGCGTTCATTATCCGCCGGAAGTGCTGAAGCCCGAATACAAGCTGGAAGCGCGGACGGGCATTCATTCCGGCTTTGTTTGGGGTGAAGGCTGGAATCTGCAGGACGACGCGCTGCGCCATTATTATCTCCACAAAGCTTTTCCGGACTTGTTCGGGAAAGAACCTATTTTCGCGACCGTGGATTTCGTGCTGGGCGCGCACCCCGCCAACAACCGAAGCTATGTGTCGGGCGTGGGAGTCGAATCCCCCCTCATCGCGTATGGATTCAACCGCGCGGATTGGTCGCATATTCCCGGCGGCGTCATCTCCGGCGCATCACTCGTGAAGCCCGATTACATGGAGCTGAAACAGTTTCCATTTCTCTGGTACCAGACCGAATATGTGATCGGCGGCGCAGCCACGTACATCTTCGATGTGCTCGCCGCGCATCAACTGGCAAGCGAATAAGAACGCGGACGCCCAATACAGCAGCACGCCTCTGTTAGCTGTACGGTACCGCCGCCCTTTCTTGCTGAGAGGCTTTGCCTCAACCGCTGTCATCCTGAGCGGAGCGAAGGATCTCCGCAGTTTCTCGTGGTCCAACAAGTCACGAACAACTGCAGGGATCCTTCGCTTCGCTCAGGATGACAGTTTCTTCGCAGCGCAAGACAGAGCGGCGGAGCCGCTGACTCCGCTAGCCGCCGTTGATTTCGATTGCCCATGCTTGTTAGGATGGTGCGTCATGACCCAACAAATCACCCGTCGGACCTTCCTGAAAACCACTGGCGCGGCAGCGGCAGGGCTCGCGGCGCCGCGCGCTCTGCGCTCCCAGCAGGCCTTCGCGGCTTCATTGGACTCCCTGACGAAGCACAAGGCTCCGGCGTGGTTTGACGACGCCAAATTCGGCATTTACTTTCACTGGGGGCCTTACTCCGTCCCGGCCTTCGACAACGAATGGTACTCCCGCAACATGTACATCGAAGGCGAGCGGGCGAACACGTACCACAAACTCGTCTACGGCCCTCTCTCGAAATTCGGCTACAAAGACTTCATCCCCATGTTTCGCGCGGAGAAATTCAATGCGGACGAGTGGGCGGAGTTGCTGCGCAAAGCGGGTGCGAAATTCGCCGGGCCGGTCACCGAGCACGCCGACGGATTCTCGATGTGGGACTCGAAAGTTAACAAGTGGAATGCGGCCGCCATGGGCCCGTGCCGCGACGTAGTGGGAGAGATGAGCCGGGCGCTTCGCAATCAGGGACTGAGATTCATTTCGACGTTTCACCATCAGTGGCTATGGGGCTGGTATCCGACCATCGACAAGTCCGTCGATGCTTCAAATCCCCAATACAGCGGGCTCTACGGACCGCCGGCTCCCCAAAGCCCCTTCCGGGATTACGACAAGCCTACGCCGCCGCCTCCGCCTGCCTTTCAGGAGACCTGGGAGGCGAAAGTAAGAGAAGTGATCGACAAGTACCGCCCCAGCCTGATTTACTTCGACAGCCGCCTGAACATCATTGACGAGCGTCGCCTTGCGGATGTGATCTCTTATTACTATAACCAGGGTGAGCGTTGGGGCGAAGAAGTCAGCGTGACCTACAAGGAAAAAGACCTGCCCCGAGGCGCGGGAATCCTTGATATCGAGCGCGGCAGGCTCGATAGGCTGGCGGACTACAAGTGGCTGACCGACGACGCTATCGACTGGAATTCCTGGTGCCACGTCCAGAACGCCAACTACAAAACCGCCCACCGAATCCTCGGTGAGATGATCGACATCGTCAGCAAGAACGGAAGCTTCCTGCTCGACATCACCCCCACAGCGGAAGGAGTGTTTCCGCAGCCGGTCGTCGAGCGCCTGCTTGCCATCGGCGAGTGGCTTTCAGTCAACGGCGAAGCAATTTACGGCACGCGGCCCTGGAAGATCTTCGGGGAAGGCCCCACCCAGGTTAAGAGCGGCATGTTCGGCGAGGAGCACATTCCGGATTTCGGAGCACAAGATATTCGCTTCACCAGCCGCTGGAAAACTCTTTACGCCATCGCACTTGACTTGCCTTCCGACACTCCCCGCCTGTTGATCAAGTCGCTCAACACCCGCGACGCGCTTCTCGCCAAGGGCGAAATTGCAAACGTTTCCCTCCTGGGCAGCGACGCCAAGCTTTCATGGGAGCATAGTGCTTCCGGCCTTCAAATAAGCCTGCCCAATGCCAAGCCCGCAGCTCTCGCTTATGCCTTCAAAATATTGTTAAATTGACTGTAATAATTGGCACAGTGGCTCGTCTTCAATTTGATGGCAGTCGTCAGGAGGCGTGCGTGCGATCGGCCACTGCGGAGGTAACAATTCCCAGCTCAGTCGATGCAGTTGAACAACTGTTCCGTGCATACCACGGTCTGGTCCTTCGTGCCGCCTACCGGATCACCGGTAATCTTACCGACGCCGAGGATGTACTTCAGACGGTTTTCCTGCGTCTCATCGGCCGCGACGGCACGGCTCCGCAAGTGGAGAACTCCGAGCGGTATCTTCGCCGCGCGGCGATCAATGCCGCGCTCGATGTCGTGCGCGCTCGGCGAGTGTCTGAGAGCGCGCCTCTGCCGGATTCGCTGCCCGCGCGCGGAGAGTTGGAGCGGAGCGAATGGCGCGAATGCTTGCGGCGCTCGCTGGCAAGCTTGAGTCCGCAGGGGGCCGAGATTTTTGCGCTGCGTTTCCTCGAGGGCTACAGCAATCCAGAAATCGCGCGCATGCTTGGCGTCTCGCAGGTCTGGGTGGCGGTGACGGTGCACAGGACACGACGGCGGCTGCAAAAGGAGATTCGCTCCCACATTGGAGGGAAATCATGAGCCAACCAAAACAGCAACGCGATCCGAGCTTGGGTGAGTTGATCAATGAATTGCGGCGCGAAGACGTTTCCGATCAGGTTGTCGAGCAATCGGCGGATCGTGTTTGGGCTGGACTGCGAGAGCGCTTCCCTGCCCCGGTCTTGGCAACCACTGCGGACGTGGAGAAGATTCGCGGCTGCGCTGATTTCCAGACCTTGTTGCCTGCTTACCTCAGCGGGGGGCTCTCCGCGGCGCGAGCCGCGCTGGTCGAGGACCATCTTCATGGCTGCGTGGCCTGCCGCCGCGCGCTGCAAGAAGCCCGTCACGGTGCGCGGCCGGCTGCCGGACAGGTGGCGGAAGTTGCGCCCTCCCAGCGCCAGCCAAGCGCCACGAAAACCAGATGGGCTGTGGCTTGGGCCTTAGCAGCATGCATGTGCTTAATGGGGCTGAGCCTGTTTCTGGAGAGTGGCCGTCTGGCCAGACTGATTCGCGGCTCGGAAGCCCAGGCGGCTGTCCTCTCTACCGCCGGAACCCTCTATCTTGACTCGGGCCGTGGTGGCCAAGCGCTGGTTCCCGGCCGGTCGATTCGCGAAGATGAGGAGGTGCGCACCGCCAAGGCCTCCTCCGCCATGATCCGGATGGTTGATGGGTCTACGATCGAAATGGACCAGCGCACTTCATTCTGGATATCCAAAGGCTGGCGCGACACCACGCTTCACCTGCAACGCGGCAGCATCATCGTCCGGGCGGCCAAGCAGTACCGAGGCCGGCTCAAAGTCGCGACGCGGGACTGCCTGGTTTCCGTCAAGGGCACTATTTTTGCAGTGGACGAAGGAATGAAGGGCGCGCGAGTCTCCGTTATCCAAGGAGAAGTGGAAGTCGAGCAGGGACGTAAAACGCAGTTCCTGCATCCTGGGGAGCAAGTTTCGACGGAGTCGGATCTGGCGCCCGTTCCCGTCAGCTACTCAGTTTCGTGGAGCCGCAACCGAAGTGAGTACCTCGAGCTACTGGGTGAGTTTGCAGCGCTGCACAAGCAGTTCGAGTCTCTCCCGGGGCCCGCGCCGCGCTACACTTCAGACTTGCTGAATATGGTGCCGGCTGACACCATGTTCTACGCTGCCATCCCCAACATGGGGTCGACGCTGACCGAGGCCAACCGTCTCTTACAGGAACGTATCCAACAGAGCGCTGTGCTGCAAGCCTGGTGGGCGCGCCAGCAAGCCTCCGGGAGGGCCAGCAAAGAACCCGAGTTGATTGACCGGCTGCGCTCTTTCAGCGACTACCTCGGCGACGAGATTGTCGTCGCAATGACGCCCGATGCGCACTCGCCTCTTGTTCTGGCGGAGGTGCGACGCCCCGACTTTCGAGCGTTTCTCCAGCAGCAGGTCAGCGGGATCAAAGGCGACGGGAAGCAGTTCCAGATGCAGATCGTCGATAATCCCTCATTGCTTTTACGTGCCGCCGGAACAAACACGACATTGGTTTATTTCAGAAATAACCTTGTGGCAATGGCCGCGGACGCGCGCCAATTGCAGATGGTGGCTCCTCTGATGGAGAGCAAGACTTCCAGCGGGTTCACCTCCACCCCATTCTACAGCGCCATCCGGCAGGCATACCAAGCCGGCGCCGGCTTACTTATTTGCGCCGACATGGAACAAATCCTCGCGCATTCCGTAGGTCAGAAAGAGGGTCCGAGTTTGATTCGCGACGAGAGGACCGGCTTGGCCGACATGAGATATCTCATCATGGAAAGCAAAGACCTCAGCGGGCGAACTGAAAATCGAGCGACGCTGACTTTCGCGCAGCCGCGACGCGGCCTGACAGCTTTGCTCGGCCCGCCCAGCCCCATGGGAACGTTGGATTTTGTTTCGCCCACGGCCAGCTTCGCGGTTTCTTTTGTGGTCGAGGACCCAAAGGAAATCTTGCAGGAGCTCTTGAGTCTGGCAGAGAGTCATGATCCCGGATTCGCCCAGGGCCTGGAGGACTTCGAATCGGAGACCGGAGTGAATGTGTCGCGGGATTTGGCCGCGCAATTGGGGGGAGAGGTCACGTTGGCGCTTGATGGTCCAACACTGCCCACCCCGAGTTGGAAGGTGTCGGCGGAGGTGAACGATCCGGCGCGGCTCGAGGAGACTATCGAAAAGCTGGTGGCCAGTTACAACAGCAAGGCGGACGCGAAGGCAGGCACACTCAATTTGACCAAGCAAGATGCGGACGGCCGCACCTTTTACACCTTGCAGATCAACCGGCCCACAGCCGCGCCGGGCGTGCCGACCGAGATCGATTATGTGTTCGTGGACGGCAATCTCCTGGCGGCGCCCAGCCGAGCATTGCTGCTGAGCTCGATTCAGAACCGCAATACACAATACACCCTCGCGCGCTCCAGCGATTTCAGCAGCCGCTTGCCGCGCGACGGATTCACGAATTGTTCCGCGCTCGTCTATCAAAATCTGGGCGCGATGCTGGGATCGGCAGTGGACATACCGATCCTGACGCCCGCGGAAAAACAAGCGCTCGAGACCCTGAAGCAAAACAGCGGCCCGAGCCTGACTTGCGCGTATGGCGAGCCGCAGGAGATCACGATCGCAAACACGGGGAATTTTTTCGGATTAGGTTTTGGCCCTCTACTCGGGATTAAGGGTGCAGGAGTCCTGGACCTGCTTCCGCTTCTTAAGGGCGCCGCGCAGGGAAGCAGTAGGCAGTAGGTAGATGGGCAGGTCGGCAGGTGGGTCGGCCCGCGGACGGCGTAAGATACTAGAGGCTGTTTCAAAACCGCCCGGCGGAGGAGAGATTACTGAATGCCGCCCAGGATCTCCGACCACTTCGCGAGCGCTCAGCCCCGCAGGGGCTGGACATGAGTAGCCGGGGGCAACGCCGCGGGAAACGTCGCGCCCTCACCCCTTCCCCTCTCCCCGGCTGCGGGGAGAGGGGTGCCGAAGGCGGGGCGCGGGGTCTGGTCCGGGGGTTTCGCCCCCGGCTACTCAATTTGCTCCCCTCCGGGGAGCATGGCTTCGCGCGTAGTCGACCATCTCCGTTGCAATCGGGTACAGAAGGTTCTGAAACAGCTTCTAGGCACTACGCACCCGGCACTGATCTATGCCACCAATTATCGAACTCGAAGGATTGGGCGTCACGCTGGGAGGGCGGAAGATCCTGGAAGGTCTGAAGTGTTCGCTCTCCGGCCGCTCGATAGGACTACTGGGCCCTAACGGCGCCGGCAAATCAACTCTGATCAACACGCTCTTGGGGTTCTATCCGGTGGCGGCGGGGACGGCGCGCGTCTTCGGGTGTGACATTCGAACTGAAAAAAAGCAAATTCGAAGGCTCGCCGGATACATGCCGGAGTCGGAATGTTTTATCGCTCGCATGACTGCGGTAAGCTTCGTGCGTTTGATGGCGGAGCTTTCCGGCTTGCCCTCGGAGGCTGCGCTTGAACGCGCTCATGAGGCGTTGTTCTACGTCGGACTGGGCGAAGCGCGGTACCGCCTGCTTGGAACTTACTCGCTAGGCATGAGGCAACTGGCCAAGCTCGCCCAGGCAATCGCCCATGGCCCTCGCCTTCTGATTTTGGACGAGCCCACCAATGGCCTCGATCCGCCTGCCCGCCAGCGCATGATCCGCTTGATTCGCGAGATGCGTGACAGCCGCGACCTGCACATTTTACTTTGCTCTCACCTCTTGCGCGACGTGGAGGAAACCTGCGAAGAAGTCCTGATCCTGAAGGATGGCCATCAGGTGCATTACGCTAATCTGGAAGAAGAGCGTAGAGCCAACCGGCGATTCCTCGAACTCGAGACGCTGGGCGGCGACGGAGCCTTTGCGGAAGCAGTCGAGCGGCTGGACTGTGAGTGCGCAATTACCGGCTCGGCAGTTCCTGCGGCAGCCGGAACCCACACCGATCGCAGCCCGCGCAGGTTCAAGATGGTTCTAGGCCAGGAATTCGCCCTCCAGGACCTCTACCGACTCGCTGAGGAACACGGCGTTCAGATCCGCCGCCTGAACTACCGGCGCGACAGCCTTGAGGACATTTTCCTGAAAGCCATGGAGAACTCCAATGGCCGTGCATAAGCGAAGCTATCACAGTTATGCGGGAGAGCTCAGCCCGGCGTGGTCTCGCTTCCTGATTGTGAGCCGCTACGCTTATGAGAACGCGCTCTCTTCCAGGTTTCTTGTCGCCTTCTTTGCCATCTGCTTTTTCTACCCCCTCGGCTGTGCGCTGGCTCTCTATATGAACCACAACGAGCGCCTGCTGGCAATATTCCACGTGAGTTCTTTCTTTGCCGTGGATGCCAGGTTCTTTTATCACTTTCAGAATGTTCAGGGCGCCCTGGCGTTTATTCTAACGGCGCTCGTGGGTCCCGGCCTCGTCTCGCCCGACCTCGCCAACCATGCCTTGCCGCTCTATTTCTGCTGGCCCTTTTCCCGCGTCGAATACGTCCTGGGGAAACTCTTTGTGCTGGTGTCGATGCTCTCACTGGTCACCTGGATTCCGGGCGAGGTCCTGTATCTGATTCAGTCCGGCCTCGCGGGCGCAAGGTGGATGTGGAGCAACCTGTGGATTGCGGCAAGCATTTTCCTCGGCTCGGCAATTGAGATTCTGGTTTTCTCGCTCCTGGCACTGGCTCTGTCAGCGTGGATCAAACGGAAGACGGTGGCGGGCGCGGCACTGCTGGGCGTGTTCTTTTTCGGCGCGGGGTTAGGGCAAGCCATCAATACCGTGCTCCGAACCAGAAATGGTAGCCTGGTTGATATCACGAACCTCATTGCCAGTGTTGTAATGCCACTTTTCCACCAACAATCCCGGATTACCGTCCCCGCTGACAGAGCGTCGCTGGCGCTGCTGGCCATCAGCGCCTTCTGCCTGTTTCTGTTGGAAAAGAAAGTCAGGGCTTACGAGGTGGTGCGCGGATGAACGCGCAGGACAAAGACATTCCCCTCCTTGCTAAGGAGGGGCCAAGGGTGGCTGCCGGTCAAGGCGACACCGAAACCCACCACCCCCCTGCCCCTCCTCAATTGAGGAGGGGAGTTGACGACCAGCGCATCGTCTTTGAAGACGTCTCCAAGTTCTACGGAGAGGTGCTGGGTGTAAACCGCGTGAACCTGTCGATCCCGCCCGGCATCACCAGTCTGGTTGGTCCCAATGGCTCCGGCAAGACCACGTTGATGAACCTGATGACGGGACTGGTTGCGCCTACTCGAGGACGCATCACCCTGCTCGGCATGTCGCCCCGCGAGCCGGAACGCCTGTTTCACAAGGTCGGTTACTGCACGCAGTTCGACTCGTTTCCGAAAGGGCTCACCGGCTACCAGTTCGTTTATTCTTACTTGCGGCTTTTCGGGCACTCGCATCCGGCCGCTGCCAGGCTGGCAGAGCAGGCCATTGATCGCGTGAACCTGGCTGACGCAGCGCATCGCTTGATTGCCGGGTACAGCAAAGGCATGCGTCAGCGCATCAAGCTGGCCCAGGCGATGTGCCACAAACCCACCGTACTCGTGCTAGACGAACCGCTGAACGGCCTCGACCCCTTGATACGCGCCGAGACCATTGCCCTGTTCCGCAGCCTGGCTCAAGAGGGGCTGTATGTGATCATTTCCAGTCACGTGCTGCACGAAGTGGACGCGCTCTCGGACCAAGTCGTGCTCCTCAGCAATGGCTACGTGGTGGCGGAGGGACAGATTCACGGCGTGCGCGAAGAGATTCACGAACACCCCATGCAGATTCTGATCCGCTGCAACAGACCCGGCGACTTTGCATCGCGGATATTTCAGCAGGAATACGTCGTGGAAGCCAGGATTCTCGCCGACGGGCAGGGCCTGCTGGTCAAGACGCGGGACGCTGACCGATTCTATCTGCTGCTGAATCGTATCGCCCAAAGCGGCATCAGCATTGAGTCGGTAGCGCCTGCCGACGACGACGTCCTTTCCGTCTACGAATACCTGATTGGCGCGGAGGAGCCACCCAAATGAGCTTCGAGCGGCTGCCCTGGGCGCTCTGGCGAGCGCAGATTCTGGCCATCCTCCGCCTCGAGGTGAGAAAGACCTTCTTCACCCGGCGCGGAGCATGGATTTACCTTTTGGCCTTCGCGCCCGTGGTGCTCTACGCCGCCCATTCCTTCGTCGAGTTGAAGAACGGCGGGCATGGCGACTTGGGCGAAGACAGCCACATCTTTGCTGCCATTTTCCAGTTCTTCTTTCTGCGGCTGGCCATCTTTTTCGGCTGCGTCGGGATCTTTGGCAATCTTTTTCGGGGAGAGGTATTGGAGAAAAGCTTGCATTACTATTTCCTGGCGCCGCTGCGAAGGGAAGTCCTGGTGGTTGGAAAATTCCTCTCCGGCCTGCTCGCGGCGACGGTCATCTTCTCGGCCAGCACCCTGCTGCAGTTTATTTCCGTCTACTGCTACTTCAGCTCGAATACCCTCCAGGAGTTTCTCTTCCACGAGCATGGACTCGCACACCTCGCGGCCTACCTCGGTGTCACGCTTCTGGCCTGCATCGGATACGGCAGCGTCTTTCTTGCGGCGGGCCTGCTCTTCCGGAACCCACTCATTCCCACCGTGGTTATCCTGGTGTGGGAGGCCGTGAACGGCTTCCTGCCTGCGATCCTGCAACAGATGAGCGTGATCTTCTACTTGAAGTCGCTGTGCCCGGTCGCCGTAAATGAATCAATGACCGGGGATAGCCACAGTCTCCTCGACCTGCTCGCCGTCAATCCCTCCCCCGCCGCACCGGCAACGGCGATCCTGGGCCTGCTGGTCCTGTGCCTGATCATCCTGGCGTTATCCAGCCTGCAAGTCCGCCGCATGCAGATTGATTACGGAGCGGAGTGAATGGTATTGTAAATCCGAGGAACGATGCCCTCGCTATTGAGCGACACCCATCCAACGGCTGAGAAAGTGCAGGTCGAGATTCTGCGTTCGATGCCTGCGGCCGAGAAGTTTCGAATCTTGAACGGATTGATTGTAGCCGGCCGAACTCTGAGTTTGTCTTGCCTCCGGGAGCGCTTCCCCGGCGCCCGGCCCGAGGAACTCCGTCGGCGCCTCGCCACATTGCTTCTCGGCCGGGAACTCGCAACCAAAGTCTATGGACCCGAACCCGAGCCACCGACGATCAGGTAAGCTCATGGAACCCCTTCAAGTCCTCCAGAAGGTAGTCTCAGCTTTGCAGGAGTTGGAAATCTCTTGCATGCTTGTAGGGTCCTTTGCTAGTTCGTCGCATGGCTTCCCTCGACTCACACAGGACGCGGACCTCATCGTACAATTGAACCAAGGTCAGGTTGACGGATTTATTGAAGCGTTTTCGCGCGATTTCTACGTCGATCGGGGAGTTATCGAGCTAGCCCTCACCAACCAGACTTCTTTCAACATCATTCACTTCCAATCGTCCTTCAAGGTTGACTTTTTTGTGCTGGGCAGCAGTAGCTATTCGGAGGAAGAGTTTTCGCGCCGAGTCCTTAAGCAAATCGACCCTGGGACGGACTTCGTGGCCTACGTCCAGACAGCGGAGGACGCGCTTCTTTCAAAGCTACAATGGTACCGGCAAGGCGGCGAGGTTTCAGAGAACCAGTGGCGAGACGTGATCGGAATCCTGAAGGTACAAGGGGGGCGGCTCGACTTCGCCTATATTCAAAAATGGGCGAAAGAGCTCGGCATTTCCGACTTACTGCTGCGCGCCCGCCAGCAAGCGGCTGGTTAGTAAAGGGGGGCTTAGGTACGTTAATCACAAAGGAAGCATTCAACGTCAAAAGCCGCAGGCTCCCACCAACAGGGAGTCTCCGGGGCTGGCGCAGAGCGAAGCTCTGCGGTCTTGATGTGTCAAGGCTGAGCAATACGCGGAGTGACGGGTTAGGGTCCACTGGGGCTGGCAAGAGCCAGGGGGATGGCAATCGCTGCAGCGACTCCGGCTGACGTGCCAGCAATCACGCCAATCGACTCGGCCTCCGAGAGGTCGCCAACGTGCCAGCCGATCTGGAGCGCCGGCATTACTGCTCCTGGCCCACCGGGCTCGGGCGACCCAACGTTGGTCTGGTCCATTTGGCTTTGCAACGCGGAATTGCTTGCGCTCTGGGGATCAGACGGAGCCCGCCCCTGGGCTACGGCCGTGAACTGCCCGGCAGACACAATGACGTGCTTGGTTATGGCCGGGTCGATATTCCCTACGGAGGTCAATCCTTCAATACACAAGACGGTGGTGGCGTTGGGGTGGGCTTCGATAATTAAGTCCCGCCCGACCACCCATGCTATGGCTGTCGGAGTTTGCACTGTCCGGTTTGAACCCGATTGGCTCAGTTGGACTGTCCGGACTCGCATCCGCCCAGAGGTTAATTCAATCTGCGTCTGAGGCGGTTGGAACTCGAGCCGGACGATCCTCAGGGTTGAGCCAGGCCCGATATTCAGGCGGGAACCATCCAACAGCATAATCCCTAGCCGACCGTTTTGCCTGGTTGTGATGATGTCGCCCGTGTCGATACCGTCGTCCACTTTAAGGGCGGTTTCCGCCCCTTGGCCCTGGCGTTGCACCACGCAGTCTGGGATGGCGTTAAGCACGGTTCCGGCATGCCGACCTTCAGGGCGACCGCCCACTGCCGCGGACTGACCCGGCGCACTTACCGCTGAGGCGGAGATGGCGGCGTAGCTTCCCTCATGCAGAACGTAGCGCGCATTCGTCTTCCCGGGTTTGACGATCACACTTCCTTTCATCGCGGCAGCGACGATGGCTTGCTCCTTCGACACTTGAACCATGTAGCGAGAGCTTCCGTCCTGCGCAGGGGCGAATTGATACTGGGGTGTGGCCACTACGGTGTCGGGTTTGCCGGCGCCCTCGGAAACCGCCGCGCCGGAAACTAAATCCGCCCGCACTATCTCCCCGTCACGGACAAAGCGCACGGCGCTGTTCTCGGGCATTCGCACTCTAGTTCCTGAGCGAAGTTCCACGAAAGCGATTCCCCCTTCCGAGGTGGTGAGCAGATCGCCGTCAAAAATGGCTATCGACCCTGGAACTGCCACTCCCCCCAAACTCGCGGCATGGGAAGAACGGACCAAACCTAACGCCTGGTTCCCTTCGGCGTAAAGTCCGGGTGAGAGCAATAATAGGCAGGCGAAGAGGCCAGGGAATAGATAGCGAACTCGCGATGGCAAAAACATCCTTTCCTCCTCCGGAGAAACTCCCGGGCCGACGGATTTCGCGCTATGCCAAACTACTAGATTTAAGCCGGAATTTCCACTAGGCACTTCAACCTGGGGGTACATTCAGGCCCCCGCATGCAATCGCCAACAGATTCTTCGACGTTCGGGGCCGTGATGCGTGAGCAGAACTCTTTGAGAAAATACCCTTTAGAAGAAAAATGACGTCAGGCGCCGCTTTGTTATTCTTTTCGCTCAGAAGAACATTAAACCGATGCCGTGATGTTTGAGAGTTGATGTCCCACCGCAAAACTTTGCTATCCATTACTCTCAGCGAGCAGTTTCTGGAGCGGCTCCCAATAGTGGGCCTTCCATCCCGAAGCCAGAGTTTCCGCTGCGCCTTTAGGAAAGCCTGTATGGTCAAATACAATCTTGGTCCCGGACCCTTGTTCGACGAGCTCGAACTTCGCAATCGAATAGACCCCCAGGCTCCAGCCGCCCGTACGCCAGGCCTGTACTATGCGCTGGTTGGGCACAAGTTCGACGTGCCGTCCGGTGATGTACCCGCCAAAGAGGGCGAACCCGCATCCCACTTCGCGACTGATTTCCGTGGGCTTGCCACCTAGGTGCATCGACTTCATGACTCCGCTGATCTGTATAACCTTATCGAACTGTTGGGCGTCGGTGAGTGCTTCGTAGACGCGCTTACGGCTCGCTTGGAAAACAGGTTCTTGGTGAATGGACTCCGCCGTATGAGAAATCTCCTCCTCGGCTCCCGCCCAAGCCCGAACTGGACCTACGGCTAGTCCACCCAATGCGATCGCGACTCCGGCGATCGCTTGCCGCCGCGTGGGCCCGTCGACCGGTCGTTGCCCTTTCATTCTATCAGTCATCATCGTCCTCCCAGAGAAAAGGGTGTCAGGTACCGTTGTTTCTGTCTGGCTCTTTATTTTGCACCCCATCTCGCAGCTTTGTCACGCGGGCTGGCGCACGGGGGGCTGGCGTAGAGCGAAGCTCTGCGGTCTTGATGTTCAATACTTAGCAACACGCACAACTGCGCTGTGCGCCAGCCAAACCCACCGCAACAGCCCTCTCCCTTGGGGAGAGGGTGTCACGCTCTAGCGCTGTCATCAGCCGGAGCGTGACGGGTGAGGGGTCATTTGCAGGATCATCCGAACCAGTCAAGAGTCAAAACGGAACCAGCAAAGCTAAAAGCAATTCAAAGGGCAAATGGTTTAGGATTTGAAAAACCGGCAAATTGCAATCCATTTGAATTTTGCCGTTTGCATTTTGCCATTTGAAATCGCTGTTTCCGACGGTTACGAGGGAGCAAGTGACCCCTCACCCGGCCCGCTCCGGCTGATGAAAACGCCGGCAGCGGCCCACCCTCTCCCCAAGCGAGAGGGCTGTCTCATCCCGTCGCCGTCTAGCTTATCATTATAGGCTTGACAGCCTAGCCCTGGTTCTGCTAAGCTGTAAGGGCTGTGGACGTCTGTCTCACCTTTTGTGGGGATGGTTTGCCTGCCGCCCCTGCCCCCGAACTTTTCTGACGATGGAGAATACTATGTCTTTACGCAAAGCTACCCGTCTTACTCCCCGGCGTGTCGACGCCGCGCGGCACAATTCCGAGCGCTCGACCGGACCTCGCAGCGAGGCCGGAAAAGAGCGCATGAAGATGAACGCCTTGAAGCACGGGTGTGATGCCGCGCCCGAAAACGAGGCCGCCGTGATGCGGGCCCTCGGCGAAGATCCCGAGCGGTTCGCGGCTCTCAAGCGCGAGCTTGCGACCGCTTACGGACCCGGCGACGCGCTGTGGGACCGGCAGATTGATGACTTGTCGAGGCTCTACTGGCGGCGCAACCG
>JBEKLY010000180.1:0-16031 GCA_050010015.1 Terriglobia bacterium
GGCGCGCTCTTGCCTGTGCTAGCGTCGTGTCTCAGAAATTCGTTGAATATGTCAGCCCGCGGAGCGGGCGTAAGCGAGTAGCCCACGGCGCAAGCCGTGGGTTCGTGAGGCCCCCTCACCCCCGTCCCCTCTCCCGCTGGGGCGGGAGAGGGGTGCCGCAGGCGGGGTGAGGGCCGACCAACCCAGGGCTCACGCCCTGGGCTACTTTATGCCGCCCCTGACGGGGCTGCTGACGCATGGCTGTATCGTCTCAACCTATTATCGCGAATTGTTGAGACACGACGCTACCTCTCAAAGCCATAGAACACATCGAGTTGTTGGATGATGCCCAAGCGTTCGAAGACGGTTGCGCTCATAGCCGCGTCCAGCCGTAGACCATCGACCAATTGCGAAGATCCGTCCGCGAACGTCACCCGGATGTGGGGCGGCCCGGCTCGATGCGCGACAACGGGAACCTGGCAGTAGGTAAATGCCATTGTGCCTTCAGGAAGTTTCACTGCCTTCGGGTTGCCTTTGACATCCCAGCAGTGGAATTCCTTGGGCCGGGCGAGAAACTCCGCACCGCACATAAACTCGGGAACAAACGCAAGTTCGCCATGCTCGACATGAACGCCCATCTCGCCCATGCGTGCAATGAAGTCCTCCTTCACTTGACCGGTCATGCCCGGCTGCTGTGCGCCGGCAAAGGCGGGGGTGTGCGAGTAAGGATCGGTAGGAATGGCGCCGTAGAGCGAAGGAGGCTTGTGAACACCCAGGCCCTCATAGATGCTGATGTAATGGCCTCGCAATTGTTGCAGGGTGGAATCCTCAGCACCGCTTTCGACCGCCTGCTCCAAGGTCTCACGCACCGCCAGGAGCAGCTTTGAGACCATGTGCCAGTAGATGCACCCCAGTCCTTCGTACTTGTAGAACGTGCCGGAGCGGCCCGTGAACGATTGGTGATCGAAGACCTTTTCGTAGAGGTCGAGGATCTGTTGTTGTTCTTTTTCAGCAAGCTGCCGGAGGCCGCCTTCGGTCAGTTGGCGCAGGGCCTGTTTGAGTACTGCTGCGTTCGAAAACGACGCATTGAAGTGAACGCCGCCCTCAACGTCTTGAATTACGATGCGATGGTCGCCGCTCTCCAGCATGGCCATCAGCAGCTTCGATTTTTCGACTTCACACTGCGGCAGGTTGTTCTTCTCGAGGAAGCGGGGTCGGGGCCTGTTGGGATAGAGAATGTAGCTGTTCTGATCGGCGCGGTAGAGACTGCTGTTTCGAAGCGCTTCGAGCAGAGCCAAGCTCTCGCCAGGCGTGAGGGCCCCGGAACTCAGCACCGCCACTTGGCCTTCCAGCATCTCGTGCAACCGCCGAATCCCGATCGCGTCCGCCGTGATCGTCATAAGGTTGTAAGCATGGTAAAGCCCGTCATCACGGCGATTGGCGCGGATCGAATGTTCCAGATGCTGTAAGGTGGCGTCCGAAAACGTCCGCACCTGCGCCGCCGGCAGCCGCCGGCGATCTGCGGATGGGCCCTGCGTATAAAGCTTCTCGCGATATTGCGAGGCGGCGCGGCCAAGTTCATCGAGAATCGCTTTGCGCCGGCGGTCCGATATAGGGCTCGCGAGGTGCGGAAGAAAGCGTTCGAGCGCGCCCGAAACCTGTTCGAAAAACGATGCTAACTCAGCCGACAGCTCAATTTCTTCCTCCATGTGCTGGGAGAGCAATTCACGGGCAAAAACCAGGAATCGGCGCAGATAGTAAAGCGTAACCATCGAAGCGCCCGCCCCGACCAGCGCGTTGTTCGCATCGTTCCATTCGGGGCGTTGCGTGTTCATCCAGATGCCGCCCTCGGGAACATAGTTTGCGAGCTTGGTCAGAATCACCAGAAGAATCTTCTCCATCAGGTTCGCGCGGGCGATCGTGCCGTCGCGCCTGAGCAACGCTTTTCCGTCAGGCCCGACCTCAGACGCACGGATCATGATTTTCGCGTGCGCCGCGCTGTCGAAGGTGATGGTGTTCCGCGGGTCGGCCAAGAGCGACTCATACGGGAGGATACGATACGGAACGTTGGCGTAGGAAAACACGGCGCGCGACAACAGCCCGTGCAGGCGCCCGGGATAATGCCGCCGTGCCTGTTCGAGCAGCTTCAGCAGGTAGATGACCTGGTGATCGCCCCAGTAGCCGATGTACGACCAGGGGTCATGCGGATCCACCGTTTCCCAATCGTAACCGTCGCTCGAGACGCGGTAAGGATTGTATCCGTCGGCCGTTGACGAGTCCAGAAACTTGAAGATCATGCTTTCAACAAAGCCGGGAAACGATACGCTGAGCGCCTCCCAGTTCTGAAAGATGTCGCGCCAGTTTCCCTGGTAGTACAGGACCTTGCGGCCATGCTCGTCCTTCACCTTGATCTCGAAGGAATTCCAGGGGCGGCTTGGGTCGCCGTGACGCCGGCTGAAGGTGAGAGGCAAATACTCATTAGCGAGCCGCTCCAAATCCGTATCGCCCTCTTCGTACGCACGCTCGAGAAGCTCGCGATGCAGAAGCGACTCCGGCAGTCCGGAGAGAAATGCCCCGTGCTTTTCCGCGACCGGCCGATTGGCCTTTGAAATCGACAGCTTGAAATCCTCGCTCGAAATCCAGTAGCCCTCGGTCGGGATGCCGCCGCGCATTACATTGAAGAGCGTGTTCGAAAAATGGCGCCAGTTGGCGGGCTCGTCGCGAGTCAACTGAAGGCCATCGGCCGCGGCGACGATTTTCTCCAGGTTCTCCGTGCCGCGGGCGACGTCCTCGTCAATCGCTGCGGCGATGTTGTCGGCGAAATGAAGGTCATGCAGGAGTAATTTGACACCCGCCGCGTCCTGGTTGACGTCGGCGACGATCTTCCATTCCTTTTCACTCCGGCCGGGCAAGGGAAGGGTGGCCTTTATGAAATAGGCGCCGCGCCGCCCGCGCATGTCCGTTTCTGGCACAACGGCGGCGCCGCGCCGGAACGCGTCGAGTTGAACGCTTGAAAGGAGCCGCGCCTCGGCATCGAGATCCGCGCACCACGCCACGTTGACCCGAAGCGCCTCGCTGGGCTCCGGCTTATCGACTGGAATCGACGAGAGACGAAACAAAGCTAGCCCCGTCGTCGCCTCGAGTTCCGTCCGTTTGTACCCATCCACGAGCGTACTGTATTCCGATTGGAATCGTCGTGTAACGCCGCACGGCAAGACGTTCTGGATGCCATCGAGCAGTTCGACCGTAACAGCTTCGGCCCGCCGGTTCACCAGCCGCGCCGAGCGTACGAAACCAAAACGCTCACTGGTCATCCATCCATACGAGAACGACAGCCCAAGATCGTGGTTCTCTTCTTCAAAGATGATCTTGTTCCCGTACACGCTCTTATAGAGATGGCGCGACACACGATAGCGCCCGCCACCTTGTCCGGAGAACGGCTCCCAAAGCACGGCGCCAGCGTCGTCGATCACCCGAACAATAGTCTTGCTTCCTGTGTGCTCCGAGCTATCGTGGATTCGATCCTCGGGATAATACGGAAACAGCGCACGATCGGGATCGTTCCGGCCTGCCGTCAGGCCGCCGTTACTGGAGATGAAAAGCCAGTGGTCCGAGTCACTCACGATGCTCATGAAAAAGGGAGGAATTGCATCGTAGTGGGCGAGGTGGTAGAACCGTTCGCCCCGGATATCGACGAAGGAGCCCTCCGCATCTTCCAGGTGAAGGTCGTCCGCGGGCTCTCGAGCAAGCGCCTTGGCAGCAGTCAGTTCGTTCGCGGCACGCAAGAAGTTAACCTCCGAGAGCTTGTTGGGGCAGCAGGTTCCAGTCAGACCCGGCGTTGCTTGAGATCCTTCTCGATTTCGACCATCGTCGAATCATCCAGCTTGTAGAATAGCACTGCCGCCGCCGAGAGGAAGCCGACAATCGCAGGGAAGAAACTCATCATGTAGCGTATTCCAGTCTGCACGTGGAGAGGCTGGGCTACGTTAGCCTTGAACCCGACATAGCCGATCAGCCACAGGAAGAGGGAGCTTCCCGCCGCCCAACCCAGCTTCTGCGAGAATGATGCGGCCGAGAAGACCAATCCCGTCGCCCGGCGTCCCGTCTTCCATTCCGAATAATCCGCAGTGTCCGCATAGAAGGCCCAGAGCAGCGGCGAGGTTGGAGCAAACAAGGTTGAAATCGCGATGTGAGTAACGAAAATAAGCGGAATGTTGCTGAGCGGGACATAGTAGAACAACACCGTCAAAATACTTGCAATCGTCATCAGGATGATGTAAGCCCGCCGTTTACCGCCCAGAAGGGTCGAGAGCGGGCGCGCCATCGCAGCCCCGAAGATCACCCCTACCGTCCCAATGACCATGAACCAGGACGCCAGGGCCTCGGGCCCGAGGTCGGCCTTCAGGTGGTATCCCAAGAGCGAGTAGTCGCAGTGGTACAGTTGCCCCGGTTGGACGACGCAATACTTGAAGTAGTACAGAATGGCGCCCATGCGAAGCGAAATGAAGAAGACCGCGAATACACCGATGAAACACACCATCACCCATGGCACATTCCTCAGAAGATCCCGCAAGTCGTCTTTCAGCGCGTCGCCCGGGCGATGCGCTGTCGGAACGCGTTCGTGAGTGCTGAAAAAAGTAACCAGGAACAAGGCGATGGCCAGAATTCCGTATACGACCATCGCCAACTGGAAGCCGCGCTGGTCGTTGCCGTGGCCGAAGCGCTTTACCATCGGAATGGTGAGCCCTTGAACCATGAAGAGTCCGCCATAGGCGAGAACGAAACGGTAGCTCGAGACGCTGGTGCGTTCCAGGGAGTTGGGTGAAATGACACCCATCAACGCGCCGTAGGGAATATTGATGAACGTGTATGCCAGCATGATCAGGCTGTAGGTCACATACGCGTAGATCAGCTTCCCGTGCGAGCCCAAGTTGGGAGTGGTGCACATCGCCACCCCCAGCAACGCCATCGGCAGGCATCCCCACAACAAGTAAGGGCGATAATGCCCCCAGCGCGTATGGGTGCGATCCGCAATCACCCCCATCAGCGGGTCAATGCAGGTGTCTGGAACGCGAACCACCAGGAACATGGTGCCTGCGGCGGCGGCGCTGAGACCGAAAACGTCAGTGTAGAAGTAGGACAGAAAATTGAGGAACGTCTGCCAGTAGAAGTTCGAGGCAGTATCGCCGACTCCGTACCCTACTTTTTCGAGAAAGGGGAGCTTGCTGCTTTCCGTTTTCGTCTCTTGCACCAATTCGCTCTGCGCCTGTATGCTCAAGGTACTTCCCCTTCCTTACCGGACAACGTGTCCGAGACGTGGCATCAGCAACAATAGAACTAAACCGGTTTAAGAAGCGCGATTTCACTCCAGCGTTTGGGGTTTGTCAAGGGTTATTTTCTGGAAAAGCGGCTACAAGGAATGCCCTAGCACGTAGACTTTGCAAGCACTCATCCTCGGAACACATCTAGGGTTATCAATCAGAAATCTGTTGAGGAACTGAGCCCGCTGCCGCCCCTGACGGGGCTCTGCAAGACGCGCGCGCATGCGGAAGGCTTCCTTGACGAACTTCTGGCGCACGACACTAGGCCTACTTCGAGGTGATTGACTTCGCAGGTGCGGTGGAATTGCGGATAATCAACTTCGGGGTAAGAACCAGTTGCCGCTTCTTCATCCCATTCGCGATCGCCTCGATGACTTCGCGCGCGGCGGTTTCACCCATCAATCGCAACGGTTGTTGCACGGTGGTGAGGGCGGGAAAAACGATGCGGGCCGCGGCGACGTCGTCAAACCCCACAACGGAGAGGTCCTGCGGGATGCGCCATGCACGCTCTCGAAAGTGGTTGATTGCGCCGATGGCAGAACTGTCGTTGAAGGCCATCAAGGCAGTGAATTCACGGCCGCGGGCGATGAGCGTCTGGGCGCAAGCCGCGCCTTCTTCGATGCCGGAGATCTGCTGTGCGCCGAGCCGTTCCAGTTGCACTACCAGCCTCGGGTCGAGCTTTATCGAGAGGTCCCGAGCCGCCGCGACAACGCCGTTCCACCGGTCTTCAGTATCCGCGCTTTCTTTGTGGCCTTTGATAAAGGCGATTTTAGAGTGGCCCAAAGAGGCCAGATGCTGGAGCGCGCTCTGGATTCCCGCGTGGTTGTCAATGGCGATCGAGATGGCGCTTTTGACGCGGTTGCCTTTGCCGATCACGACCAGCGGAAGATCCACCAGCGAGGTGAGCGAGGTGTTGATGAGAATGAGGCCGTCCACGCCCCTTTCCTGGAACATTTGTATGGTGCGGTCGATGCGGTTCTTGGACCATTCGTGAGTAGCCAGAAAGTAGCGGTAGTCGCTGTGCAGAAGGTATTCCTCGATTCCCCCCAGGACGCTGGCGTCGTAGCCTTCAGCCAGATCGGGCGAAAGCACGCCAATCAGGTAGCTGCGCTGCTGGTTGAGATAGCGAGCGAAGTAGTTGGGCTTATAGCTGTATTGCTTGGCGGCTCGAATGATGCGCTCGCGAGTTTCAGGAGTGAAGCTCCGGGCCAAAGGAGCGTTGTTGAGAACACTCGAGACCGCTGACTTGGAGAGGCCTACACGATCCGCGAGAAACTTCAGCGTCACCTTCTTTGGCATGTCACTTCTACCTTTGCGCAATCAAACGCGCAGTATAACACGAGGTCCACGGCGGTAGCGCCAGCCGTCCGGATGCTACAGCAGCACGCATCCCCGGGGAGACGGTCGTACGTCTTATTCTGAGCAGTGATTTCGAGCCAAGGTTCCAAGGGGGCGAGGGGGAGAAACAACTCGAGCTTATGCCCTCGCCCCCTTGGGGGAGAGGGTGTCCGTCAGCCGACGGACAGGTGAGGGGGTTGGTCCGTCACGATATTATGCAGCCCTCGGTAGGCGAAGCGAGAATTCCCGTTTCGAGAAAGCCTGGCCTGCCCCGCCAGGTGTCGTCACTTTTTCTTTGCTTGTTTCGCAAGGTTGAGCAGTAAGAGGACGAACGGCCCAAGGATCAGCGCCTCCAGGGCGGCGCGCGCCATGGAGCGCCCCTTCCTGGCGGCTATAAGGATTGCGGCAACGACCCACCCAGCCGTCCAGCAGATTGCCAACAGCTTCATCGTAGCCTCCCTGCGTTACACTTAATAGGTAATACTATTTTTCTGCCCCACAACCCGCTAGAGCACGAAAGTACTGTTAATCGGCAAATCGGAGCGTTGACTTAAGTGTCACCAATCGCCGCCTAGCGTTGTGTCCCAGAAGTTCGTTGAATATGTCAGCTCGTCAGCCGACGGGCGTAAGCGAGTAGTCCGTCAACCGACGGATTGTGAGGGCGGTCCAACCCAGGGCTCACGCCCTGGGCTACTTTATGGCGCCCCTGACGGGGCTGTGCTGATGCTGGAATCCATGTAATCCAGAGCACGAATGGACCCCCCGCATTCGCCGGGTGGCAGTAAAACGTCTACGTGTAGATTTCGGGGTTGACAAGGTTAGGCGGGCGGCGGCCTTCGAGGGCCGCGAGGAGATTCTCCGCCGCCAATATGGCCATGGCGAGGCGTGTTTGTGCCGTACCGCTCCCCACATGAGGCGCCAGAACGACGTTTGGCATGCTCAGAAGCGCGGGATGGACTTGCGGTTCGTTCTCGAACACGTCTAATCCGGCTCCGGCCAGGCGTTTCGATTCGAGCGCCTCGACCAGCGCCGCTTCGTCCACACACTTGCCGCGCGCCGCGTTGATGAGGAAGGCTGTGGGCTTGAGCATAGCAAGCTCGCGAGCGCCGATAAGGTGATGGGTCTCGGGTGTGAGCGGAACGTGCAGGGTCAGGAAATCCGCTTCCCCGAGAAGTGTCTCGCGATCCACAAAGTGTGCGCCGAGTTCCTGCTCGAGGGCGGGTGCGGCGCTGACGATATCATGATAAAGGACGCGCATGGAAAAGCCGCGGGCGCGCCGCGCTACCGCCTTGCCGATCCGTCCCAGGCCGTACACGCCCAACGTCTTGCCATGGATATCGGCGCCCCATAACAATTCCCATTTTGGATGCTGCCACTGGCCCTCGCGCACGTATCGGTCGCATTCCACAAGGCGGCGCGGCGCGGCCATGAGAAGCGCGAACGCCAAGTCCGCCGTGGTTTCGGTGAGCACGTCGGGCGTGTTGGTGACCGGAATCCGGCGGCGCGTGCAGGCGGTTACATCGATGTTGTCGTAACCGACCCCGACGTTTGCGACCACGCGCAAGCGCGTCGCCTGAGCGATTACATCTTCACTTACGCGCACTCCGGTGGCCATCAAGCCTTCGATCTCGCGACATGACTCCGCCAGTTGCGCGGCATCGAGCGGTGCATCTTCAGGGCGCATCCTCACTTCGCACCGCGCCGCAAGACGCTCGACCACCGGCGACGGCAAGGGGCGGGTAATGTAGACCTTGGGAAGGCTCATGGGTAGACTCTCAGTGCCGAGTGCCTGGTGCTTGGTTGGTTTAATGAGCGCAATTTCAAGTGGCCCACGGAAGGGCGGGGCATCAGAGTCTGTGTGAAAACCCATTCCTGTGTCATTCCGAGGAGCCGCAGGCGACGAGGAATCTCGCTCTGCCCTTGAAAACATTCAGAGCGAGATTCCTCGCTTCGCTCGGAATGACAGCCTGAATAGGATTTTCACACAGACTCTGAAGCCCCGCCCTTCCACTTCCGACGAATAAGTGCGCTTACTAATTCAGATAACCACTAGCTACTATCCACTGCTTTTAATTAATCCAACGGCCGGCGTCATCCTTTCTTTCCTGCTTTCGCATGTACACTTCGAACTTTTTGCGCAAGCGTGCGCGCCGCCAATCCTGGAGTCGCATTGGGAATTTGAACGAGGGCAAATGCGGACCGCGGAGGTAAAGGTAGCCGAAGAGCATTCCGCCCAGGTGGGCCACGTGGCTAATGCCTGACCCGGGGGTTCCAAATGAACTCACCAGTTCAATGACTCCCATGATCACCACGAACCACTTCGCTTTGATCGGGATGAGCATGTACAGATAGATCGGCCGGTCAGGAAAAAGCAAACCATAGGCGAGCAATAGACCGTAAATCGCTCCCGAGGCTCCCACCGTGGCTGAGCCTGTGCTGCCGGGCAGGATTGCGTTCAGCGCCACATCAAAGATTCCGGCGCCGATGCCGGTTAGGAAATAATAGAAAAGGAACTTTTCCCGGCCCCATAAACTTTCCAGGTCTGATCCGAACATCCAGAGCGCAAACATATTGAAGAGGATGTGAAAAAAGCCCACGTGCAGAAACATGTAGCTGGCGAGTTCCCAGATATACAGGCGGTGAAGAACATCGTAGGGCTGAAGCGCGAACCAGGCGTAGGGAGCGCTCCAGCCGAAAATCTGCTGGGGAATGTAGGTGACCGCGAACGCCGCTGTCGTAACAATGATCAATTGCTTGACCACCCGCGTGAGCGGCGGCCCGAACGAGTATGCGACTTGTCGGTAGCGCGGCATATATAAAAGCCTACCACAGTTCAGGCGCCAGGTGTCAGGGGGCTGCGGAAGGGCCAGGGTGAGGATGTCAATGATGGGGAGCGGCTCTCGCTAGGTCCGCCATTCCGGTTGATCGGTTCGGAGAAGATTTGGGATCGTGGGCCGGCGCTGACTTCCCGGCTGCAATCCTTCGAGAGCGAGGTGCTGACAATGAGCCAGTTTCCGTTTTTCGTTTTCCGAACACGGGGGCGAATTGACGAAAGGCGGATGCCGGAGGTGATCGGCATGAAGAAAGTCCAAGAAAAACTGCCGCCGGAATAACCAGTGGGGTATAATGCCCCAATCCGAGGGGCAAAACGGAAACCCAGTTTTGAGTTGCGCAGGAGGAGGAGACCTCATGGCTCACAATCCCAAGCCCGGAGAAGAAAAAGTCGGCGACACTAAGGACGTTCAGCCTTACGGCACGAATTTCCTGGTGACGGACGATATGCCCGAAGACGCCGTTGGCGATATGCTCAAGAAAGCGTTTCCTTTGCTGAAAACAGATAACGAGTTCTTTGCTGACCTCTGCCGTATCGGTTCATTTATGACTCATAAGGATCGGGTGAAGGCGGCTCTGAAGCCCCTCAACGATTACCTGGCTGACCAGATCACAAACCAACAGCACGCGGCAAGGCAAGGGTTTAATCAGTTTGTGCAGAACCCGCAAATCCGTGCCACCAACGTGCACGGCGAGCCGGTCGTCTTCAAGACGCATAAGCTCTTGTCCGGCGCCTTAAATCATTTTGAGACGAAAGAAGGTTTCGGCGCGGGTGTCCTCCCTGCGGATTACAAGTTGATGGAAAAGTTCTGGATTTCCCAAGGCATGACGGGCTTCGCTCCCTCGCCAACATGGGAAGCGAAAGGCATGTCCGTGCCCAAGGGCGTACCGGTGATGGAGGGTACGGTGGGCGCGTCGTGGAACCAGGTGATTCTCGGTCAGGGGTACCAAGTCAAGGATCCCGGTGCGGGTGTGTTCCACGGCGAGTACACCCATCGCCTGCAATGGAATGCGATCATGCATGCAAATCTCCCCCTGGACCACAAGGCGGTGTTGATCTACAAGGCTCTTGGTTCGTCGTGGGTCGGGCATTTCATTGAGAAGGTATGGATGGAAAAAAACGGAAAGACGCAATGGTGGGCAAAACAGCCCTCAAAGTCTTACTACATCTGGCAAATGATCTTCGACGCAACGCAGGAAAAAGGAACTGACGGCAGCGCTTCTCAGGCCTCGAAGTCTAATCCGCATTTGCCGAAGTCGATGAATTACACTTGCCCTGAAGTTCTGAACCGTGACTTGGGCGGGAACATGAACTATTCCAAAACCATGAATCAAACTGACCCCCTTTTTACTCTTAAAGTGCTGAATTATGTCCGTTACGTGAAGAGGGGTTTGCTTGAAAACACTGGACAAGCACATAGTGTTCGTGATCGGTTCACGAAACCACATCCGGATCCGAACGTGAAGAAAACGATTACACACGTTTTGGCGGATGGCACGGGGAAAGACGAAGCGATGATCATCTGGTATGTTACCGAACGCACGTAACCTTCCGCAGATATGGCGGGCTGGTGCAGACAGCCGCCTTTTGGAGTCCGCGATGTCCCGCAGGGACAGGTCCGAGCCCGGGCTCAATCCACGCGGTCTTTACGGAAGACTACTCCATCTCGCAAGACGTCATTCCCCCGACTTGACCACACCAGCCGCCACGCCAAATCCCGTGATATTGGAATTCACTCTGCCCCTCTGTCTGGCCTGATCGTTACCCATATCCTCGGCTGGACACGGGGGGTGCAGACGTCACCAGGCGGATTATGAGCCCCGAAGGGGCGGCACTACCACAGCCCAGACCATTGGCCTGGGTCCGAAAATGCAGCCTTAATTTAGCCTGAAGCCCTGAAAGGGCGATATAGGGTTGTAGGACAGCCGCGAACGTCCGGCCGTCGAACATGTGCAGACTTCACCTCCCGTGGGTTTCACCCACGGCTAAGGACCTTCGGCCCCTTCGGGGCCGCACTGCCGACGCGCCATTGGCGGGAGGGCTAAAGGTTAAAGGATGAAGGATGAAGGACAAACCTAAAAGGGTAACAGCAGAGGCTGACACGTACCCTTTAGCCTTTACCCTTCAACCTTACTCTAACTTCTTCCGCCCTACCGCGAACAGCGCGCCGGCCATCGCCAGGAAAAGCACCAGGCCGAGAGCACTCGAGTTGGCGAGTCCCGGCCAATACTTGGTTCCGATGGCAACTTTCTGGTCGACCTCGAACCCGACGAGCGCGGCAAGAATCAACCCTCCGATGGAGCCGCCCGCGATGAGCCCGGCGGCAAAGAGGGCGCCGCTCGAGACCTCGCCTTCCTGCCGCTTGGTAATTTTCTGGAGCAGCCCGCTCACCACGCCGCCCATAAAAATGGGGGCAGTGGTGGCGATGGGCAAGTAGGAACCCACCGCGAAAGCCAGCGAGCGCACACCGCACAATTCCATGACCACGACGATGAATACTCCCAACAGCACCAGTCCCCAGGGCAGGCTGCGGCGCAGGATGCCATTGATGACTGTACTCATCAGCACCGCTTGGGGAGAGGGAAGGCGCTCGGAGCCGATGCCGACGCGTTCCTGGAAGTCAATCTGCTTTGTTGACGGATCGTAGTAGTAACGGCCGTCCGGAATGGTATGCGAGCCAATGACGTTGATCACCTGATAGCTCTTGCCATTTCGCGAAGCCTCACCCACCACGCGCATCTCCGCGCTTATCTCGACGTTCTGCAAAGAGAAAGGCTCGACCCGCGTGTAGGCCCGGTTGAGGAGCACCAAGGTGAAGCCGATCACGAGAACGGAGGTGAGCGCGCCGACGATCATGGCCGTTTCGGCGCTTTTGGGAGTAGCTCCGACCAGGAAGCCGGACTTGAGAGATTGCGAAGTGGCGCCCCCGACGGCGGCGGCGATGCAGACGATGCCGCCGATCGAGATCGCAACGGCAGGATACGAGCCGCCCGTCCAGCCCGCGGCGACGAAGAGCAGCGCCGTCAGCATCAGGGTCGCGATGGTCATACCGGAAATAGGATTGGCGGATGCTCCGATCAGTCCCACGATGCGCGCCGACACAGTTACGAAAAGAAAACTAAAAACCACGACCAGCACGGAGGCGATCAGGTTGCCGCTTACGCGCGGGTTGATCCGAAAATGCAACACGGCCCAGACGATCACGATCATCGCCGCCGATCCGCCGAAAATCAGGCTGCCGGGCAGCTCTCTCTCTGTGCGGATGGCTATGACGCGCCCGGTCTCCCCTTGGCCTTTTCGCAACTGCCCGAAGCTCGAACGCAAGGCGCGCACAATGGTCGGCAGCGTGCGGCCCAAAGTGAACAATCCTGCTGTTGCCACAGCCCCTGCTCCGATGGGGCGGATGTAGGCGCGCCAGATCGCGAACGAATCCATGTCGCGGATGAGGACTGTGCCGGGGAAAATGGTGTGCTCGAGCCCGGCGCCGAAGAACTTGATCATGGGGATGATGACTAACCAGGAGAGGACGCCGCCCGCGAAGATCATCCCCGCCGTGCGTGGACCAATGATGTAGCCCACGCCAAGGTACTCCGGCGTGATGTCGGCCGCCACGGTGGCGCCCGCAAACCATCCCGGCTGGTAGATCGGCCGCGGGCGCCAGAATAACAGTGCTTCGTTCAGGAGCTTGTAAACAAGGCCCAGCCCGAAGCCGGCGAAGACCTTACCGGCGAAACTGCCGCCCTTCTCGCCGGCGATGAGAACGTCCGCGCAGGCCGTGCCTTCGGGATAAGTCAGCGCGCCGTGTTCCACCACGTTCAACTGGTGCCGCAGGGGAATCATAAACAGGACGCCCAGCACGCTTCCCACAAGCGCCAGCAGCAGCACGCGAGGGATGTCCGCAACGCCGAGAGAGTAGCCGAGGAAAATCAGCGCCGGCAGGGTGAAGACTACACCGGCGGCGATGGATTCGCCCGCTGAACCCGCCGTTTGCACGATGTTGTTCTCGAGAATGGTCGATCGCCCCAGCCACTTGAAAATGCTGATGGAAAGCACCGCGACGGGAATCGAGGCGCTCACCGTCAGCCCGGCGCGCAATGCCAGGTAAACAGTGACCGCCCCGAAGACGATACCCAGCAGCGCCCCCAGGATGACGGCGCGCACAGTGAATTCGGGTGGCGCCTGCTCCGCGGGCACGTAGGGACGAAATTCAGCAGGTTGGCTTTCTCGTGTCGGTTGAGTGGCCATAAATCTCCTCGAATTGAAGTGGAGGTTGCACCGAGTATCAATTACGGAGGTCCGGGGCCGAAACCACGGCCACGTCGCTGCCCTGGAAACGGGCATACCGGTCTTTACGAAAACGACAACCCCGGCCCTACTGCTGAAAGCTGATGGCCGACTGCTGAAGACTGGACGCTGTCTTCACCCGCCGAGCCGGGCGCGAACTTTTTCGCTCACTTGCTTGCCGTCCGCGTTCTTTCCCGCCAGCTTGGCCATCGTGGCCTTCATCACTTTGCCCATATCTTTGGCGTTGGCGGCGCCAGTCTCCTGGATGGCGGAAGCTACTGCGGCGTCGATCTCTTCCGCGCTGGCGCCCGCCGGCAAGTAGAGTTCGATGATCTTGATCTCAGCCTCTTCCTTGTCAGCCAGATCGTCGCGCTTGCCTTTGCGGAATTGCTCTGTGGAATCGCGCCGCTGTTTGATGAGTGTGTGCAGAACCGCCAGCGCTTCCGGATCTCCCACCGGCTTGCCAAGTTCAACCTTCTTATTCATCAGCGCCGCTTTCGCCATTCGAAGCACCGAGAGCTTTAGCTCTTCCTTCGCCTTCATGGCCCCCACCAGGTCTTTTTCAATCTGCTCGACAATCGACATGGATGACATCCCCCTCCAGATTCCTGCCGACTATACCACAACCTTTACGCCTCCGTCCTCCGCCAATAGTGAGTGAACTTTTCTAAGGGTAAATGGGTGGCGCGCACGCCGTTCTTCACGCCCGCGCCGCCACTCGCGCCCATGGAGTATATAAAGAAGCCATGTGCGGCCAGCCACGAAAACCGAAAAAGGTTATGGATTCCGAGCGGAAGAGGTGGGAACGAAACAAAAGTCAGGTCTGGATTCTCTGGCTCACAGAGGCTGGCCCAGGCAGGCGTACGTCATCACGGCCCAGTTGGGGCGTGACTGGTCCAGTCTGCGCGAGTACGAAAATCGTCGCGAGCCGCCGCCAGCCTGCCGGAGAGCCGCTCAGTTGGGAAACGGAACCCGCGGAATGGAAGGCCACCACAGCCGCGGACGTCACGAAAACATCGGCGCGGCTTGCGGGAAGAGGGGTGGACCTGGCAGCCGCAGACGTCGAGGAAGCCGCTGCAATCGCCAGACCCGGCCACCTCGCGAAGCAAGTCTGACCCTCCCCTCTCGCTTTTAGACTGGACCTACCATGAGACGAGGTAGGTGCAGGACGCGCCGCCCTTGCGGCGGCACGGCTGCGTTTCGTCGTGGGTAACGGAGGGAGTGCGACCCACCGGCTGGAAGCGCCGCGCCATGCTTTGGATGAGACCCAGGTCGAACTCGCAAGGATAAGGGTTGGCGCATACCAACCTGGCCCGGTTGGGACCGAGCTTGGTGAAATCATAGCGGCCGATCTCGCCTCCCCGGTGGTTGATGTGATAGGCTACATTAATGGAGGCCAGAGCTTTGTCGATGGAATCGATCTCGGGCGGGAATTTGGCATTCTCCGGGATCTTTCGTCCGATCAGGTTCAAAGTCGACTTCCCAACCCGCTCGTAGATCTCCTTGAACGAGTCCAGCCAGAGTTGCTGCCTGTACCAACCTTCCGGGTTCGGGTTGTCCACTCCATGCCTCTTCAGGATCTCCAGCGCCAGGTTACGAAAGGCCCCCATGCCCTCAACCACGGCAAGCACGGTCTGGCCGAGCACCTCGACGTTTGGGGATAAAGCTACGAATTCCGGCATGATACTTCCCTCCACTTCGCAAGTTGTGAACTTCCAGCGGCTCTTCCCTCCCATATCGGACGGGATGGGGCGGTACTTGAATGGCAAGCACTCCTCGCGAATCGTGGATTGACAGACACGTGCTCTCGTTGCACAATGATCGGAGGTCAACTCGCACCGGCACTCGCCGTTGCCATGGCCGCATAGGCACAAGTTCCTGTGCTTCGCTCTGCGCCCGTAGCTCAGCTGGATAGAGCACTTGCCTACGAAGCAAGGGGTCGGGTGTTCGAATCACCCCGGGCGTACCACTTAACTTCTTTGGTTTCAATATCCCTTCCTCGCTCATATGCATCCCAAAAGCCGTTTCTGTAACAAAACTGTACCAAAACGGCTCAATTTGGCCTCGCTGTACCAGAACTCCTTTCGTGTTCGTTGGCTTTGGGGCGTGACGGTCTCGCCACTTCGCTTGAACAGGTAATGATAGACGCGGCAGCAGAACTGTCCGGTCATTGATTTCAGATTTCGTTGTAACTTGCTTTAGCTTATGTACTTATCCGTCAAACGGAGCGTTTTCGATTTGAATTCGCGTCGCACTTATGGCCATTCTTTCCCGAC
>JBEKLY010000181.1:0-16030 GCA_050010015.1 Terriglobia bacterium
GATCCAACGCCATTATCGCCCTTCGCTGCTGCAAATTAAGTGGACGATTTCAGGATTTCTGGGAGCGCCGAGCCACACCAAGGAGTGCCTGATGGATTCCATCACTTTTCTGACGTGCACCCCGCCGTTCGGGCTGACGGACTGCGAAGCTAATCCAAGCTTGACCACAAGCAGGCGGCGGTGTATGGTCTTTGCCCGGGACGATCCTACGACAGCAGAGGCGGACCGTATATGAAAGCCCTGTACATTGCTGTTTCATACTTACTCTTCGGCGCGCTGGCAGGCGCTCAGCAGCCGCTCTTCCGTACTCTGGATATTTACGCGGGCACCACGGAAAACGTCCAGCTCTCGAATGGCAAACACGCGACGGTGAAACTTCTTTCGATCAGCGACATGCGGGACAAAGCTCGTTCCGCGATTCGGGAGGCGCGCGCGGAAGTGGAGATCAACGGGTCTAAGGCCACGCTCATCTGCGGGAACTATCGGCTTCCGGTTGAGGTGGGCGGTGTGCAGGTGGACTGCACGGTGACCAAGGCCTACTACCAGAATAGCAATCGCGACCACTGGGGCTTGGTGAAAGACGCCCGGCTGCGCGTTTGGCCGGCCGGGTCGCCGTATATGCCGCCGGGATCGATGCTCTATCCGGTTCGGCAGAGCTGGTTCGCCTCGGGAACACAAATGGGCAACGAGCCGACTTACGTCGATCACGGCGAGCGGATCACAACCGAGAAAATCTACTATCACGCGGGCCTCGACATTGGCGGCGCGGAGGGCTTGACGGACGTCATCGCGGCGACTGATGGCCTCGTGGTCGGGCTCGGCACCGCGGTAATCGACAAAGTGAAAGACAACCCGGCAATCGACAGAGAATTCAACGATACGATCTGGGTGGAAGATGACCGTGGCTGGTACACGCGCTATACGCACCTGTATTCCTATGACCCGTCGGTGAAGCTTGGGGGACGAGTGGTCCAGGGCCAGAAGATCGGCACGCTCGGGAAAGAAGGCGGGAGCGGCGGCTGGTCGCACCTCCACTTCGAGATCATCAGCCTCGAGCCCTCCGGCAAATGGGGGACCGAGGAAGGCTATGCCTTCTTGTGGGAAGCGTATCAGCGGCAGTACAAGCCGCACCTGATCGCCGTGGCCCGGCCCCATCAAGCCATACTAGCAGGGGAAAAGGCGACGCTCGACGGGTCGCGATCGTGGAGCCAATCGCACATTGCGCGCTACGATTGGACCTTCACCGACGGGCGGACCGCTTCCGGAGCGAAAGTGGAGCGGGCTTACTCAAAGGCCGGTACGTATAGCGAAATCCTGAAAATCACCGACGCCGACGGCCACACAGCTTACGACTTTGAAACCGTCAACGTGCTCGATCCGAATCACCCCGAACAAGTCCCGCCATCGATTCAGGCTGCGTACTGGCCAACGATGGGGGTAGTGGCGGGGAAGGCTCTGACCTTCAAGGTGCGCAGTTTCGGCACGACGGACGGGGAAGAGCATTGGTCGTTCGGCGACGGCGCGACGGCCACAACCAAATCCGATGGCAACGCCGATGAACACGCCAAGAACGGATTCGCCGTCACTTCGCACGCTTTCGCCAAACAAGGAGACTACATCGTCCGCGTCGAACGCACGAACCGGGTGGGACAGACGGCCATCGCGCACTTGTGGGTGCATGTGGATTGACGATTGTCGATGGACGATTTTCGATTGATCATGCTGTGCAGGCCGCTCCACACTGGCAGTCAGCGCCAAAGCGTGATTAGTCTGTCATTCCGAGGAGACGCAGGCGACGAGGAATCTCGCACTGCCTGGAAAAACATTCAGAGCGAGATTCCTCGCTTCGCTCGGAATGGCAGAGTTGAGGCGCTTTCATCAGACGGCGCGGGCCGGGTGCGCGGGTTGTGCGCCGGATGGCAAATGCCAGATTTGAGATTTCACAACCATCTGCCATTTGCCTTTTGCCATTTGAATTTTGAAATTCTTTTCATTTAAGGAGTGCACCGATGTCAACTCGACGTACTTTCATCAAGCAAGCACTGGGAAGTTCAGCGGCCATAGCCGCTTCCGGTCTCCTCTCGTCCAACGGCGTGCTGGGGGCCAACGACCGCATCCGGATCGGCCTGATTGGCGGTGGGGACCGCGGCCAGGAGATCTTCCACGCCGCCATCAAGTGCCCCAATGTCGAAGCGGTGGCGGTGGCGGATGTCTACACCCGCCGTCTGGATGAAGTGAAGGCTATAGTCCCTTCTATCCATACCCACCAGGATTTCCGCGAAGTGCTCGACGATAAATCTATCGACGCGGTGCTGATCGCTACGCCACAGCACCAACACGCGCTGAACTTTGTACCCGCCATCCAGGCCGGGAAGGACGTCTACCAGGAAAAAACCATGGCGTTCAATCCCGACCACGCGCGTCGCATGAAGAAGGCCTTCGAGGGGTCTGGCCGCGTGGTGCAGGTGGGGATTCAGGCCATCAGCACTCCGGGCTTCACCACGATTCACGAGATGGTCGCTGCCAATAAGCTGGGCCTCATCACCGCCCTTCATACCCATCACTATCGCAACGCTCCTTACGGCGGATGGACACGCGAAATCCCTGCCGACTGCGACCCGCAGCACGTGGATTGGAAAGGCTTCCTGGGCGAGTCTACTCCGCACCCCTTCGACCCGCAGCGCTACATGAACTGGCGCTTCTATTGGGACTACGACGGCAGCAACGTGTTCGAGAACATGGTCCACCAGGTCGGATTCTGGTACAAGCTTATGGATTTCAAGATTCCGGACAGCGTCACCATGACGGGCGCCAATCTGCTTTCGCCGAAAATGCAAGTGCCCGACACGGTAGATGTCTCGATGCTGCAAGGCAAGATCCTCTTCACCTGGAATTCGATGTTCGGGAACGATTTCTACGGCGAAGGACACGACCTGCTGCTGGGCAACAAAGGCACAGTCTCGCGCAACGAAGGCGACCAAGTACGCTTCGAAGCGCAAGGCGGCGAGAAACGGGGAGTTGAAACCATGTGCACCGTGTCTCCCGAGGGCGGGCAAGAGACAGGGTACCGCGACGCCACCTCTGAGCACATGCAGAATTTCTTCGACTGCATGCGCAGCCGCAAGAAACCGAATTGTCCCTTCGAACTCGGTTACCGCGCGGCCATCGCCTGCCAGATGTCCATCACCTCTTACCACAAGAAGCGCGCCGTGCGCTGGGACCCGAAGACGGAGGACATCGTCTAGAGCTATCGGGTATCGGGTGAGCGACGGAACATCCAACCGTGTCATTCCGAGCGAAGCGAGGAATCTTGCTCTGATTCCATAGTAGGTGACGGTGACGTGCCGTGGACTCCCGGTCCACTCGAACGCAGAGCGAGATTCCTCGCTCCGCTCGGAATGACACCTAAACCAACGGCGGATCCCCTCGTTCAACCGATCATCTGATCACCCGATTATTGGAGGCTGAATGCACACTCTGCTGTTGCTGGCCGTTCTGGCGCCGGGCATTACTCCCCAGAACCTACGTTCTGAGTACCGCGTCGAGCCGCGCGGGATCGACGCTGGCCAGCCTCGGCTCAGTTGGAATCTGGCCAGCGACGCAAGGGCGCAGTCGCAATCCGCCTATCAGATTCTCGTTGCCTCAACGCCCGCCAAGCTGGAATCGAACCAGGCGGATTTGTGGGACAGCGGCAAGGTAGTGAGCCACGAGAGCATCAATATCCAGTACTCCGGCCGGGCCCTTGTCTCACACCAGCGCTGCTACTGGAAGGTGCGGGTGTGGGACAAAGCAGGCGCGCCCTCAGGATGGAGTCGGGCGGCAAGCTGGACGATGGGAATCCTGAAGCCCGAGGATTGGCACGCCGCGTGGATTGCCTGGAGCCGCACGGCGCTCGACTCCGGGCCGCTGCCGATGTTCCGTCGCGAATTTGCGGTAACGCGCAAGGTGGTCCGGGCCACCGCCTACATCTGCGGATTGGGTTTCTTCGAACTCTATCTCAACGGCCGCAAGGTCGGCGACCACGTTTTGGAACCCGGCTGGACGAATTATCGCCGCACCAATCTGTACGCAACGTACGAGGTTGATGACTTCCTGCGCCCCGGCGCGAACGCCGCAGGAGTGATCCTGGGGAATGGTATGTACAACGTCGCGGGCGGCCGGTACGTCAAGTTCACTGGGAGCATGGGCCGCCCCAAATTCATCCTTCTGCTGCGCATCGAGTACGACGACGGCACGGTCCAAAACATCACCTCCGACTACAAGTGGAGGGTAGCGCCAAGCCCCATCCGCTTCTCCTGCATCTATGGCGGCGAAGATTACGATGCGCGCGCAGAGCAGACGGGATGGAATGAGCCGGGCTTTGCCGCAAAGGGCTGGGAGACAGTTGAGATCGTCGACGATTCAACGGAACACCTGTTTTCGCAGGCACAGCCGCCCATCAAGGTAATGGAAGTTTTCCATCCCATCAAAGTCAGCGAGCCTGCGCAAGCAATCCACGTCTACGACCTTGGACAGAATTTTGCCGGCTGGCCGCAAATTACCGTGCGCGGCAAGGCCGGCGTTTCCGTCCGCCTTACTCCGGGCGAATTGCTCGACGCAAAAGGCTTTGTTACCCAGAGAAGCTCGGGTGGACCAGAGTATTTCACCTACACTTTGAAAGGCGGCGGCGATGAGACCTGGCATCCGCGCTTCTCCTATTACGGCTTTCGCTATGTGCAAGTGGAAGGCGATGCCGAAGTAACGGATCTCCAGGGCCAGTTCGTGCATGCTTCCGCGCCGCAGGCCGGAGAGTTTTCCTGCTCGAACCCGCTCTTCAACAGAATCCATAAGCTGATTGACGCGGCGGTGCGCAGCAACCTTCAGAGCGTCGTCACCGACTGCCCGCACCGCGAAAAACTCGGCTGGCTCGAAGTGCCTTATCTCATGGCCTCGAGCATCGGGTACGACTACGACCTCTCGGCCTACTTTCCTAAGATCGTTCGCGATATGCGTGACTCACAGACCGTCGAGGGGCTTATTCCCGACACCGCGCCCGATTATGCCGTGCACGCAGACGGCTTTCGGGACTCGCCGGAGTGGGGCAGCGCCGTGGTGATGATCCCCTGGTGGGCGTACCAGAAGTACGGTGACCGGCAGTTGCTGGCTGAAAGCCTGCCAGCCATGGAGCGCTACGTAACCTATCTGGGTAATAAGGCGACGGATAATATCTTATCGTATGGTTTGGGCGATTGGTACGACATCGGCCCAGGGGAGCCCGGGGTTTCAAAACTCACTCCGCTGGGCGTGACGGCCACAGCCACCTATTATCAGGACCTGCACGTCGTCGAGCAAGCCTGCCGCGTCTTAAGGCATGCCGAGGAGGCCGACCGTTTCAGGACGCGGGCGGAGGCGGTCAAAGCGGCCTTCAGCGCCCGTTTTTTTGACGGGAGCTCCGGCGAATACGCCAGCGGCAGCCAGACGGCCCAGTCCATGCCGCTTGTAACAGGCTTGTGCCCGCCTGCTGTGCGTGACCGCGTGCTCGAACACCTGGCTGATGACGTGATTCGCCGAGGCAATCAACAGACCGCAGGCGACATCGGCTATCACTACCTGGTACGTGCCCTTATGGAAGGCGGCCGCTCGGACCTGCTTTTCGCCATGACCAACCGCACCAACCCTCCCAGTTACGGCGCTCAATTGGCCAAGGGGGCCACCTCACTGACCGAAGCTTGGGACGCCGATCCCGCCTCGTCACAGAACCACTGCATGCTGGGCCACATCGAGGAGTGGTTCTACGCGGGTCTGGCAGGCATCGAAGCGGATTCGAACCAGATTACCATCCGCCCACAACCGGTCGGTGATTTGACGTGGGTGAGGGCCTGGCATGACACGATGCAAGGCCGGATCGAAAGCGATTGGAAGAAGGTCGCTGCCGGCTTCGAGTTCTCCGTGCGCATTCCGGCGAATGCTTCGGCGACGGTTTACCTGCCTGCACGCTCGACAGAGCATGTAACAGAGAGTGGCAGGCCCGTTTCGCAAGCGGAGGGCGTCCGTATTCTGAGGCAGGATGGCTCGGCGGCAGTGCTGGAAGTCGCTTCAGGACAGTATGCGTTTCGCGTGGCCCAGCCAGTGAACTAATCGTCGAAGGCTATTGATCTTCCGAGGATGCTCTAAGAAGATGGGGCGCATCTGGAAAGGAGGCCGGAATCAGATGCGCCCCCGGGCGGCTTACACGTTGATGGGACAGTCAGCGGTCAAGCTGCCGAGCTTGACGGTGCCGACGCGCTGGCCAACTACATTCGCAAAGTATTGCAGGACCGACGTCATTCTGAGCGTCACCTTGTTGTCGCTCAGTTTCAGCATACGCCGCACCGCCAATGAAAGGCTTTGGGTGTAGAAATACAGAATCAGAAGCCGTTCTTCATTGGAATAGCGCCCTTTGGAATTCGCGACATTCCTCAGCAGGTAAGTCAGGGCGAGGAAATCACATCTAAGCGCCCCACGTAGCCGGGAGTATTCAATCGGCGCGCCGGATTCCTCAAGCGCCTTTCGCAAAGAAGGAAACTCCAACCGGTTGGCGTTAGCGATGGATCTGAAATACTCCAGGTCAAACTGCCGGCGCAGAATCCTCTGGCAGGCAGCTTGGAAGTAAAAGAAGAACATCGCCGCCGAAAGGATCAAAATTAGCGTGGCAACAATCATGGCGTTTCACCTGCTCATCAGATTTCGCGTGGTCTCGGCCGAGGCAAGGTACTCGCGCGGGCTAACCCCAACCGTGGCTGCCATCCGCTCTAACACTCGCTTAAGGCCTATCCCAAAACCCTCACCGCATCGTACGAGGTATTTATACGCTTAATAGATCTCCTGTGCTATAGCACGATAGTACGGAGACCCCAAGGGGGAACACCTGCAACGAGGCCGCAGGGGCCGGGGGGTGGTCTCGGCGGCGGACCTGTAGATCAGAAGGTGTGAAAACAGTTCACGCCACGACGCCAAGGCGCAAAGAAGCGCGAATGGGAAGTTGTCGCTTTTCTTTGCGAACTCTGCGTGCTTGGCGTCATTGCGTGAAACCGGGTTGTAAGTCCGTGGATTGATTCACAGCTTCTCCTTGAACGGAACAGCACTAGGTAAAGTTGGCGAGGGCGCGCATCGCTGCCATGTGCTGTTCCAGCGGCGCCAAGGGGCTATACTCGAGGGCGACGGAGCCTTGGAAGCGATCGCCAAGGTCGTAGATAGCTTTGAACACGTTACGATAATTGATCTCGCCAGTGCCCGGCTCGTGCCGCCCCGGAACATCGCCCACGTGGAAGTGCCCGATGCGATCTATGTTTGTTCGGATATTCTCGATCAAATTACCTTCCATGATTTGAACGTGATAAATATCGAACAGCAGCTTGACGTTGGGACTCCCCACGCGGTCCACAAGCTCGGCCCCGTCGCGCACATAATAGAGAAAGTAACCCGCGTGGTTGACGTAGGTGTTCAGAATTTCGATGATGGCCGTCATGCCGTTCTTTTCAAGCAGGGGCGCGGCCTCACGCAGCGCCGCCACCGCGTTGGCCATCTGCTCGGCGCGCGGCATTCCTCCCAGTTCGTTACCTGTGAGGGTCACCAATTGCCGGCAGTCCATCTTCTTTGCCGCCTCGATCGTAGCCTCGAGTTCGCGCATGAATCCCTCGCGCTCGCGAGGGTTTACCAGTCCGCAACCAGGCGCCGTCACGCCTTTGTTAGCCACCAGGCAGGCACAGAACAACTGTGACTTGCTTTTCTCCGCCACGAACGTTTCGAGCGTCGCCGGGTTGCGCCAATCAAACATCTCGTAGGCGTCGTAGCCCAGGCGGTTGAGGAGCGCCATCGCCTCCGGCACGGGCATACCGTCCAGCATGCCCCAAGTGATCGACAACCGCAGGCCCTTTTTCCCTTCCAGGTTCGCGCGAAGAGCGGTAGGCATCTGGGTCAGCGAGAGAGCCCCGGCGGCAACACCAATAAAAGAACGACGGTCCATGACAAGCCTCCAATCCGAAAGAATCTGTGTGTGGGCGGTGATTATATGCGAACTGAAAAGTCAGAACAATCGTCTGCAAAAAACCAACTTTCGCAACTGCCACCCTCCCGCTTGGGAGTCGTGAAAAAATCCCCGATCCCTGTCATTCCGAGCGGAGCGAGGAATCTGCATTTGCTTGTTTTCATGGGGATAATGCAGATGCTTCGCTTCGCTCAGCATGACAGCTTGATTTCTTCTCAGCTACTCGGGGAGAGGGTGTCCGGCGACGGCGTTTTCTCCAGCCGCCGTCGGACGGGTGAGGGGTCGCTTCCTCGCCACAAGAGGCTAAGGATTCGGATCGTCCGGGATCCCATGCCTTGACAGGCGCAGACCGGGGCGAGAGAATGCCGGGTTGCGGTGGGGTTGTTGACCGAGGATTGGGGCTTGAATTGAATCTGAGGATCTGTGCATCTTTTGAAACGGCAAGCCGGCCCGCTCCGTCAGGGGAACTGGCCTCGTGCCGCGCAGTGCTCGGAAGCCTGGGCTTCGGCCTGGGCCTCACTTTGCTCCTTTTTCCGTGTTCTTTTTCCGCCCGTGGGGCGCAGCTCAAGCGTTACGACTATTCCCTGCCCCGCATGGGGACGATCTTCCGCATAGAGTTATACGCTGCGGACGATGCGACTGCCTCGAAAGCAGCCGAAGCCGCCTTTGCGCGCGCCGAGGAACTCGAGCAGATCATGAGTGATTATCGGGAGGACAGCGAACTCATGCGGCTCGAGCGCGAGGGGGCGCGTGCACCTTACCCAGTAAGCGACGACCTCTACAATGTCCTGGCAAAATCCATCCGCATTTCTGACCTGTCTCACGGGGCCTTTGACGTCACCGTCGGCCCGCTGGTCGCGCTATGGCGTGAAGTTCATACCACAGGACGTTTTCCGGATTCTCCGGGCCTGGCGAAGGCAAAAGCGTTGGTGGATTACAGGAACCTTGAACTCGATCCCACGCGCCATACCGTCTTCCTGAAACGCGCTGGGATGAAGCTGGATCTGGGCGCGATCGGCAAGGGCTATGCCGCGGACCAGATGCTGGCTTTGCTCGAGTCGCGCGGACTCCGCCGCGCCATGGTCGTGGCAGGTGGAGAAGTGGCGATAGGCGCCCCACCGCCCGGCGAAGCGGGCTGGAAGGTTGCCATCGATGCGGCTGACTCGGAGGCGGGGAATGCGCCCTGCACGCTCGTGCTGCACGACGCCGCCATTTCCACCTCCGGTGACTCCAAACAGTTTGTGGACATCAACGGCAAACGCTATTCGCACGTTGTTAATCCATTCACCGGCGTCGCCCTGGAGGGTCTGGCCAGCACGACGGTACTCGCCCGCGACGCGACAACCACCGACGCGCTGGGGACGGCCCTCTCCATCCTTCCGGTCGCTGATGGAATTCGACTTGCCGAATCGCTCCCAGGAGTGGCAGTCTACATGGTTCGCCAGGCCGAAACCGGCTGGAAGCGCTATTCGTCGCGGGGGTTTCCGGCAGGGTGTGCCAACCGGGAGGTAATCGATAGCAAAAGCAAGTCAAATGGCAAATCGCAAAAGTCAAAAGGCAAAGCCGCGGAGTAAGCGATGATGATCGACCAGTAGCGCGATCTCGAAGAGCTCCTCCTGTTCTTCTGGTGAATACAAGCATGGTGCCGGGTCAAAGGAAACTTGCAAATTTCGGTTTTGTAGTCATAGGCATCATCCTGGGCGTTCTCCTGTTGCTCGGAGGCAAGGCGGGCGTCGATGCTACCTCGACGGACAAGTTCTGCGACCAGACGTGCCACGCGCACCCCGAGGCCACACAAACCTGGATCAATTCAACGCATTTCACCACCAAGAGCGGGGTGGTGACGCATTGCATTGATTGTCACCTTCCCGGTTCGGGCTTCACCTATTACACCGAAAAGGCTCGGCTGGGCGCGCAGGACATTTACGGCAAGACTTTTAAAGATCTAACCAAAATAGACTGGCAGGCAAAGCAGCACCTGGATGAGGCGCGCACTTTCACTTACGACTCCGCCTGCATTCGCTGTCACGCCAACCTGTTCAGCGCAGGACTTTCGAAGAAGGGCGTGGACGGGCACCTGCACTACCAGCGCTCGAAGGAGAAGATGCGCTGCATTAACTGCCATCTGCACGTGGGACATTTCAGAGGTAAGGAAGCTGAGGAAGTGGAAGAGGAATCCGAAACTGAGGAAAAGGGGCTCGACGCGGAGTTCCCAGCGAGCCCGGAGGGATTCCGAAGTTACACCGAGACGATACCCGGCTCAGAAGTGAAAATCCGCATGGTGGCCATTCCCGGCGGATCGTTCCTGATGGGCAGCCCCGAGTCGGAACCATACAGGCAGCCCGACGAAGGCCCCGTGCATCGGGTGAAGCTCAGCCAGTTCTGGATGGAACGGACCGAGGTGACCTGGAGGGAGTACGAGGTGTACCTGCTCGAACGCGGCAGCCGCAGCCGAAGCCGCGACAATCCGGGGGCCAATAAACCGGACGCGGTGACGGGGCCTACGCCGCCCTACGGCTCTCCCGACCAAGGCTGGGGAAGGGGTTCGAGGCCGGCCATCACCATGACCCATTACGCAGCCACCAAATATTGCGAGTGGCTCTCTGAAGTTACCCGCAAAAAGTTCCGGCTTCCCACTGAGGCGGAGTGGGAGTATGCTGCTCGCGCGGGATCAACGTCTGCCTACTTCTTTGCCGGCAGCCCTACGCAGTTCACCCGCGAGCGGTGGCTGAATCGGTTGCTGGGCGTGAAGACGGCGCCGCTCAGCGAATACGCCTGGTATTTGGAGGACAGCGCAAGTAAGACTTATCCGGCCGGCGGCACCAAAGCCAATGCCTGGGGCTTGGTTAACATGCTGGGCAACGTACGGGAGTTCTGCTCGGATTGGTACGAACCGCAGGCCTACGCGCGCCTGGCAGACTCTGAGGTTGTCGATCCCCGCGGCCCGGCATCCGGGCAGGAGTACGTTGTCCGCGGTGGTTCGTACCGCTCCGATGCCGCCGATCTGCGTTGCGCGGCGCGCGATCATACCCGGCACGACGAGTGGCTGCTCACCGACCCTCAGGTGCCAAAGAGCGTGTGGTGGTACTCGGACTGCACAGATGTGGGATTTCGCGTGGTGCGGGAATACGAAAAGGGCATGCACGCGGCTGGTGCGATGGCCAATAAATAAACTAGCTGTCATCCTGAACGTAGCGAAGGATCGTTGCAGCTTCCAGCCTGACGGTCGTCGAAGAACTACTACGGAGATCCTTCGCTCCGCTCAGGATGACAGACCGAAGTTCAGTTCTTGTAGGTTCGAAGACTTTCACTGACTTTCAAAGGAGAGCAGACATGAGTGACGAAGGGAAGATAGATCTTAACCGCCGGACTTTTATCGGCGCTATCGCGGTGGCGGGCGCGGGAGCGGTGCTGGCAAGTTGCAGCAAGTCCTATCCGACTCTGACTTTCGTGGACACGGCGCCTGACGGGCCTCCGCTCAAGGCAGGGCTAATCGGCTGCGGGGAGCGAGGCACGGGGGCGGCCACGCAGTTTGTCAAGGCCGGGCCGAACCTGAAAATCGTGGCGCTGGCCGACGTTTTACAGGACCATCTCGATACTTGTCGCGGCATGCTGGCCAAGGAAGCGCAGCAGCAGATCGCGGACGACCATTGCTTCATCGGGTTCGATGCCTATAAGAAGTTGCTCGAATCGGATGTGGATGTGGTGCTGATGGCCACGCCGCCGCACTTCCGGCCCATCCACTTCGATGCCGCGGTGGAGGCCAAGAAACACTGCTTCATTGAGAAGCCTGTGGCCGTCGACGCACCGGGCGTGCGGTCCGTGCTGGCAACCGGACAGAAAGCGACGACCTACAACCTGTGCGTTGTGGCGGGCACTCAGCGGCATCATGACCGCGCCTACCAGGAGACGCAAAGCCGCGTCTCCAACGGCGCCATTGGCAAGATCACCGGCGCCGTTGCCCGTTGGAACCAGGGCCAACTCTGGTACGCGCCCAAGAAGAAAGAATGGTCGGATATGGAAGCGATGATTCGAGACTGGGTGAACTGGTCGTGGCTTTCGGGCGACCACATCGTCGAGCAGCACGTCCATAATCTCGACGCCGTTCTATGGTTCACGGGGATGAACCCGGCCAAGGCTGTCGGGGTGGGCGGGCGGGCTCGCCGCGTGACCGGTGACCAGTTCGATTTCTTCTCCATCCAGTACACCTATGAAAACAACACGCGCCTGGCGAGCATGTGCCGCCAGGTGGACGGCTGCGTCGACGACATCTCCGAGTATGTGGTGGGGACAGAGGGCTACACAAACTGCAAAAACACCATCTACGATCCCACCGGGAAGGTCGTCTGGCAATACCAGGAAGCGGGCGCCGATCCGGGCAAGACGAAGTTCGATCCGTATGAGCAGGAGCACGTGGATTTCGTCACCGCTATCCGCAAGAACCAGCCGATCAACGAAGCGGAGCACGTCGCCCATGCCACCTTGACCGCGGTGATGGGAAGAACCGCAGCATACACCGGCCAGGAGGTCACCTGGGAAGCCCTCATGAGCTCCAACGAACGCCTCGGTCCGACCGAGTACGCCATGGGGCCGCTGCCCGGCATCAAGGCCGTCGTGCCCGTGCCCGGCAATGGCGAAGAGACCGCCAAACACGCGCGGTGAAGAGCAGGTGTCAGGTTTCAGGTGTCAGGTATCGGGTTTTGCAGTATCAGTTTCCAGCTTTTAGGTGGTTCGCAGGGGCAACCGCCAGGGTTGCCCCTGCTTCCTGCGAGAGTTCTTCCTTGCCCCCAACGATAGGCTGTTCCATCAGCTCACTCTTCACGATCCAGACTGAGCGTTGGAGTTGCTGAAAACGAGTTTCTCCGACATACCTCCGAGATCGACTGCGGTAATTACATTCGCGTTTCCACTTGTGTTCAGCTCAAGCGCTGTGTAAGGACTTGAAACCGGCCCCCTCCCGGGCGCCCTGTTCCGGAGCTACGCCGCCTCAAGCGCACGCTCTACGCATCTCCCTTCGTTATAATATCACATTGCGATATATATTGGCAAACCGGCGGAACTTTAAGAAACCAGATTATTTGAGGGAGGGGCAGCCGATGCCCGTGGAAACAACAGCTTTGTTCGTAGCGCGCGGGTTCATCGTCGCGCTTTTGTGTGTCTCGAGCCGCGATTAACGGCGTGCTTGGGCTCGGGCCGCTCCGGCATCGCGTCGCTCTCCCATCCCGCCACCGTCCCCACGGCGCGGGTGATGGTGTCAAACAAAGCGTAGACCTTTTGATACTTCGCGCCGGTGCTATCCACCAACCGCAAGCGGAAGCCGGGAAGAGTGCCTTCATGCGTTACAAGAATCGGGAAATATCCTTGGAGGTCCCCTTCCCGATAGGCAACAGCATAGGTTTGCTTCCTCTTCCACCAGGTCAACACCCGAACATGTGTATAGTCGTAGGTCTCAGTGCCGGCACGGTCCGCCACAATGTATTGCGCCACCTGCCGCCCATTGTCATCGATTGTGTTCAGTACCAGCCAGGCCACGAGATTCACATCCTGGGTGTAGGCGGAGATATTTTTGGGAACGTCGAGTTCCACGAGACGGCCGAGAATCCAGCCCGCGCGCGATGCCGACCGCACCAAATACCACGCTTCCACAGGAGTCGAGGGAAGCGAAGGAATATCCGTCGTACTTCCCTCTGCCGGGCGCTCGACCATGCGCCGTCCGAAGATATCTAATCGCTGCTGCGGCTTCAATTGCGCAACCACGGCAGCTTTACGCGAAGGCTCGATATGAACATTGACCGAATCGGCGGCGTGCCCCGCCGCTTGGGGGGGCAGGTTCGACATCTCGCCGAGAAGATGTTCGTCCGCGCCGTAGGTAGCGGCGGTCATGAGCGCGTCTTTATCCACCCAACCATCCTGCCCGTTCAACAAACGGACGTGAGCCCAAGTGCGAAATCGCGCCAGAGCATAAACCCGATCTCCGGAATTGAGAGTGGCGATTTGCATGCGAATCTCGGCCGGGCTGTCCCACACCCCCAACGTATCCGGCAAGACGTAAGCGGACTCGCGAATGGGCTGGAGAGGAGAGTAGGTGAGAAAATAGCTCATAAACGCCAGCACGGGTTCGCCGGCTTTGCTGTGTTTGGGGACGTAGACAAGAAGGTAATATGCAGCTGAAAGCAGCGTCACAAGAAGTAGGGCTAAGAACACGGTTCGGACTTTCATCTCTCGCGATCGTATTTAGGCCAGGAGGTCAAGCCACGCCATCTGATATGGAAGTGATAACTCGATTCGGTAGTGTCCGAATTTGAATGTAGCACCGACCTCCAGAGCCTGCCCTGAGCGAAGCGAAGGGTCGGCACATGCTGGCCTGAAGGCCAGCGCTACAAATCTAATTAGAACACGCCCCAAGAGCCGGTAACGGTCCAATGCGGGTCGCAGTTCCCCCGCTTGTTGCGGCGCTGCATTCAAAACATGCCGCTGCCGCCAACTTGAAAGCGTAGCGCGTCCTCCACTCCTTAGGCCCAAGCACGATGTTTCCTTTGTCGATTAGTCGAACGAGGGTCCCCACTGCATTCTAGCTCACTTCTGCCAAAGTGCAAACGCGGTTGGAAGACGCCACCCTAGCGAGCAGTTGGCAAAACGCTTGGTTCTGTGTTTAACTACCCGATCACGGCTCTTATCCGGACTTCTTGAGGCAGCCATGAGCACAGTAAGCCGCCGCTCGTTCCTGGAAAAGGCAGGAGTGACTCTCGGGACTCTTTCCCAGGCATCAGGCGCGAAGGGCAACGCACTATCAGCGAACGAGGTAGCAGAAGGGCCGGAAAGCGACCCCGCCGTTCAATACGGCACCGAGCGGTGCGTCGTTGAGTGGGCCTACTACTCTGGCAAAGCCTACGCCGACCCCTTCAATGACCTCGAACTCGACGTGGTGTTCACCAACCCTCGAGGAAACGAACAACGGGTTCCGGCGTTCTGGGCGGGCGACGAGGTCTGGCGCGTGCGTTATTCTCCCGCCACTTCGGGGCGGTACGCTTATCGCACAATTTGCAGCGACACGGCCAACGGGGATTTGCAAGGGAAGTCCGGCACGCTAGAAGTGTCAGCCTACGCTGGCGATAATCCGCTGCGGAAGCACGGCCCGGTGCGCGTCGCAGCGGATCGCCGACACTTCGAGCATGCGGATGGCACCCCCTTCTTCTGGCTGGGAGACACCTGGTGGATGGGACTTTGCAAGCGGCTGCGCTGGCCGGAGGACTTCCAGCAACTCGCGGCCGACCGGGTGAGCAAGGGGTTCACCGTCATCCAGATCATTGCGGGCCTCTACCCCGACATGCCGCCCTTCGACATGCGCGGTGCGAACGAGGCCGGTTTTCCTTGGGAAGCGAATTATGCGCGCATTAATCCGCGCTACTTCGACATGGCGGATTTGCGCATTCAGTATCTCGTCGAGCGTGGGCTAGTGCCCTGTGTGGTGGGATGCTGGGGCTATTTTCTGCCCCTCATGGGTATCCCAAAGATGAAAAAGCACTGGCGAAACCTGATCGCACGCTGGGGAGCATATCCCGTGGTCTGGTGTTTGGCAGGAGAAGGCGCAATGCCATTCTATCTCTCAGAGACGAAGGCAGACGACGCCACCGCGCAGCGGCACGGCTGGACGGAAGTGGGAAAGTACGTGCGAAGCATTGATCCCTATCACCACCCCATCACGATCCATCCCACCGACAATGCCCGGAACCAGGTCGAGGACGCGTCGGTTCTGGATTTCGACATGCTTCAGACGGGCCACAGCGACCGCAAAAGTATTCCCAACACGGTCAACCAAGTCACCGGGTCGCTCGTGAGAGAACCGCGCATGCCGGTTCTCGTTGGGGAAGTCTGTTATGAAGGAATCCTCGAGGCCAGCCGTCAAGAAGTTGAACGCTTCATGTTCTGGACGTCCATCCTGAATGGAGCGGGCGGCCATACGTATGGAGCCAACGGTATCTGGCAGGTAAACACCGCCGAGCAACCCTTCGGCCCCTCGCCGCA
>JBEKLY010000182.1:0-16019 GCA_050010015.1 Terriglobia bacterium
GAAACGCGAAGATCGAGCGCTTTCTTCCGCCCATCCTTCAACATCTTGACCATGATGCGGCCGTCCTGCGGAAGCCGCTTTTCGGAAATATCCAGCTTGGACATGATCTTGACGCGGCTGATCACGGCGTCACGCAGCCTGTTGGGCGGAGTCATGATTGTTTGCAGAACGCCATCAATCCGGTACCGGACGCGATACTCCTTCTCGTAAGGCTCCATGTGAATATCGCTGGCTCCGCGCTTTACGGCATCGGTAAGAAAATAGTTCACCAGCTTGATGACCGGCGCTTCCTCGGCGGCCTTCTCGAGTTGCTCCAGGTTCAGGGTGGTTTCATCTTCGGCTTCCAGTTCGAGCGCGTCGTTCTGCGCCTCGTCGATGAAACTGACGATCTCTTCCAGCTCCCGCTTCCGTTCCTGCTCCTCAATGCTGCCGTAATTCTTTTTGATCGCCTCGGCGATGGAGGTTTCCGAAGCAACCACAGGCTCGATGTTGAAGCCTGTCATGAACTTGATGTCGTCCATGGCGAAGACATTGGTCGGATCCACCATGGCCAACGTCAAGGATGTCCCCACGCGGCTCAGCGGCAGCACCTGAAACTTCAGGGCCGTTTCCATGGGGATCAGCTTCGTGACGCCCGGATCGACTTCAAAGTGATTCAGATTAATGGAGGGGACGCCGTATTGGTGAGAGAGGACGACCGTGACTTCGTCGTCGCTCAAAAAGCCGAGCTTCACCAGCGCACCGCCCAGCCGCCCTCCGTTCGCCTTTTGGTGCTCGAGGGCTTGCTTAAGCTGTTCAGGGCTGATGAGATTCTCTTTTAGGAGAATGTCGCCAAGCTTACCTGCCATTCCTCCAACCCTCTTCTAAACCTGGAACGAAAGACATCCACGTGTGATGATTCGTAGCCGAGTGCGGTCACACTTCGTCGCCTGCCTTCCGGTGGCGAGTTGCACCCCCCCAGGAACTCCCCGGAGCCCCATCAGTCTATGACCAAAAGGACTACCCAGCAAAGGTACCTTAGTACTATCGGGTGATCGGGTGATCCGGTGATCGGAAGAATCAGGAGATCGGGAGATCGAGTGATCGGGTGAACGATTTGCGATTTGCGATTTCAAATTTCAGATTGGGTGTTCCCATCACCAAACGCCAATTGCAAAGGCTTGCCTCGATCTTGCGGTGGGTCGATTCTTCCGTTCTCCTTTTCACCCGATCACCGGATCTCCCGATCTCCCGATTAGTGGCTTCGTTGACTTTACCGCAAGCCCGGTATAGTTTTTGGGTATGGCGACAGTAGCCAACCCGGCGGAGACTGCTGCGAGCCCACTGCTCACCGGCTACTATGCTGCTCTCCTGCGTCGGTTCGGACCGCAACAGTGGTGGCCGGCGCGCACCCGCCTGGAAGTGATTCTGGGAGCCATCCTCACCCAGAACACCGCATGGCACAACGCTACGCTGGCGCTGCGCAATCTCCGCCAGGCAGGCCTGCTAAGCTGGCGGGCATTGCGGGCCGCCGGGCTCGACGCGCTGGAAGCGTGTGTGCGGCCCGCAGGTTTCTACCGCCAGAAGGCGCGTGCGATACGGAATTTCGCTGACTGGCTCGAGCGGCAACACGGCGGATCCCTAGCTAGGCTCTTTTCCCTGCCCGCGGATGAGCTCCGCCGCCAGTTGCTGGATCTCCGAGGGGTGGGGCCGGAAACTGCGGACGCGATCCTCCTTTACGCGGCCGAGCGTCCCATGTTCGTGGCGGACGCTTACACGCGGCGCGTTCTGGCGAGGCACGGCATTATTTCCGCTAAGGCGGACTACCATGAGACCCAGGAGTTCCTGCACACGCACCTGCCGCGCCAGGCTGCCCTTTTCAACGAGTTTCATGCGCTCCTGGTCGAGGTAGGCAAGAAGCATTGCGCCCCGCGCTCTCCAAGCTGCCCGGGGTGCCCGCTGGAGGAATTCCTTGCCTGAGAGCCCCTACGATCGCCGCAAGGTGGCCTTGATATTCTTGCTGGTGCTAGTCCCGGCGCTCTTCTTTCTGGGCTGGAGCCAGGCTTCCCTGAATCTCTCCTTTATCCGTCCTCAGAGCCCTGAACAGACTTTGCTCCTGCTCTCGCTTTCAGCCGTTATCTTTCTGGCCTTTGTTATCTTCGCCTTGATTCTGCTGCGCATTTTGCTCAAGTTGTACGTCGAGCGCAGGCAGCAACGGCTGGGTTCGCGCTTCAAGACGACCATGGTGGTGGCTTTCCTGGCGCTCTCGCTGGTGCCGGTCTGTTTCCTATTTGCCTTCGCCTACGGCCTGCTCAACCGGACTATCGATCGCTGGTTCAGCATTCCTCTTGACCTGATCCGCGCCGACTCCGGCGAAATCGTCCGGCAACTGCAATCCCACACAGAAAGCCGCTCATCGCAGATCGCCCAGCACCTGGCCGGGAGTGAAGCCCTCCTCCATGCCGCGGCCGCTTCCGACCAGGAAGGCGTTCTGGGCGCACTGGAGCATGAAGTCGTGGACCTTAACCTCGAGTCCGCCATGTGCTTTGATCGCCAAGGCCGGCTCCTCGCCGAGGCCGGCGACCCGTATCCCGACCCGTCTGAAGTTGTTCGCATGTACCCCCAATTGCCCCAGGGCCGGATTCCGCCCGGAGGACTTTCGGACAACTGGCGGTCCGGGGGTTTCGAAATGTTTGTCAGCGTGCAACCGCTTCACGATCCTGCTGGAGGGGTTGTAGGGACCGCGGTTGCTGTCACCCGCCTTCCGCTGAAATTGATGGCCCTCTCACAGGAGATTCAGCACGAGGCGCAGAAATACGCCCAACTTACCGGCGAGCGGCGAGCCCTCAAGCGAACTTACCTCACTTTCCTATGTCTGATCACCTTGGTGATCCTGTTCATCGCTACCTGGTTCGCGCTGTTCCTCGCCAAACAGGTGACGGTTCCCATCCAGGCACTTGCCGAGGCTACGCAGGAGGTGGCGAAAGGCAATCTGGGGTATCAAGTCTCAGCCCGCGCGGACGACGAGCTTGGAATTCTCATCCAATCGTTTAATTCCATGACTCGCCAGCTTCAGGAGAATCGGCTGGCCATCGAGCAGGCCGCCAAAGAACTCCAGAGCGTCAACCGCCAACTCGAGGAGCGCGGCAACACCATCGAGGCCATCCTCGAGAACATCCCGACCGGAGTCATCTCCTTCGACCCGCAAGGCCAAATAACCAGTGTGAACACGATGGCTAAGCGCCTGTTTGGCCGCGAGGAGTTGGGAGCGCTGCACACCCTGTCCGACCTTTTCACCCCTGACGATGTGCGCGACGTGGCCCGGCTTTTCCGCCGTGCGACCCGCCAAGGAGTGGCTTCGCGCCAGATGGAGCTCGATTTGGGCGGCCGCCGGGCCTTTACTTCCCTGACCGTGTCTTCCGTACGGACTCGCCACGGCAAGATCGGCTCGGTGCTGGTTCTGGAAGATTTGTCGGAACTGGTGCAGGCCCAAAAGGCTGCGGCGTGGCAGGAAGTCGCGCAACGCGTCGCCCACGAAATCAAGAACCCGCTCACTCCCATTCAACTTTCGACTGAACGCATAACGCGACTGATCGAGCGTGCGGGTGCCCTTCCTCCGGACTTGCTGCGAGTGGTTTCAGACAGCGCTGCTTTAGTCGGGCGCGAAGTAGCGTCGCTCAAATCGCTCGTGGACGAATTCGCGGCCTTTGCGCGCTTCCCGGCTTCCAAGCCGCTTCCTTCCAGCCTGAACGAGATCGTCGAGAACGCGCTCAAGATTTTCGCGGGACGCCTGCGCGGCATCGAGATTCATCGGGACTTGTCGCCGGGTCTGCCGCTCGCCCTCGTCGATCCTGAACAGTTGAAACGCGCCGTGGCCAACTTGATTGACAATGCCGCCGAGGCTCTCGAGCACGCCCTGCAAAAAGAAATCTGGATTCGGACCGCGCTCGACCCGGAGCACGACGTGGTGGAAATCACCGTGGCGGACAGCGGCCCGGGAATCGCCTCGGAGGACAAAGAGAAACTGTTCCTGCCCTACTTCTCCACCAAGCACCGCGGCACAGGACTGGGCTTGGCCATCGTCAGCCGAATCGTCAGCGAACAAAAGGGAATCATTCGAGTGGAAGAGAACCAACCCACGGGGACCAAATTCATCATCGAGCTTCCCGTCGAGCGCACCCCGGCCGTCCAGGAGCAGGAAGGCAGTAGGCTGTAGGCAGTGGACTGTAGGCAGTTGGAAGGCGTTCTTTTTGCGCCGCCATGTCATTCCGAGCGGAGCGAGGAATCTGGCTCTGCTCTGATTAGCAACGGCTCCAGCCAATTCCCCTCGTTGCTGAAGCTGTCATCCTGAAAAGTCCCGATTTGATCGGGACGACGAAGGATCTCCGTTGCTGCTCAAGTCCGCAACTGCAGAGATTCTTCGCCTGGCCGGGAATAATCCGCAAAGCGCAATCCAAAACAGCCTTAGACCCTACAAGCTGTTTCAAAACTCTCTGTACCCCGGTTGCAATGGGGATGGTAGGCTACGCGTGAAGCCGTGCTCCCCGGAGGGGAGCAAATTGAGTAGCCGGGGGTGAAACCCCCGGACCGCACCCGACCCCACACCCCGCCTTCGGCACCCCTCTCCCCGCCAGCGGGGAGAGGGGAAAGGGGGTGAAGGGGCGACGTTTCCGGGGGCGTCGCCCCCGGCTACTCATATCCAGCCCCTGCGGGGCTGATGGCTCGAGCGGTGGTCGGGGATCCTGGGCGTCATTCAGTAATCTCTTCTCTGCCGGGCGGTTTTGAGACAGCCCCTAGGCCGCAGCCCCAGGCCCCTTTTCTCCATCATGACAATTCTCTATAATTCAAGAGTCAATGGCGCACTACTCCGTTCTGATTGTGGACGACGAACCGGGCATTCGCGAGTCGCTTTCGGGCGTGCTCGAAGACGAAGGATACATCGTGGAGGCGGTGGAGAGCGGCGAAGCTTGCCTCGATTTCCTTGCGCATCATAATTGCGATTTGATTCTGCTGGACATCTGGCTGCCGGGCATGGATGGCATCCAGGCACTCGAAAAGATCCAGGCGCTCGATGCTCCGCCCATCGTGATCATGATATCCGGCCACGGCACGATTGAAACGGCGGTACGCTCCACAAAGTTGGGAGCTTTTGATTTCATCGAAAAACCTCTCTCCATTGACAAGACTCTGCTGACGCTCAAGCACGCGGTCGAGCAGTTAACGCTGACCTCGCAGAATCGCCAATTGCGCGAGGAGTTGCGCGGCAAGTACCGCATTATTGGCGACAGCGTTCCCATGAAGGCCCTGCGCCAGCAGCTCACCCTGGCCGCTCCCACCAACGGCCGGGTGCTGGTTTTCGGTGAAAGCGGGACGGGCAAAGAATTGGTGGCCCACGCCTTGCACCTCCTCAGCCTGCGCGCCCAGCAACCCTTCGTGGAGGTCAACTGTGCCGCCATCCCCGAGGAACTGATCGAGAGCGAGCTATTCGGACACATCAAAGGCTCTTTCACCGGAGCTGTCGAGGACAAGGTGGGCAAGTTCGAGCAGGCTCACGACGGCACTCTGTTCTTGGATGAAGTAGGCGACATGAGCCTGCGCACCCAATCCAAAGTGCTGCGCGTCATCGAGGAGCAGCGGTTCACACCGGTAGGCTCGGGGAATAATCTCACCGTGGATGTGCGCGTCATCGCCGCCACCAACAAAAATCTGCAGGAGGAGATCCAGAAAGGCAATTTCCGCGAAGACCTCTTTTACCGGCTCAACGTCATTCCCTTCTTCGTCCCCCCGCTGCGCGACCACCCGGAGGATATTCCCGCTCTCGCCAACTACTTCCTGGCGGATTTCGCGCGCGCCTATGGCCGTCGCCCGAAGCACTTTTCCGATGCGGCCCAGGAAGTAATCCTCACTTACCGCTGGCCGGGCAACGTGCGCGAATTGCGCAACCTGGTCGAACGGCTGGTCATCATGGTGCCGGGTGAGAAAATCGAGCGACGCCACCTTCCCCTTACCCTTTCCCACGACCACGCAGCTTCCGGTTCCACCAAAACACCGACGACGGGTTTCTCGTCGTTGCAGGAAGCGCGCGCCGCCTACGAGCGCGATTACATCCTCCGCAAACTCGAGGAAAGCCAGGGCAACGTTTCGCGTGCCGCCGAAGCGCTGGGTCTCGAGCGCAGCCACCTCTATCGAAAAATGAAGTCGCTTGGAATTGCGATTGGTGGGTAGGCGCCGCTGTCAGGTTTATCTCACGGGCGGCTTGCCTTATGGTTTCGCGCTTCCGGGATGCAGAAACTCGTCAACCGTGCCATTGAACATGCTCGGCTGATCGACAAACGTCATGTGCCCGCTCTTTGGCAGCACGACGAGTTTTGAGCCGGCGATCTTCTGCTGCATGGCTCGCGCCAGTGACGGATCGCATTCGTCGTGGTCCCCAACCGTGATGAGGGTGGGAATGTGGATTGTCGAGAGCCTGTCGGTGTACTCCACCGACGTCAAGTTCCCATCGATGATGAACTCACCATGTGAGCCCCACATCTCCCGGTAGACGTCCCAGGCCATGTTGCCGTTGCCGATGGGATCGTAATTAGCATCGGGCCGATTCTGATAGAGATAGGGAAAATAGCCTTCTCCCCAGGCGGCCGTCATGTAATCATTCGGGTAGCGGTTCTTCTCAAAGTCCTTGCCCTGGCCAAACAAGCCGCTACTCTCCAGTCTCTGGATGCGCTCGCGCAGCTCCGGGGCCATGTTCGCCTCCATGCGGCGAAACACTTCGTTCATCGCCCTGGTGCTCGAGAACGTACTGCAGAGGATTAAGTGCGTCAGGTTGTTCCCATACTTCAGAGCGTAAGCCTGGGCGAGGACACCGCCACACGAATGCCCCAGCAGGGCGATCTTGCCGAGTCCGAGCGCCTGGCGCACGGCTTCGGCATCCCCCACCATGTTTTCGACGGTGTAGCCCGCCGGGTCTTCCAGCTTCTCCGACTTGCCGGAGCCACGCTCGTCAATGAAGATCAAGCGATTGCGCCTCGCCAAGGGCAAGAGATAGGGCAGAAAGTAATCGTGCGAGGCGCCGGGCCCTCCGTGCAGGATCAGGAGCGGTGGTCCCTGCCCCAGCGCGGCATAGTAAATCAGCACTCCACGGGCATCGACAAACCCTTCTTGCATGGCGTAAACGGATGCGCCCGCCTTTGCAGCCGGCTTCTGTGCCGCCGCGGAAAAGGCCAAGCCAAGCATCATACAAAGCACAAGCCAAGGCGATCTCATACACCCTCCCGGTAGGTCCTGGGTCTTCGCATGATGTTATACACTCCGGATTAAGGCTGCAACCGAAGAGAGGCGATCGGTCACACGATGATCTCTGCGGAGGCGCTGGGTGGATGTTCGTTTATTTGGCCTTGGTCTTGGTCAATCGCAGCGCGGCAGCGGCTAGTACAGTAGTTCGCGCTTATGTGCCAACCCGCGAACCCCATAGGCGTTAACTTAGCACCTCAAGTGGTGGCAATAAAGGTCTCGCTCACCGCTAATACAGGCCCGGAGGGCCGACAGGGAGTAGCCCACGGCGTGAGAAGGTGTGAAAAAATTCGGAAGTGTCATCCTGAGCGTTAAAGAGGAGAGCAGGTGGGGCGTTATCCGTCGCAGATTTTCACTGTCCCCGCGCCCCACCTGACCTCCGTCGCGGATCGTTGCCGACCCGCAACCCGACGCAAGGAGAACACTCACGAACTGACCTATGCTTAGATGAGGGATGGGTGTGAGAATGCTGCTTTTTTTCCGAGGATGCCGGATGGCGGCCCAGCCCCGACTGGTATTCAGTGAAGAACTTACCCTGCGGAAGTCGCCTGGCACTTAACTTGTCGCAAATGCCCTACCGCTTCATGGACGGCTTGTCTCGCGGACAGGTTACGGGCGCGCCGAGCCTCCGGAGGCACGCAAATTCGCGTCAAGCTCATACAGGCACATACCCATTATCGGTCCATAGCGTCGAATATAAAAAAGCCTGCTTCGCCGAATTTCCAGATCGTCCGGCGATGCCGCACTAGACGCCTGCGGCTCCGTACTTGCGGGCAGGGCCTCAGCCGCTTCAGCCCGCATTGCATTCGGCCAATCCATGGACGGAATGTGAGACATACCTAGCCTCCCGGACAGAGATGAGTCCCCACGTCAGCAGTCCGCTTGCCACCAACGTTTGAAGCCGCGCCCGGCGTCGGCTCTTAACGACGCTCACAGTTTTGCCCGGCCCATGCACAAGACACAGGCATTTGATCTGCCAAATCGCCCGGCTACGCGGCAGGCTCAGCATCCGTTTGGCCCTTAAGCAGATAGTCGCTGCCGAAGGCGAGGATCCCCGCTAACAGCGGTGGGAAAGGGTTGGGGCAACAGTGGAAGTTTTTCTCTAAGCGTATACAAAACTCATAATCGGCGCGGCCCCAAACTTCGGGCCGAGGCAGTCGCCGTTTATCTAGCGAGGTAGGACGAAGCTAGTCGGAAGGATCTGCCAAGCCGGCCAGCCAAGATCATCGTGAGGGTTTTTGGCATACTGCTTCAGTTTGTTGTGAAGAGTTTTTACGGTGATGCCAAGCATCGCCGCCGCCTTCGTTTTGTTTTGATTGGTGGAGGCCAGGGTTGCGAGGATATGACGGCGCTCGACCTCCGCGACTGAAATACCAGGAACAAATCGAGACCGGTCGTGGACGGTGCGCTCCCCCTCGCCTTTCACGAACGGAGGGAGATCGTGAGGCGTAATGACGCTTCCGGAACAGGTGAGCAGCGACCGTTCGAGCGTGTTGCGAAGCTCTCGAATATTTCCGGGCCACGGATAACCAAGCATTAGCTTGAGGGCCTCGGGATCGATCCACTGAACTGCCCGCTCGTGCTTTCGGTTCAAGTCCTCGAGCAGCGCCGTGGAGAGTGTCTCGAGGTCTTCTAAACGCTCTCGCAACGGAGGCATGGTGATCCGGACAACGTTGAGCCGGAAAAAAAGGTCGCTGCGGAGTTGTCCGTTCTTGACGGCGTCTTCCGGCACCTTGTTCGTGGCGGCTAGCACGCGCACGGCAACTCGAACTTCCGCCGAGCCGCCCAGGCGCCGAACCTTGCCATCCTCGAGAACACGCAAAAGTTTGGCCTGGGCCAAAGCAGGCATGTCGCCGATTTCGTCCAGAAGCAAGGTGCCGCCTTGAGCGAGTTCGAAGCATCCCAGGCGCTGCTGGAGCGCGCCGGTAAAGGCCCCCTTCTCGTGCCCGAAGAGCTCGCTCTCGATGAGCGATTCAGGAATGGCGGCGCAATTCACCGCAACGAATCTGCTGTTCCGATACGGGCTGAGCTCATGAATGGTCCGGGCCGCCAGTTCCTTACCTGTCCCGCTCTCACCGCAGATCAGGACCGAGGCAGCCGACGGCGCTGCCATACTGATCAGGGACATGACCTCTTGCATTTTCGGAGATCGCCCCTCGAGTCTGCCAAGCACGCCCAGGTCGCGCAATTTTCGTCGAGCAATCTCAAGCTGCTGATCGCTTTCGCTTCGGTCAAAACAGTTTCTCAGCTCGATCTGCAGACGTTCGGGATTGACAGGCTTGGTCAGAAAGTTGAAGGCGCCAAGCTTGGTAGCTTCCACGGCGTCCCGAATGGTGCCGAAACCCGTCAACACGATGAAATAGGCAGAACAATTCGCTTCTCGGGCCCGTTTGAGCAACTCGAGGCCATCGACTCCCGGCATTCGCAAGTCGGAAATAACGACGGCTGGCCCTCCCGAGGCGATCTTGTCCCAGCCTTCGCTGCCGTCGCTGGCGAGATCAACACTATATCCCCACGTCGACAAGAGGCGATCCAACGCGTTGCGCACTCGTATGTCGTCATCCACTACCAGAATTCGTTTGTCCGCGCTCATAAGGGACGATCACCCCGGTCGCCCGCGCTCCCGACTCCTTCAGAACTTGTCGAAGTGCGGAAAACGGGGTCGCCACACAGCTCAACGAACAGCTAGAGAGCCCTGATAAGTGACAACAAAAATGCTATCTGTTTTCGGACCAAGGTGTCAATTCCAGCGCTCGCTTTCCATCTTGCCATCCGGCACAAGAAGGCATGAAGGAACTTGACGTGTCATCCTGAGCGCAGCGAAGGACCCTTGCAGTTGTTCGTAAATCGTCGGACCCTAAGAAACTACGGAGATCCTTCGCTGCGCTCAGGATGACAGCTCGTTGGGCCCAAACAAGAAAAGTGGAGGCGCCGGTTCTTTCGCCTACAGTGAATTCCCAGTCCGGCTACACACTTCACCTGATATGCCCCTACCCAGGGTTGCTCAAGACTGAAGCTTCGTGGAAATCTTATGCAGGCGACGCGCGAGAGGGAGCGGAAAGCTAACCCCACAACGCGAAACCGCAGCAGAGGGAGCAACGCGCCTTGCCGGCAGGAAAGGAAGTGATTCCATGGAGCAGAGAATTGAGGCGCTGCTTGTTTACATGGATGAGGAACCGGTTCAATCGCTGAGCCAGGCGCTAGAAGAACTTAAGGTCGTGACTCATCGCGCGCACACCTGTCAGCAGGCGCGAAATCTGCTCACAGCCACCGGCAGCCCGCCGGAAGTCGTTTTCACCGACACGACGCTTCCCGACGGCTCCTGGCGGGAATTGCTGGCGATCGGGCGCGAGATGCAAGTTCCCTCAAAGATCGTCGTGGTAGCGAGGACCCTCGATCCGGAGCTGTACATCGACGCGATGGAGCACGGGGCATTTGATTTTATGCTTGCTCCGTTTGCCGGCGATGACCTCGAGCACGTTATTCGCTGCGCCACCGACAAGCGCACCCACGCACTCGCTTTCGGCCGAGCGTGAAGCCTGCCGCCGGCGCGGGTTTCTGTGTCTGTCTTAAGCCCCGAAGGGGCGATCTATCACAGCCCAGGCCATCGGCCTGGGTCAACGTCGCGCCTTCAATCGTGAAGCCCTGTAGGGGCGAAATAGACCTCCGGCGCATGGGTTCGCGATGCACGGTTCTGAAGGCGAGATGCACGTACACTTGGGACAACAACTGCGGCAAGGCAACTAGCGTATTCCGCCCTTTCAGGGCTGACCCAATCTGAACGGGGTGCCATCGCTGACCCAGGCCGTTGGCCCATAAGCGCTAACATAACGTCGACACGACCGTCGAAGCCGCGCAGCGGCGGCAGATTGTGGCCCATGGCGAAAGCCATGGGATAATGCATAAGCGTCGTGAGCAAGCCCCGTAGGGGCGACAGAAGTATTGGACGGAGCGCAGGGAGTCTGTCGCCCGCTGACGCGGGCTTGATCGTTAACCAGTTTCGGCCATCCCACGGCTTTCGCCGTGGGCCACAATCTTTCGGCCCTCTGGGCCTGCGAGAGTGGCGGCGAGAAGCATTTCGCCGACGGCGACAGGCTTAAGTTAGCGCTTATGGGCCGTTGGCCTGGGCTGTGATAGATCGCCCCTTTGGGGCTCAGCCGCCCGGCGTAAAATACCCCTTTTAGTTCGGCTAACGCGTGTACCGGCCCAAATCCCGGCGCTACGAAGAGCTTTCTGCTTGAGGCTGAAGCGGCAGAACCACTTCAATAAGAGCGCCAGGGTTGTTCGACCGGACTTCCATCGTGCCGCCCAGTTGCTGAACACGTTCCCGCATACCTAAAATTCCAACCCCTGGAGATGCGACCCCTTCGCTTCCATCCAGGCTCTGAGACAGACCTTTTCCTTCATCCCAGACTTCCAGGGTGATCGCCCGTCTGCCTTTAACCACGCGCACCCCGGCTACTTTGCTTCCCGAGTGGCGATAAACATTGGTGAGGCTCTCCTGCACGATGCGCAGCACGGTTGTCTCGAGGTCGGGCGGGAGCCGCTCGAATTCCGGCGGTGAAACTTCGAAATCAACCTCCACCGAGGTCCGCTGGGTGAACCCTTCAATGTACCATCGTAAGGCCTGGGACAGTCCGCCCTCATCCAGCACCGGCGGATGCAGCAGGAAGGAGAACGTGCGCAATTCGCGAGACGCTTGCCTGGCCAACTCCAGGCTTTCCTTAATGGCCTGCGCCGCCCGCTCGTCCAAAGACGGCCTAGCCACCTGGTCGAGCAAAGCCAGATTGAGCGAGAGCGCCGATAAAGTCTGCGCCGTGCTGTCGTGGAGTTCCCGGCCAAGCCGCCGGCGCTCCTCGCCCTGAGCGGAAAGCAAGCGTCCCGAAAGCTCCACCAGATCGCGCTCCGCCAGCTTGCGCTCCGTGATGTCTCGAATCGCGCTGGACACCAGCGTGCCCTCTTCGGTCTCGAGCGGGCTCAGGCTGATCTCTACTGGAAACTCCGTGCCGTCTTTGCGCAATGCATAGAGTTCCAGGCCCGCCCCCATCGGCCGCACCTTCGCGTGCTCGAAGAAGAGGGCACGGTGCTGCTCGTGATGGCCTCGAAACCTTGCCGGCACCAGTCGCTCGACCTTCTCGCCGATCAGTTCCTCGCGCCGGTAGCCGAATAATTTCTCCACCTGGGCGTTGACCAGAACAATCTTGCCTTCCCGATCGACCACGACCACTGCGTCGGGCGCGGCCTCAAGCAGGCCACGGAACTTCAGTTCCGCCCGTTTGCTCTCCGTCACGTCGCGAACCAGGAGGCAAACGCTCCGGTAGTTACGGCCGTCGGCGCTGATCGGGCTGATGCGCCCCGAGAACCAGCGCTTACCTTCCGGCAAATCCAACTCGTATTCGACCGCCTCCGGCCGTCCCGTGGCCAGCACTCGATTGAATGTCCGGAAGAAGTGGCGATCCCACTTTTCGCTATAATAATAGCCGATGCGCCGGCCGATCATTTCCCGCCGGGGTCTCGGCAAGAGGCTCTCATTGGAGGTCCACACGTCCACACACATGCCGTGCTCATCGATTTCAAAGGCCACGTCGTCCATGGAGGTAACGAGCGCCCGCAGCCGGGCCTCGCTTTCCCGCAAGGCTTCCTGGGCTAGTTGGCGCTCGGTAATATCGCGTGTGACTTTAGCGAATCCCCGCAACTCGCCATCCGAGTCATAAAGCGGCGTGATCACGACGTCAGCACAGAATCGTGAGCCATCCTTCCGCAGCCGCCAACCCTCGTCTTCGTACCGGCCTTCCTCGACCGCCCGGGCAAGCCCCCGCTGCGGCTTGCCGGCCTCGCGGTCCTTCTCCTCGTAAAAGATCGAGAAATGCCTGCCAATGATCTCCTCGGGACGGTATCCCTTGATACGCTCCGCCCCCTGATTCCAGGTCAGGATGTAGCCGTTGGGGTCCAGCATGAAAATGGCGTAGTCCTTGACGCTTTCGACCACCAGTCGAAACCTGTCCTCGCTTTCCTTGAGCGCCGCCTCGGCCTTTTTGCGAGCCGTGATATCGCGATTGATTTCCAGGATAGCCTGTGGTTCTCCGCGCTCGTTCGACTGCACCACCTGGCGGCTGTCCACAATGATCCGCGCGCCATCGCGGCGGGTATGGACGAGTTCCCCCTCCCACCAGCCTCGCTTCACCTTGCGCTCAACTGCTTCGAAGGGTTCGGGAAAGATCGTCTGTAGAAGCGAGTGAGTGACCTTCCCGGCCGCTTCTTCCCTGGTCCATCCATAGGTGAGCTCTGCGCCTCGATTCCAATAGGTAATCACACTGTCGAGGGCCCGGACGATGATCGCATCATGAGCCAGCTCGAGAATCTGGGACTGTTCGTTCGGCGTTCCGCTCACGCCCGGTTCTTCGACAGCTTGTTGAGGACTCTGTACCTGCGACCGGAGAAGGTCCCCTACCTGCTTACGTTCTGTAATATCGGCCACGAAGATTGCGAGCCCGCCCTCGTGGGGGTAGACACGCTGCTCAGTCCATCGGTTAAAAGGAGGATAGTAAAATTCGAAACTGGAAGGGGCTTGTTGCTCGAGGGCACGATGGAGCTCGACAAATAAGTGGCTACCGACCAAGTCAGGGAACAACTCCCAAACGTTTTTGCCCACTAACTCGGAAATCTCCTTGCCGGCCATTCGGGCCAGGCTGGGGTTTGCGCAGGTCAATCGCCATTCGCGATCGAGCAGTGCAAACCCTTCACTCATTCCGGCTAAGATGGTTGTTTCGAGCCGATGGTCTGGTAGTTGCGAAGAGAAGTCGATTCTTCGGTTTCCTCTGCGGGCACTGCACATGGGTTCACGCGCCAAAGGCCGACCTGCTGGTCGCCCTTGCTATGCCCAAGTGGTCCGGCAGGGCGTTGACAGCCCGGAGAGGCGTCGAACGGACCCACGAACGGCACGGACAAAATGTTACTATTCTCCAGCGCGCGCTGTCAAATCGCGGTGGTTTCCGGTAGTGTCCTAATTTGGCGCGTAACGCCAGCTTCCAGCCGGCATTCGAGCCGCCAAGATGGCGGCGCTACGACCAAATTAGGACAGCACCTGGTTTCCTAACTCAACTCGTAGCGCCGACCTTTAGAGCCTGCCCTGAGCGCAGCGAAGCATCTGCAGTATCGCGTTGAAAACAAACAACTGCAGATCCTTCGCTGCGCTCAGGACGACAGCCCATCGGGGCTTTTCAGCAACCTGCTACTGGCGGGTGTCGGTCTTGTTTTGAACTTTTTGAGCGCCTTTCTTCACTTTCTTTGCGGACTTATTGACGCCTTTCTTGACCGTCCTCTTACCTTCACTGGCACTCTTCTTCGCGGCGCGTCCGGATGATTTTGCGGCATCCTTCATGTCCTGCTTGGGACTCGACGCATTGTCGTTCTGCGCTCCGAACCCAACCAGCAGTGTCGTACCGCAGAAAACCGCCAGCGACAGAACTGTCAGTAGATACTTTTTCATAAGTTGACCCCTCCCCGTGGCTTCGATGGTCCGGGACCGGCGGCGCCAGGGTTTGGCAGCCGCCGGTCCCGGGGCGCAGGCGTTCGGCCCGCACTGGCGGCCAGAGCAAGAGGCAACGGCCGCCAGTCGCGAATGTTCAGGCCTATCGGGTCACGTGTTCGTGCCGGCGAGAGGCATCCTCGGTTTCGAAAACGGTTTGCGTCCACGCGTCGAGCTGCCGTTGCGCCTCCTCTTTCTTGATTCCGTAGCGCTCTTGCAACCTCCCGACAAACTTGTCCTTGCTGCCCGCAATTACCTCCAAGTCATCATCGGTTAGTTTGCCCCACTGCTGCTTGACGGAGCCTTTCATCTGAGTCCACTTTCCTTGAATTTGGTCCCAATTCATATCGGCACAACCTCCTTGTCAAATTTAACCCACAGCTATCAGCAAACGGTCCCGTGTCGACTCAAGACCGGCGTCTGATGTCATCCTCGCCGAGCCGGGCGTCGGGGCTGCCGCTCACAGGCATATCCCGCGGCAACGGTCTGTTGCTGGCGGCGAAGTCAGCACTCGCCTCTCCAGTCGAGGCGATATCTTCAGCGCCCGTATCGGCAAGTACCCGTTTGGCCCGCTTGGCCCATTCCGAATCGTCGCAATGAACCGAAAGCAACGTGCCCCCCTTCTTGACGCGCCCTTCGTAGCGTTTGGCCTCATATTCCGGGATTCCCAGGCCGATTAACGCTCCGGCAATGCCGCCCACCGCGCCCACGGCGCCCAGGCCGGCGAGCGCAGCCACAATAGGTCCGGCCGCGAGAAATGGTCCAATGCCGGGGATGGCGATGCTCCCGATTCCAACCAGCCAGCCCAGCACTCCTCCGATCACCGCGCCTGTGCCGGCCCCCGCCGCCGCACCTTCCGGCGCTTTGGTGCTTTTTTCATGACTGAAATCCTTGGTCCCCAGGTTTTCCTGGACGAGCACGGAAATATCCGTGTTCCGGAATCCCGCCGCTTTTAGTGAATTAAGGCCTAGTTCAAGGTCAATCTGCCTGGGATAAATCCCCAGAACGGCCGTGTTTGTGCCTGCCATTTCTTCAATCTCCTTTCACTCCTGGATTGCATCCCGCTTACCGGCCACACAGGAAGCCGGCCACACTCGAAGCTTAGTCCGAAGTTCCAACAGCCTTCGAGGGATATCCTACTGATTCCTTGAGGGATACTGCCATGCTCAGTTTCCGGTTACTGGGAACGCACAGATCAGTTCGTACGCCCGCGCCTGGAGGG
>JBEKLY010000183.1:0-15980 GCA_050010015.1 Terriglobia bacterium
CGCGTCAAGATCATGTCCAAGCTGGATATTTCCGAAAAGCGGCTTCCGCAGGACGGCCGCATCATGGTCAAGATGTTGAAGGATGGGCGGAAGAAAGCGCTCGATCTTCGCGTTTCGATCCTGCCCACGATGTACGGCGAGAAGATCGTCATGCGGCTGCTCGACAAAGAGAACCTGCGGTTAGACATGACGAAGCTGGGGTTCGAAGCGGAGTCTTTGGCGAAGTTCCAGAAAGCGATCTTCAAGCCCTACGGAATGGTCCTGGTCACGGGCCCGACGGGCAGCGGCAAGACCAACACCCTCTATTCCTCCATTGTCCAGTTGAACAGTCCGGAAACGAATATTCTCACGGCCGAAGATCCGGTGGAGTATCAGGTGCAGGGCATCAATCAGGTTCAGGTGAAAGAGCAGATCGGACTGAACTTCGCCACGGCTTTGAGGGCGTTTTTGCGTCAAGATCCCAATATTATTCTGGTGGGAGAGATCCGTGATTTCGAGACGGCGGAGATCGCCATCAAGGCGGCTCTTACCGGCCACCTGGTTCTCTCCACGCTTCACACCAACGACGCACCCTCCACCATTTCGCGCCTCATGAATATGGGGATCGAGCCGTTTCTGGTTGCGACTTCGGTGAACCTGATCTGCGCGCAACGACTGGTGCGCCGCCTCTGTCCGGACTGCAAGGTGCAGGATAAGGTTCCGCCGCAAGTTCTGATCGAGGCCGGCTATACGCCGGAAGAGGCCAAGACGGTCAAAGTTTACAGACGGCAGGGCTGCGGGAACTGCGGTGGCAAGGGCTACAGGGGGCGCGTCGGCCTCTATGAAGTGCTGGAGGTCACGGAAGAGCTTCGCGATCTGATCCTGGTGGGAGCTTCGGCGCTTGAACTTAAGAAGAAAGGTGTCGAGCAAGGCATGATGACCCTTCGCCGCAGCGGCTTGGTGAAGGCTGCGCAGGGAATTACAACCCTCGAGGAAGTGATGCGAGAAAGCGTGCTGTAAGGCAGTCGAGAGTCGAAAGTTGAGAGTCAAAAGTTGAAGGTCAAAAGTCTAAAGTCGAGGGTTTTCCAGAGTTACCTTCGGATCATTTCGGGCGCGCCGACTTCAGGGGGGCGAAGATGAGACTTTTACACTGTCCGCTCTCGACTGTCGACTCTCAACCTTAAGCGGAGAGCATTTTATGGCAGTGCCAAGTCTTAGCGAGCTGTTGAAACGCATGGTGGATATGGGAGGTTCTGACCTCCAGATTACCGTTGACTCACCGCCCAGGATCCGCCTGCATGGGGAACTCAAACCAGTGGAGGGCTTCCCGGCGCTGGGGCCGGTGGATACGAAACAACTGGCTTACAGTGTCCTGACGGACGCTCAGAAGCACCGCTTTGAAGAGAATCTCGAACTCGACTTTTCTTTCGGCATCAAGAATATGGCGAGATTCCGCGCCAATCTGTTTAACCAGCGCGGCGCGGTGGCCGCCGCGTTTCGTTTGATTCCATTTCAAATCAAGAGCTTTGAAGAATTGCAGCTTCCGCCCATCTTGGGCGCTCTTTGTGAAAAGCCTCGTGGGTTGGTTTTGGTGACGGGTCCAACGGGGAGCGGCAAGTCAACCACCCTGGCGACCATGATTGACCTCATCAACCAGTCGCGCCATGAGCATATCATCACGATTGAAGACCCCATCGAGTTTATCCACTCGCACAAAAAGTGCCTGGTGAACCAGCGCGAGGTCCACTCCGACACTCACTCATTTTCGAACGCGCTGCGCGCCGCACTGCGCGAGGACCCGGACGTCGTGCTGATCGGGGAAATGCGCGATCTGGAAACCATCGAGGCGGCGCTCAGGATAGCCGAGACGGGGCATCTCACCTTCGCGACGTTGCATACCAATTCCGCTGCCTCCACCATTACCCGAATTATCGATGTCTTCCCGTCTTACCAGCAATCGCAGGTTCGCGCCCAACTCTCGATGGTGCTGGAGGGTATCTTGTGCCAGTCGCTTCTGCCCAGGGCGGATGTCCAGGGGCGCGTCGTGGCGCTCGAGATCCTGATTCCGAACCCGGCCATTCGGAACCTCATCCGGGAAGATAAGATTCACCAGGTGTATTCCGCCATGCAATTGGGCCAAGAGAAGTTCGGCATGCAGACTCTTAATCAGGCGCTTTACTCTCTCTACACGCAAAGGCTGATCAGCCTGGACACCGCCTATTCGCGAACCAGCCACGTCGACGAACTTCAGGACATGATCGACCGCGGCGGCGCCGCGGGCGTGGGGGGGCAGCCCGCGAGCGCCCTTCATGGCTCTACGCGAAGGTAGTACCGCAGTTTGTAGCCGAGGCGCATGGCCATGCGGCCTCGCGATTGATTTTGAGGTGGACCGATGCCACAGATTAACTCTCAAGGTACGTCCCGAACAGGCTCGCTGGTCAGCGGCGTGCGAGCGGCAGTGACCCGCCAGGCTATGGGCGGCGCGCTTCGCCGCGAGCCGGCCGCGCCCGGCCGCACCGGGCTGAAACGCTCTGCCGCGCTCGCCAAGCCGAAAGTAAGAGGGCGAGTGAACCCGCGGGAACTTTCGATTTTCACCCGTCAGTTCTCGGTGATGATTGATGCCGGTCTTCCTTTGGTCCAGTGCATTGACATCCTCGCGGACCAACAGGCGAATAAGGCTTTCACTGAGATCTTGCGGGGAGTGCGCAAATCGGTTGAGGGCGGCACCACGCTGGCCAATGCGCTGCGCGACTATCCCAAGGTGTTCGATGATCTCTATACGAACATGGTCGAAGCGGGGGAGACGGGGGGAATCCTGGACGGAGTTCTTGAGCGGCTTTCCACTCACATTGAAAAAGCCGTCAAGCTGCGCCGGGCAGTGAAGTCGGCCCTGATCTATCCCACGGCCGTAGTGCTCATTGCGGGAGGCGTGATCACGCTGCTCTTGTGGAAGGTCGTACCTATATTTGCCACGCTCTTTGCAGGCTTGGAAGTGGCTTTGCCCCTGCCGACCCGAATCGTCATTGGATTGAGCAATGCGGTCGCCAGTTTTGCCCTGCCCGCGGTGATTATCCTCGGGGCGGGAGGATACGGCCTCAAGCTGTTTTATGGTACGCCCCAAGGACGCCTGCTCATTGATCGCGTCATCCTCAAACTGCCCCTCGTAGGCAGCCTGATGCGCAAGATCTCCGTGGGGATGTTTACACGCACTCTGGGCACGCTCATATCCAGTGGCGTCCCCATGCTGGAAGCCATGGAGATAACCGCCCGCACCTCGGGCAATGCGGTGGTCGAGAAAGCCGTTATGCAAGTTCGCCGGGCCATCGAGGCAGGCCGGACCATCGTTGATCCCCTGCGCGAAACCGGTGTATTCCCGAACCTGGTGGTGCAGATGATCGGCGTAGGTGAGCAGACCGGTAATTTGGACGCCATGCTCCAAAAAATCGCAGACTTCTATGAAGATGAAGTAGATGTTGCGGTCGGCGACCTCTTGACAGCGATGGAACCGATAATAATTCTATTCCTGGGCGTGGTCGTCGGGGGTGTCGTAATCTCGATGTACCTTCCGTTATTCAGTTTGATCGGGAAACTCGCGGGGTGATTTTGGTCTTGTCATCCTGAGCGAAGCGAAGGATGACACCCTCAAGAGGCGAGCCTCCACGCCGAGGTTGCAGCAAAAGAAAGATTGACGACAGCGTTAGAGTGCGTAGAATTGTCGATTGACCGACTCGATCATGGCAAAATACTCTTCTCCCAATGCGTCTAGCCTATTCGCGGCCTTACCCGATCAGCTAAAAGAATGGCTGCCCTGGGTAACCAAGATCCGGTTTGTCATAATCAGCTTTGTTTTCGCGATCGATTTCGCCATTCGCGCTCTGGTTGCCAATCCTAACCCCGCCTCTTTCAAATACTTCTCTATCGCCATCATCCTCTGGTACATTCTCGGCCTGTATTACCTGATCTACAATCAGCTTAGCCAGGATTACCTTTTACAGGCCTACCTGCAGATCTTTTCGGATATAGCCGTCATCACCGCCATACTCCACCTTACAGGGGATCTGGAGAGCAATTACCTTTCGCTTTACCTGCTTGTGATCATCCTTTCCAGCACACTGCTTCCGCGCGGCCGGGTTTTCCTGGTGGCGGCAGTCAGTTTTGTTTGCATGGGTGCGGTGCTGGAATTGGCTTATCTTCCGGTTATACTGCCAGACTTCGTGGTTCATTACCCGGCCCTCCGTTATCTGATCACCACTTCCCCGTTGCCGGTAGATTTGCGGACGCTCCAGGTCAAGCTCGGGGCAAGTTTCTTTGGTTTCTTCGCCATCGCCTACCTTTCCAGCCAATTGGCGGAAAACCTGCGGAAGGTGGGAGCGGAACTGCGAGATAAGAGCGGCCAAGTGGCTAACCTGCAAGCCAAAACAGAGAACATTCTGGAAAGCATGCGCGATGGACTGCTGACCACGAATCTGGAGGGTGTGGTAAGCGAGCTGAACAGTTCCGGAGCCGCCATACTGGGCCTCAAACCGCAGGAGTTGCGAGGAAGACAGATCCAGTCGTTTTTCGCCGGCTTGCAGGCCGGCAGCGTCTCGTTTCCGTCTGCCAACGGATTTTCCACCCGCCAGGAAGTGACTTATCGCAGTCCTCGGGCGGAGCCGCGAGTCCTGGGTGTTTCTGTATCTCCGCTGATGGTTCCCACGATTGGCGTGGCTGGTTTTGTGTATAACTTCCAGGATCTGACCGAGGAAAAACGCCGGGAAGCAGAGTACTGGACCAAGGACCGCATGGCGACGTTGGGACGCATGGCAGCGGGAATCGCGCATGAGATCCGGAATCCGCTGGCGTCAATTACCGGCTCCGTCAAGCTCCTGCAGTCGATTTCGAGTTTGGACGAGGACCAGACCAAATTAATCGAAATTGTGAGTCATGAGTCGGAACGACTCAACAAACTGGTTTCGGATTTTCTTCTTTACTGCCGTGACCAGCATCATGAACCCCAGAAAGTGGATTTGGTGAAAGTAATTGACGAGACGCTGGTATTACTTTCAAACCATCCGCTTTTCGGCGGCAATGTGCGCGTGGAGAAGCGTTATTCTCCCAGGCTGCCGCCGGTCTGGGCCGACCCGGACAAGCTGCGGCAAGTCTTCTGGAACATCACGGATAACGCACTCAAGGCGATGCCGGAAGGGGGCGTGTTGACGGTGCAAGCTGAGGAAGCCGGCGAGAAGGTGGTCCGCGTCATCCTGAGTGACACGGGAGTAGGATTTTCCGAGCAGCAGCTCGAAAAAGTCTTCGAGCCCTTTCAACCTGGATTCAGCGGGGGCACCGGCCTCGGGTTGGCCATCGTTTACCAGATCATGCAGGGCATCGGAGGCGCAATCCAGGTAGAGTCGAAAGCGGGGAAGGGCACTCGCTTCATCCTTGAACTACCGAAGCATGCGGCTCCCGCGGCCGCCCCAAAGAAGGCCTTCACCCCGGCCGTCGCCAATCGGTGATGGGAAGTAGGGGCGGTTCGCGAACCGCCCCTACCACTCAAAGGTCGACTTTTAGAATCGCAGGGAGATGTAGATGGCTCGGCTGCTGGTCGTGGATGATGAGAAGTCGTTGTGCCAAATGCTGGAGATTGCTTTCCGCAAGGACGGTCACGCGGTCGAGACCGTCTTCAGCGGTCAGGCCGCAAAGAAGAAGATCGAGTCCCAGGTTTATGACCTCGTCATCTCCGACATTCGCATGCCGGACCTCTCGGGCATTGAGCTGCTCAAGTTCTTCTGCGAGACCAGGAACCCCGCCCCTTTTATTTTGATCACCGCGTATGCCAGCATGGAAACGGCCATCGACGCACTCAACCTGGGCGCCTATCAATATGTGATCAAGACGGATAAACTGGTTGAGCAACTGAAACTCACCGTCAGCCGGGCGCTCGAGCACTCGGCGTTGCGGGAAGAAAATGTGCGCCTGCGGCGCGAGTTGCTGCGCGACTTTGCGCATAACAACATCGTCGGTCAGAGCCGGCAGATTCAGGGAATTCTGGAATTGGTCCGCACCGTGGCGCCGACCAGCAGCACCGTCTTGATCACAGGCGAGAGCGGAACCGGCAAAGAATTGGTGGCGCGGGCCATTCATGAAGCCAGCTTGCGCCGGGAAAAGACCTACGTTTCGATCAACTGTGGGGCTTTTCCGGAAACCCTGCTGGAGAGCGAACTGTTTGGATATTTCAAAGGAGCCTTCACCGGCGCCGAGACCAACCGCAAGGGAATCATCGAATCTGCCCACGGAGGCACTTTATTTCTGGACGAAATTGGCGAGACCAGCCTCACCATGCAAGTCAAGCTGCTTCGGGTACTTCAGGAGCGCCGCGTGCGGCCCTTGGGGGGAAGCTCTGATGTTTCGATCGACGTAAGATTGATCGCGTCCACCAACCGCGACCTCAAGCGCATGGTGGCGGCAGGGCAGTTCCGGGAGGACTTCTACTACCGGATTAGCGTCATACCGATCCACGTCCCGCCCTTGCGTGACCGTCCGGACGACATTGCGTCTTTGGCGCGCCATTTTCTGCACAAATTCGGTTTGCAGATGGGGAAAGGAGATTTGGATTTCAATCGGGACGTTCTGGAACTTCTTACGCACTTTCCTTGGCCCGGAAACGTTCGCGAACTCGAGAATGCAATCGAATATGCGGTCGCGATGTGCGGGGACTGCGGCGGCCGAATCTGCATGGAACACTTGCCTCAATCCCTGACAGGTATATCCCCGAGCGGTGAGGCTGTCGTAGAGATCCCCCCTGAAGGGCTGGATTTTGAAGCCCGAATGGCGCAAATCGAAAAGCAACACCTGCTTGCTGCCTTGCGTGCCTCCGAGGGAGTCCGAACGCACGCGGCGGAACTTCTGCGCATGTCCTACCGTTCGTTTCGTCATTATGCCAAGAAATATGATATCTGAGGCCAACACCCCAGGCCTCTCCTCAGTTGAGGAGGGGAGTCAGAGGTTCCCCTCCTTGTTAAGGAGGGGCAAGGGGTGGTTGGCCCGTGCTCTAGGTCTGGCATCCACCACCCTCGGCCCCTCCTCAGTTGAGGAGGGGAGTCAGAGGTTCCCCTCCTTGTTAAGGAGGGGCAAGGGGTGGTTGGCCCGTGGTCTAGGTCTGGCATCCACCACCCCCGGCCCCTCCTCAGTTGAGGAGGGGAGCCACGAGTTCCCCTCCTTGTTAAGGAGGGGCAAGGGGTGGTTGGCCCGTGCTCTAGGTCTGGCATCCACCCCCCCCGGCCCCTCCTCAGTTGAGGAGGGGAGTCACGGGTTCCCCTCGTCAGCCGAGGACGGGAGTCCGACCCGCGACCGCTGGGCAATACCCCTCCTCATTCTCGTTTCAGTGGCGTTATATATCGTAACCACCGGCTACGACCTGGTTGGGGATGATGCGATCTTGATCGGGGGCAATCCCTATGTGCGCAGTTTTCATTTCCTGCGTCAGATCTTCACCGAGAATTTCTGGGCCTTTCGCGGCGCGCGCGGCGACAGCATCTTCTACCGGCCGCTCGTGATGTTCACTTTTCTAGTGCAGACGCTGTTGTTCGGCTCGCGACCTGCTCCGTTCCACCTCTCAAACGTCCTCTTGAATTCCTGGGTGGTGGTGATGGTCTACCAGCTCGGGAAACGGCTCTGGCCCACAGGCCACGGAGCATTGTGGGGCGCCTTACTGTTTGCTGCCTTGCCCGTTCATTCCGAGGATGTGGCGACGGTTTCCGGGATCTCCGACGTCGAATGCGCCGCGTTCTTCCTGGCGGCAATTCTTATCTACACCCACCCCCCCGGCGCCAAAGGCTTTTCACGTCTCCGCGCCTGGATGAGTGCTTTCGTGTTTCTTCTCGCGGCACTATCGAAAGAAGTGGCGCTGGCCGCTCCTCTGCTTATGGTTTTCTACGAGCACTTCCTGCGCGGAGACGCGGTAACGCGATTTTCCCAACGCCTCAGCCGCTACCTGCCAAGTTTCCTGCTGGCGGCTTTCTATGTGGTCGTTCATCTGGCCGTCATTGGGGGCATTTCCAGCGTCGGGCCCTCCAACCGGATGCCCCTGAGACAGACCGTTATTTTCGGTTCTACGCAGCTTGGTGAATATGTTGCCAAGCTGATCTGGCCCCAGCATCTTTCGTATTCGTGGAAATTCTATCCGCCTTTAAGTTGGCGCGATCCAGCCGTGCTGGTGGGGATGCTGTTTGCACTCTGGTCAGTGGGAATGGTGGCTGCCTGGTGGCGCCGGGACCGCGCGGTCAGCTTCGCCATCGTATGGTTCTTCTTGACTCTCGCTCCGGTCCTCAACATCGCCGGGATCGGAGTGTCGGCCTATGGCGAACGATACCTTTACATCCCCTCGGTGGGAATCTCGTGGCTGGCGGGAGCAGCCTTGGCGGCCGCCCAGGGGCAATCGCCAGGGACGCCCCGGCAGCGCGTTCGCCGAGTCGCGGCGCTCGCGTTCGGGACTGTACTGCTGGTGGCGGGCGCCTTACGCATCCTGGTGAGACTGCCGGCCTGGCGCAATAACTTCACCTTGGGACTGGCCACCGTGCGCGACGATCCCACCGCGGCGGCTTTCCACGGGTTTTTGGGGAACGGCTACAGGCAGGCGGGCGATCGAAACAGGGCGCGCATTGAATACGTCGCGGCCATCGCCTCAGACCCATCAGCCGGCGAGGCCTTCGTGAACCTGGCGGGCGTCCTCTTAGACGATGGCAACGTCGAAGCCGGAGAGGACACCCTGAGGCGCGGGGCGCAGCTCAATCCCGGGTTCTCGAAGCCCCTGTACGCCTTGGGCAAAATCGCCCTCTTCCGTGGCGACACGGAAGAGGCGCGCGACTTCTTCGAGCGAGCCTTGGCTCTCGACCCGAACGATGCCGAGGCCCTCCTTAAACTTGGGCTTCTGTCCTTACAGGAGGGCCGGCTCGCCGAGGCGGAGGGACTGCTTCGGCGTGATGCGATCGTTCAGCCTTCTTCAGCGCTGGTTTGTCTGAACCTGGGAGCGGTCTATGGACGGGAGAAGAAATTCGCTCTCGCGGAAGCGGAGTTCCAGCACGCCATTCAACTGACTCCGCAAGATGAGGCGCCCTATCTGGGTCTTGCTGGTGTCTACGAGGACCAAGGCAAACTGGCGGAAGCCCTCGAGCTTTATCGCCAGATCGTGAGGTCCGGCCCCGGCTCGGGGAACGGCCAGTTCAGGCTGGGCGTTCTCGCCCTGAAAATGGGAAACAAAGACGAGGCCGTTGCGGCTCTCGAAAAAGCGGCCGCGATTCAGCCGAAATCGGCGTTGGCTCACGCTCAACTTGGCCTGGCGTATTTCAATTCCGGTAGACGTGCCGAGGCGCGGCGGGAAATCGAGGAGGCTAGAACCCTTGACCCCAAAGACACGACGGTGCAGATGGCCGTGATAAAGTTGACGACGGGGCAGTAGGGCAGCCACTCTTGGCCGTCTGCACATCGGCACAGGCAGGAGTGCCTGTGCTACACTACGGTCGAAAGTGACAAATTCCGTCGCGCGGTTTGGACAAAAATCGGCGAGAAAAGCTCAGAGCAAGCGAGCGGATCACAGAGTTTCACCGGTGATTGAACTAAGTAGTTGAATACACAACAGTTAGCGAAGGTTTAAAATTTCCTCTGGAGCACGGCTTGGCAAGCAAAATGCCACACGTTAGGTGGCTAGCTTCCATGCGCTTTGATTATCGATAGGAGGACGAATGAAGAAGGGTTCACGAGGTTTTTCACTAATTGAGTTGCTGATCGTCGTTGCGATCATCCTGATCATTGCGGCAATCGCCATCCCGAACTTGCTGCGTTCGCGCATTGCCGCCAATCAAGCCTCCGCCGTGGGGTCTCTGCGCACCCTTAACACTGCGGAGATAACCTATGCCACCACCTACAATACCGGTTATACCGCGACACTGGGCGACTTGGGTCCGCCGGCGGCAGGCGCGAACCCCGCCGCCACCGCTGCCGGATTGATTGACAGCGTTCTTTCAGGAGGAACCGCCACCGCCACCTCGAGCGTCAAGAGCGGTTATACGTTCGTCTACACTCCCGCTGGCACCGATGCGAGCGGCAGGGTCGACACCTATGGCATTACCGCTACGCCGATCACCGTGGGGACGACCGGAACGAATTATTACTACACTGATATGTCGGGTGTAATCCGTCAAAACAGCACGGCCGTGGCCGGTTCGACCGACTCGCCGCTCGCTGGTTAGAGGTTGGGAATTGCGGCAGGGAAGGCGGCGAGGCCCTCCCTGCATTTGTCCCCTGTCACAAGATCTCCCCAGGCTTGCGGGTCGCAATGCCACTGTGGGGGAAACACTTTCCAGGACGTCGCCGCGTGCGTCCCATGGATGGGATGGACCGAATGCGCCGGCTCCGCGACGACGTCCTGGCATCCTGCAAAAGTTGATAAGGATTGCCAGTTCTGCCCACCTCCGCCAACGCTTCCAGCCCACCTTCCTGGAAGGGAATCGGCGTTGTCCTCGTTCTGACCTTTGCCGTTTATATCCCCACCCTTCGTTATCAGTTCGTACACGACGATCGCGGGCAGATTGTGGAGAATCCCGCCGTTCATTCCTGGCGTTTCGTTCCCTCATACTTTACCTCGCAGGTTTGGGCGGGGGTCATGCCGGGCGAACTGGGGAATTACTACCGTCCGCTCTTCCTGCTATGGCTGCGAATCAACCATGCGGCCTTTGGAAATCACGCCTGGGGTTGGCATCTCACGACCATCCTCGCCCACGTCCTCACGACCCTGCTCGCCTATTTGCTGGCGTTATGTCTGGGAGTCAGCGGCGACGCCGCGCTGGTGGCAGCGTTGGTTTTCGGACTCCATCCCGCGCACATCGAAGCGGTAGCCTGGATTTCCGGCTCGACTGAACCTCTTTTGGGCGTTCTTCTGATTGCGTCATTCATTTCTTACGTACGATGGCGGCGCACAAGCCGGCGCGACTGGCGGCTCGCCTCCGTGGTTCTCTTCGCTCTTGCGCTGGCCGAAAAGGAGACCGCCATGATCCTTCCCGGTCTGCTGCTCGCCTACGAATGGATATTCGCCAACTGTGGCACACAGCCATCAACCGGCGCGCGCGCGGAAAGCATGACGGCGATTCCCCTCCTTGGTAAGGAGGGGTTAGGGGTGGTTCCCGGCATGCGACCACCACCCCCGGCCCCTCCTCCTGCGGAGGAAGGGAGTCATTTTCGGAGCGTCAGCGCCGCTCTCCGCGGAGTCTGGCCTTTCCTCCTGGTTGTTCTGCTTTATCTTCCCGCGCGCATTTACGCGCTCAAAGCGCTGAGCCATGCGGTGACTCCGCTCAACCTGTCGCAGTTGGCCTTCACTTGGCCGTCATTGATCTGGTTCTGGATTCGACACCTGATCTGGCCTGTGGGTCTCAGCACCTTTTATGACTTTCCTGCCGTGCTCCACCCCACGCTTAGGAATTTCACTTTTCCCCTCATCTTCGACGTTTGCGTTGCTGCCGGACTGCTGGGCGTGGTTCGCCGAAGCCGAAGCGCCGCCTTTTCGGCAGTCTGGCTGGTTTTGCCCTTGATTCCTCTCCTTGACCTGCGCGTCTTTGTAGCCGATGACTTCGCCCATGACCGCTATTTGTACCTGCCCTCGGTCGGCCTTGCTATTCTGGCAGGTCTTGGTTTGAGAAAGCTGTGTGCACGCGGGCCGCAAGCCTCGCGTGCTGACCTGAAGGTCAGCGCTCCAGACGTGGTCGTTCCCGGAACCTGGGGGCGCGCATCGCAATGGCTGGGCATGCCGGGCGCACTCCTGGCCGCTTCGCTATGTCTTGCCGCTGTGCTCGCCTACGGCACCGTCACCCAGAGCTATTATTTCCGGGACAGTCTGACTTTTTATGCTTACAACAATTTCATGGCGCCCCACAACCTTGCGGCAGAAACTAACTATGGAACTATCCTGGCTGAACGGGGTATGTACGCGTCCGCGCTCGAAGAGTTCAACGAGGTGGCAGGGCATGACCCCTCCTACTGGCCCGCGGTCTACAATCTGGGTCTGACTCACTACAAAATGGGGCGTCTGCCGGAAGCGGAGAAGTACTTTCGGGAGGCGATCCGTATCGATCCCCATAAGGCCGATGAATATTTCTACTTGGGCATGACGCTGCTCAAATCCGGACGCACGGAGGAGGCGATCGTTTCCACGCGCCGCGCCATCGCGTTAAACCCCGCGGGTTTTGCCTACCATTTTGCATTGGGAGCAATGCTGAGAGCCCAAGGCGACTTCCCCGGGGCCCTGCGGGAATTCAAGGAAGAGTTGGCCGTAAATCCCGAACAACAGGCCGCGGCCGCGCAGATCGAGGAGATCGAAAAGCAATTGCGGGAAACTGTACGCTGAAGCTTATCGGGCCGAGAATCGCGGCAATGTAGGCTCGGAGGGCCAGCCGAGAGTAGCCCACGACGCAGGCCGCATGGGCGTTAAACCAAGGTGCGAGGACTACGAGAGCTGCGGAGCGGAGGAAGGATGTCGCCCATGGCGAAAGAAGGCGTGAAAGAATCAGCCAGCCTGTCATCCTGAGCGAAGCGAAGGATCTCGCTCTGCCGATGGAAGTGGCCGATGGCGAAGGAACTCAAAGCGAGATTCTTCGCTTCGCTCAGAATGACAGCACGTGCAAATTTCTGCCTTTCGCCGATTTTTTCACAGCTTCAAAGCCATGGGAGAAAGCATAAGCGTCGTGGGCAAGCCCCGTAGGGGCGACAGAAATATTGGACGGAGCGCAGGAAGTCTGTCGCCCGCTGATGCGGGCTTGATCGTTAACCAACACGGCCATCCCACGGCTTTCGCCGTGGGCCACAATATTTCGGCCCTCCGGGCCTGCGAGAGTAGCAGCGAGAAGAATTTTGCAGACAGCGGCAGGCTTAGGTTAACGCCTGTGGGTAGAATGACTCGGGTAGAAATGAGCGGTAAGCCGCACTTCCGTGAGGTCTCGCCTTCGGGTATATTATTCTTCCTCCGAGGCGACAGCAGGCCCTGCGCCACCGCGGAGGATGGCGAAGAGACGGTTCGTTCATCATGTTAGCCCTCGAAACTACCGACCTGACCAAAGACTATCGACTCGGTTTCTGGCGCAATCGAGTTAAGCGGGCGCTCGAGGGGCTTAATCTCAGCGTCGAGGCGGGGGAAGTTTTCGGCCTGCTCGGACCGAACGGCGCCGGCAAGACCACGACACTCAAGCTGATCTTTCGTCTCATCTTCCCCACTTCCGGCACGGTGCGCATCTTCGGGAAGCCACTCGACGACCTTTCGGTCCGTTCCCGGGTCTCTTATCTGCCCGAAAACCCCGCCTTCTATGATCATCTGACCGCGCAGGAATTTCTGAACTACGTTGCATCGCTGTTCGGGTTGCCGGCAGCCGAGCGGGGCCGTCGCTCGGGTGAACTCATCGATCAATTGGGACTCTCCGCATCCCGAAATGTTCAGCTTCGCAAGTATTCAAAAGGTATGATTCAGCGTTTGGGAATTGCTCAAGCGTTGATCAATGACCCTGACCTGGTTTTCCTGGACGAGCCGATGTCCGGCCTCGATCCGCTGGGGAGACGGGAAGTCCGTGAGGTTATCTTGAGGCTGAAGGAGCGGAAGAAGACGGTCTTCTTCTCCACGCATATTCTTTCGGACGCGGAGACCTTGTGTGACCGGGTCGCGGTGCTCAACCACGGCCGTCTGCAAGGATGCGGCGAGTTGACCGCGATCCTGCGTCTCGGAGTAACCGCCACCGAACTGGTGCTCGAGGCCCCGTCCGCAGAGGTCATGGCCGGTCTCGAGCCCTACGCCTCGTCGGTGATTCGCACGGGAGAGCGGGTGCGCCTGGAGATTGCGGAGGAGAGTAAGGTTGAACGCTCACTGGAGATTATCTTGCAGCGTAAAGCGAAGCTGATCTCGATGAACCCGGTGAAGAGGTCGCTCGAGGATTATTTCCTTCAGAAGATTGGCGCGGAGGAAGTCGAGAAGTCTGGGCGTAGCGCCGACCTTTAGGTCGGCAAATGCTGGCCTGAAGGCCAGCGCTACCAATTCTCGACTATTGCAAAGACTACCATGCGCGTGCTGACCATCGCCATCCACACATTCAAGGAATCGGTCCGCCAGAAAGTTCTATACAACCTGGTGGCGTTCGCCCTCCTGTTGATCGGGGCCTCCATTCTCTTCGGGAGCATCTCCGTGGGTGTCGAACAGATTATTCTGATAACCCTGGGGCTCACCTCGGTTTCGGTTTTCGGCCTGTTGATCGCCATTTTCATCGGCATCGACCTGGTCTCGAAAGAGATCGAACGCCGCACGCTTTATAACATCCTCTCGAAACCCGTAAGTCGTGTGGAATTCGTTCTGGGAAAATACCTGGGGCTGCTGCTCACCTTGCTTGTGAACACAGCCATCATGACGGTGGGCTTCTATGGGGCGTTGTACTATCAGGAGGGAAGGCTGGGCCGCAGCGACCTGGTATTTCTCGGGGCGGTCTATTTCATTCTTCTCCAACTGGCGATGGTCGTAGGACTCGCCTTAGTCTTTTCGTGTATATCTACTCCGGTGTTATCCGCGGTCTACACGTTTTGTCTTTTCGTCATAGGTAATTTTTCAGCGGACTTGCGCACTTTCGGCGAGCAAACTCAGAGTGCGCTCGTGGGGACGGTCTGCAGCGCGCTTTATTACGCGCTGCCCAATTTCGCGACTTTCAACGTCATCAGCCTGGTGGCTCACGCGCAGGCGATCCCCGGTTACCTGTGGGTGGGAAACTCTTTTTACGCGCTTCTTTACATAACCATGCTTCTGGCCCTGGCAGTCCTTATTTTCGAGGAACGGGAATTCCGATGACATCGTTCTTCTCCCAACCTCGTTCCCGCCGCCGCGCCTGTTGCCTCGTGATGTTGCTGTGTTTCTTAGGGCTGATTCCTCTCGAGCGGAGCCTTGACCTCCGAGGCGGAAGCGAGCGTCGACTGGGCGAGGTTCTCTTTCTGCCGTCTGGAAAGGTCTTGCGGCGGCTCAGCTTGGGTTACGATGGATTGCTTGCCGACATCTATTGGACTCGTGTGGTGCAATATTTCGGCGGCAAACGAGTGGCGCACTCGACGGAGTTCAAGCTCTTAGGGCCTTTGCTTCAAATCACTACGGACCTGGACCCCCATCTGATCATTGCCTACCGCTTCGGTTCGATCTTTCTTGCGGACAAGCCGCCGCGGGGAGCCGGCGAACCCCTGGAGGCCCTGGCGCTCCTCGATCGTGGCACTGTTGCCAACCCGGAGTATTGGCGGTTTTGGGAGGATGTTGGCTTCGTCTACTATTGGGATTTGAAGGATTACGCCGCTGCGGCAAGAGCCTTTAAGGCCGGAAGCGAGAGGCCCGGCGCCATGACCTGGATGCGGGCGCTGGCGGCGAAAGTGGCCGCTCAGGGCGGGGAAGTCGGGACCTCGAAGTTCCTCTGGTCAGAGATTGCACGCCAGGCAGGAAACGACCAGATTCGCAAGAACGCCGAAGATCACCTGATGGCCATCCAGGCGACAGAAGAGATCGGCAAACTTAACGAGCTGGTTGCCCTCTACAACCAGCGTCAGGCGCAGCCCGCGCGCTCTCTTCAGACGCTGGCCGCGGCGGGTTACCTCCGGGCATTACCGCGCGATCCCTCGGGCAAGCTTTACCTGCTCGGCGCGGACGGTCGAGTAAAGCTCAGTCCGCGGAGTGCGGTGGATTTGAGTTTGCTGCAGTAGAAGGCAAGTTTCTTCTCGAGGAGCCCGTGCTCCCCGAAGGGGAGCAAATTGAGTAGCCGGGGGTGGAACCCCCGGACCAAGTCCCCACACCCCGCCTTCGGCACCCCTCTCCCCGCCCGCGGGGAGAGGGGAAGGGGTGAAGGGGCGGCATTTCCGGGGGCGTTGCCCCCGGCTAGTGCGCCTGAGAGCGCACACGATCAGTGAGGTGGAAGTCCTCACCGAGCTAACGTAACTCGTAATCAGCCTGCAACTGCGTCGTGGTGACACGGGGT
>JBEKLY010000184.1:0-15976 GCA_050010015.1 Terriglobia bacterium
ATTAACGCCACGTTCCGTCCCACGGCTCACGCCGTGGGCTACTTTCTGGCGCCGCTCCGCGGCTTTCGAAGTCCCGGCGCCTTAAGTAAACGCTTATGAGGGCAAGCCCTACCCCTACACCGCCCCGTTCCAGCCGCGTGCGGGGTAGCGGCGCAAAGCCATGGGTCCTAACGCCCTCGACCTCGCTTATCGACGGATCGGGGTGCCACTCCCCACCCTACAACTGCAGGATGGGAATGTCGAGCCCCACTTCCGATAGTAGCATTCTGTTTTCTTCCAGATAATTGGAGTTCATGTTCAAGATTCCCGCCACTCGGCCGTTCCGGTCTTTGAGGTGCGCCGGGGACACAATGGGATGTCCAGTCCCCGCGACATACTTCCCTTGCTTGGCGGGATTGATGTCAATGAGGAAGCGAATGCGCCGATTCTGAGGGTCCATGGTGTTCGCTAAGGTTGTGCCTTTGGCTGCCGCCCCCCAGATCGCGCAGCCCCCGGCTCGGGAGAAAGCATCGATTTTTTCTTCGCACAATTCGATTCGCTGCTCGAGTCCGGCCAGGAACGCTTGAATTTTCGGCCATAAGTAAGGCGCGGACTGGGGCCGCACATTTCCCCGCTTGTTGCCGGTTGGAGCAGGCTTGGCTTCGATGTGCAGATATTGCTCGCCGAAGGCCGGGCGCGCCTCGAGGATACGAAACCCGGTCTGCTCAAACGCCCAGGCAAGGCTCTCCGCCGTGAAATAAGAGCAATGCTCGTAAAACAAATCCCAAAATGATAAGGAATCGAGAGTCCAGGGAAGCGCCGGAGTTTCGAAGAATACGGTGGAGTGCAGCCGGTCCCCGATTGCTTGGCGAACTGCCCTGAGCATCTCCAAAGGCGATTGCACGTGCTCGATGACGTGACGGCAGCAAACAAAATCGGAAGCGTAGTGGGTCTGTTTCGAATCATAAAACTCGCGCACGAAACGCACCGCCCCTTCCTCGACGGTCTCAGGGCCGACATAGGTGGGATCGAATCCAATCCCGCGGTTTCTCCCCTCCTTGCAAAGCAGCCGGAGAAAATCTCCCTTCCCACAACCGACTTCAATGACCGCTTTATCGCGAAGGTCATACTTCGTCACGAGAGAATTCACCAACCTGGAAAGGTATTGCTGGAAGTGAGGAGAGCAGGTCTGGGTGTTTTCGTATGCGGCAGAATAATTGAGGAGTTCCGGATCGAACGCCGAGTTAAAGACGAATCCGCACTCCGGGCAGAACGCCAGCAGAAGATCCCCGCGCCTGAACTGGCGTGCTTCCTCAGCGCTTGGGCAGGCCCTGTTTTGGTGAACGGGGACGCCTCGGCGCTCGAAAAAGAGCCGCGGAAGTGGGTTCGCGCAAAGCGGGCAAGCGCGCATGGTCATGGCCCTTCAACGTTCCAACCACCCCCTACCCCCTCCTTACCAAGGAGGGGAGTTGCCGCCCGGACTGGGTGCGTATCGAGAAGGGGATAAGTACTGACTCCCCTCCTCTCTGAGGAGGGGTGGGGGTGGTGAGTTCTGGCTACATTTCTAGCTTTGCTTTCCACCAGTCACAAGTTCTTCCCAAACCTTCCTCGAGAGTGATGGAGGGCTTCCACCCAATCACATTGGCCAGCCTTCGAACGTCCGCAACCAACAGCGGCGCCTCCCGGGGATCGGCCGGCAACGCTCCCAACGCGAGATTCTCTTCCCGGTTCAGATAGTGCGCGATGGTTTCTACCATTTGCCGCAACTTCACAGGTTGCCCCGAGCCGACGTTCACCGGACCGCAAAAATCGCTTTTGGCTATGGCCCAGAGCGCCGAAACTACGTCTTCAACATGCAGGTAGTCGCGTATTTGCTCGCCGTGTGTGCACTTGGCCACTTGTCCCTTCAGCAGCGCCAGGATAACGGCAGGAACCAGCCTTGCCTCTGCTTCCGCGGGGCCATAAAGATGGAATATGCGCGCCCAGGCAAACTGCATGGCCGTCTTCTGGCAGTATGCCTGCAGAATCTCGCGGGTGGCGTCTTTACACACGCCATACAGGCTGCCAGGCCGGCGAGGTGTGATGTCTTCGGACTGGAAGCCGTAGTCGGAATCGTACTCGTAACCCGTGCCGATTCCTAAGAATCTCTTGCAACGTGAATGGGCCAGCGCCTGAGCCAGCGTGAGACTCATAGCAACGCAGTCGAGGTTTTCGGGCGCCATCCAAAACTTGCCCGTCGTGACATACCACGCGAGATGCACGGCGCAGTCGGGGTCCACGGCAGACACGAGATCTTGAACTCCGCGCGCGTCGCGTAAGTCCACGGGCATGACACACACGCGGTCCAAGATGTCGGAAAGCCGCTCGGTTGATTCGCCGGGAGAAGTCACTGCAAAGACCGAATCACCCTCGTGCATGATTCGACGAGTGAAATGCGAGCCGATGAATCCAGCTGCCCCGGTTACCAACACTTTCATCGCCGTTTAATCCCCTTCACCTCATCGGCCGATTCAGCCCGTCAGCCCCGGATCCGACCCCACACCCCGCCTTCGGCGCCCCTCTCCCCGCAGGCGGGGAGAGGGGAAAGGGGGGTGAGGGTGCGACGTTTCCGGGGCCGTTGCCCCCGGCTATTCATATCCAGCCCCTGCGGGGCTGAGGGCTCGAGCAGTGGTCGGGAATCCTGGGCGGCATTCAGTAATCTCTCCTCTGCCGGGCGCTTTGAGACAGCTTCTGGTGCATGCGACCGATGGACTCACTCGAAAGGAGAAACAAACTCCTTGAAAGAAGGCAGGCGCTTATCTCTATCAGACACCAAGGGGTCATGCGTAGGCCAGTTAATTCGCAGCACCTCATCATCCCACCGTAGACCGCCTTCGGACTCGGGAGCATAGTAGGCATCGACTTTGTAAACCACCAGAGCCTCTTCCGTAAGCGTGCAAAAGCCATGCGCAAAGCCTCTGGGAATGTAAACTACACGGCGATTCTCGGAGGATAGTTCCAGCGAATCCCACTGTCCGTAGGTGGGCGATCCTTTTCTCAAATCCACGAAAACGTCCAGAATTGCGCCCGCGGCAACCCGTATCAATTTTGTTTCGGCATGGGGCGGCTTTTGGAAGTGTAGTCCGCGGATGATACCTTTACGGTGCGAAAGAGATTGGTTCTCCTGCACCCAAGCAGTGGTCAAGCCGTGCCGGCGCGATAACTGCTCGTCCCAAACTCGCATGAAATAGCCGCGCTCATCGTAATGCGGGGCGAGTACGATCTGGTAAGTCCCGTCGAGCCGCAGCGGCGTTATCTCCATTCTCGCTCTCTTCCTGGAGTGATAATGATTCTTCTCTCCTCAAAACCGGAAATGCCGATCATTGTTCCCAGACCTTCCAGGGCGCGCCCTTCTTCCAGGATTCGTTGAGCGAGAGAAAATCGCGGTAGGTATCCATGCTGTGCCAGAACCCATGGTGAAGGTAACCGATCAACTGGCCCTCCCGGGTCAGCCGATCCAACGGTTCCCGCTCCAGAACGCAAGTATCATCGCTGGAGAGATAGTCAAAAAACTCGCGCCGAAAGACGAAGAAGCCCCCGTTGATGAATCCGCTCTGGTCCAGAGGCTTCTCGTTGAATTCCTTCACGGAAGTTCCCGCCATTGATAATTCACCATAGCGAGAGATGGGATGAACACCCGTCACTGTGCCGGTCTTTCCGTGGCCGAGGTGGAAGTCCCAGAGTCGCGAGATGTTGATGTCGGCAACGCCGTCGCCGTAAGTCACCAGGAAATGATCGCCGGTCACGTACCGTTCGATGCGCTTGACGCGCGCTCCCGTCATCGCCTCGGCGCCGGTATCTGCAAAGGTGATCGTCCATTGGTCGTTCTGCAGCGAATCATGCACTTCCGGCTCCTTACCGGAGTTGAAACGCAAGGTGAAATCGCTGTTCATGAGGCGGTAATTCAGAAAGTAGTCCTTGATCATCGAGCCCTTGTAGCCCAGGCACAAGATGAAATCCTTGAACCCATAATGGGAGTAGATTTTCATGATGTGCCAGAGGACGGGCTTGCCCCCGATCTCAACCAGCGGCTTGGGACGATACTCTGTTTCTTCCCGTAAACGGGTTCCCATGCCACCACAGAGGATCACAACTTGAGCTTTCATGGAGTGAGTGGCGTGTTCAACCTTGCTATTCAGATTGTCTTGCGGTGTCTTCGTTGGGATCCGGCTCATACCCGTAACCATACCCGTACCCATACCGGTATAAGCCATATCCCGAGGTGCCGCCTTGCTTAGCGACGCTCACACTGTTCAGGGCCACGCCCAGAATGCGGGCCCCGGAATTGTACAGCAATCCTCGGGCGCGGCGGACAAGGTCGAAGGGTGTACTGTAGGCCCTCGTCACCAGCACCACCGCGTCGGTCAAGGTAGAAAGTATGCGGCTGTCGGACACGGTCAACAGGGGCGGTGAGTCGAGCAGCACGTACTCAAACTCGGCCCGCAGTCTGCGAAGCAATTCGACCGTAACCGGCGAAGAAAGAACTTCCGCAGGGTTGGGGGGAATGGGTCCGCAGGGAATCACGCTCAAGTTCGGAACCCCGGGCACCGGCAGGATGGCATCAGCCAGGTCGATATGGCCGGTCAGGCAGCGCACAAAGCCAGGTCTGTTTTCCACGCCCGTCGAGCGGTGACAGCAAGGACGGCGCATATCGCAATCCACAATCACTACCTTGCTCCCCAGGCTCGCCAGCGTCGCGCCCAGGTTGACTGTTACGGTGGTCTTGCCCTCCGAGGGCAGGGCGCTGGTAATCAGCAACATCTTGGGCACAGGGTTGGCTGAAAGCAGAATCGACGTGCGCAACGTGCGATAGGCTTCGATGGGCTCGCGCCCGGTCTGAAGCGCCGGAGCCACGCCGTTGTTGCCATGACCGACGACCGCCAGTTCCTCCCCACTGACCTTACCGTTGTTGCCAATGCAATCCGGAAGCAGGCCCAGCGAGGGCAGCCGCAACAGCCTTTCCACCTCATCGGCCGTCTTGAGCGTGTTATCAAGATACTCTTGCAGAAATGCCAGACCGATGCCCAAGGCTAGTCCCAGCATAAAGCCCAGCGCCAGGTTGAGGAACACCCGGGGCTTCACGGGACCCTTGGGAACCTCAGCCGTATCCACGATCCGAAGGTTGCTGGCTTGTACGCCGGCGGCGACTGTAGCCTCCTTCATGCGGGTCATGATTCCCTGATACAGTTCCTTGTTGGTATCCACATCGCGCTTCAGAATGTTGTATTGAACAGATTTCTCTTCGATATCATTGACAACCTTCTTTTGAGCATCCAGCGCTTGTGCCAGGTACTTTTCGTTGGCCACCGAAGTGCGATACGAGTCGACGACACTCTGCGTCAAGTTCTTTTTCTGCCGGTCCAGAGCGGCTTGCATTGCATCAACCTGCTTCTTCTTTGCAATCGCCTTAGGGTATTCCGGCTTCACGGTTGCCATCAGCTCGTCGTATTCCTGCTCCGCTTTGGCGAGTTCCACGGTCATATCCTGAATCATCTTGTTCTCGAGGAACCCTGGTAAATCCTGGACTCTGCCGGCTTGCACCAGGCTATAAAGTGCTTCCCTCTCAAAACGTGTTGATTGTGCTTTGGTATATTGTTCCTGAAGCTGCCTGAGCGTTTCGGTGACCATATTCTGTTTTTCCTGCACAAATATGATCCCATTGGCGCGTGCGTACGCGTTCAAAGCATCTTCGGATTTCTCAAGCTTGGCCTGCAGGCCCACGAGTTGGTGTGAAAGCCATTCGGACGCCTCGGTGGTCGCGTCCCACTTCACCTGGTAGTTCTGAAATATGTAATCCTTGCAGAGTTCATTCGAGATGCGCGCCGCCAATTCCGGGTCCTCGGAATAAAAGGACACCTCCACAAGGTTGCTGCGTCGCACCGGACTCACGTCGATGTTGCCAACAAAATTCGCTATCGTGTTCCGATAAGCGCCCATCGAACGGTCCGGCGGGTCAGGATCCGAGGGCTGCGGAATCCTCTCCGGATCGCGCTGGATCAACCCGAATAACATCCGTCCCTTATAGAACTCCGGGTAGCGGTACAGCTTCAGGTTATCGACGACATGTCGGGCCAAGCTTTTGCTCTGCAGGATTTCGTACTGGGTCCCGCGGTAGGCGTCGATATCCGTCTGAGTGGGTTGAAGAACTTCCTTAAAGTCCAAGACATCCGGCTGCTCGGGGTCAATCTCAATGATCGCCGTAGCTTCAAAGATAGGCCTCTTCTTGAGGGTCCCAATGGCCACGGTGCTGAAGACGATTAAAATGCACGACAAGACCAGCCATCGCCGCTTGGAAATGGCGTTCCAGTAATCCAGCAGGGGTTGGACTTCTTCCGCTGAGACGTCCAGCGTCTCAAAAGGCTGCCGCAAGTTCTGAGGGCCCGAAACCACCAGGCTCTGGGTTTGGTCTGTCGTGGTCGGGACTTCTGTGTTTGGCATTGATCACCAACTGGGAACTGGTTCGAGCATCTCAATGGACTCCCCAAATGAGCCATGCGGAGAAGGTGGATACGCCCGCGTCGACAGCCCGTTGCCCCGCGACCTTCGTTTTGCTGTCGGGGATGTAGAGGACGTCATTCGCCGCGAGCGTTAGGTCCTCTGCCTTGCCTTTGAAAACCTTGTTCAGGTTAACAGGGATTTCGAGCTTGGAGCCGTCCTGTCGAGTTCTCATAATGCGAGCGGCTCCCTTTGAAGCCGTCCCCGAAAAGCCTTCCGCCATCGATATGGCCTGAATAACCGTCACCGTGGGCCGGTCGTCGAGAACGAACCCGCCCGGTTTTTTGACCGCGCCGGTCACGTAAACCACGTCGGCCTGACTCACGGAAACAGCATCGAGAGGCTTGATCTCGATATTGAGGTTCGGATCCCTGGTGTAGAGCAGCCGATTTAGGTCAACTTCGATTTGGTCCGGCCCACGCACGTGCATTCCTTCAGTTGGCTGCAAATCCTCAAATCCGCCCTTGCGTGTGATGATCACTGTGCGTCCCGAGGAGGACGCTTTGCCGACGCCTCCGGCCATCGAGAGCACCTCAATAAGGTTGCGTGGCCCCTTAAGGTAGTAAAGGCCGGGCTTTCCCGCTGCCCCAATTACAGAAACAGGCCTTGCCTTGAATTCCTTGACAAATACCGACACCTGGGGGTCCTGGAGGTAATCCTCGCCCCACTTCTCCTCCAGTTCCTGCCGAAGCTGCTCGGGAGTAAGGCCGGCGGCCGGAACGCGGCCAATCAAGGGAACGGAAATCTTGCCGTCAGCAGCCACGCGGACGGTTTGCTTCAGCTCGGGGACGTCGAAGACGTCGATATCGACCTCATCTTCGGGTCCCAGTATGTAATTGGGGCCCGCCTCGGCGGTAGCGGATGCGTCGGAGTCGCTCGCCGTATTCGCCGTCGTCGTATCCGGGTTGGCAGCGGGAGCAGGCACAGCCTGGGAGGCCGTCTGATCTGTAGTGTTTTGCGCGCCCGAACGCAGCGGGGTTAATAAGAGCAGCAGTGATAAGCAGATTGTAAACCGCACAGCCGGACGTCCCCAGAAACCCTTCATTTTCTCCCCGATTTCATTAGTTCGGTCCCTCGTGTCGACACCTCACCCACAGGTCAATCTTGTTCAATAAGCGCGTGAAACCCTAACTCTTTAAATGTACCTGTCAGCCCATCTGATGTCAAGTTGAATGCTACAATTCACGCGCCGAAGTGCGTTTTTATCGCTGGCAACTGCGACGCGATTCTTGACATTCCACTTGCGGTTGTGTTACGAATCACACCATTTTTTTGACACTACTTCTCCACCTTTGAACTCAATAGTCAATTCCCTTTAGAGAATAACTTGTACTCCGCCCACCGGCAGGGTTTTTGACCAGAGCGTCCCGCTCGATCAGATATTGAATATCACGCAGTGCGGTGTCATGTGAGCACTTCCCGATTTTGGCCCATTTCGTTGAGGTTAGCTTGCCCTCGAATCCGCCCAGCATTCGGTTGAGGACCAGGTGTTGCCGCTCGTTGATCGGCGTACCGGCAAGCCTCTCCCAGAAGCGCGCCTTGCGCAGCACGTTGGCCAGGGTCGTTTCGGTCGCGTCAATGGCGCGGTCGAGGCAGCCCAAAAACCATTCCATCCAGGGTGTGATGTCGAGCGTTCCTTTCTGCGTCTTTTCGAGGATGTTGTAATAAGCTTTCCGCTCCTGCCGGATTTGCGCCGACATGCTGTAAAACCGCTGCGCGCTGTTTTCTGATCTTGCCAAATACCAGTCAGCAATCGCCCGCGCGATACGGCCGTTGCCGTCGTCGAAGGGGTGAATGGTCACAAACCACAGGTGGGAGAGCGCGGACCTGAGAACCGAATCCGTGTTGTCGGTCTCATTCGCCCACCGTATGAACCGTGACATTTCACGGTCAAGAAGAGCAGCAACCGGAGCTTCATAGTAGACTTTCTCTTTGCCTGCCGGACCGGACACGACCTGCATTGGACCTTCCGCATCAGTGCGCCAAGCGCCCATGGTAATCTTGCGCATGCCGCTGCGGCCTGTGGGGAACAGGGCCGCATGCCAGCCGAAGAGACGCTCCTTGGTGAGAGGCTTCGCGAAGTTTTGCGTGGCGTCCAGCATCATCTCCACGACACCTTCCACATCACGGTCGGCCGGGACCGCCCCGGCGATATCCATGCCCAGCCGTCGCGCGACTGAAGAACGCACCTGTCCGGCATTGAGTTTTTCGCCTTCGATTTCACTGGACTTTAGAACGTCAAGGGTCAGAGTCTCAAGTTCCGCCTCCTTCTGCATGGAAAAGCCAAGCGCTTCCATGTGCCCAAGCAGGCGTCCCTGCTTGTGGCGGAGGGCGGCAAGAGGCGCCGCCAGAGCTTCCTGATTCCAATAGAATTGGGGCCATTGCGGCAATTGGTGGATATATCGGGCCATTATTCGCACCTCATGCGTAGATTATAGCACGTAAACCACGCATCGCAGGATGAATCTACGCATATCGTGCGTATATTATGCACCCTAATCTACGCGCCGCACGAGACTGTCGATGGACCTCTGCCCGAGCCGTGACGAGCGGAAAGATCATGCGGCCCTCGCTCGAATGACACAGTTCACGTGTTTTTCCGAGAGCCGCCGGCGTATAATGGGTTCTCTTTACACACAGATATCGTGCCACTTCCTAAGGGACGGACAACATGCAGATTGCGATAAGACCGAAAGCCGTAAGGTGGTTGTTGATCGCCGCCGAAATTGCCGTTCTCGTGGTGCTCGTCGTTTGGGTGGGCAAGGCGTGTGTCGCATACATGCTTTCCAAGAAGCCGACCACCGGCAACCTCGAGCGAGCTGCCAAACTGGACCCGAGCAATGCCGACTTCTACATGCGATTGGGGAGTCTCTACGAGTACAGCCCCGTCGATATGCAGCTTGGCAAGGCCGAAGAGAATTTCCGCCGCGCCGCTTATCTTGATCCTTACGATCCTCAGACCTGGCTGGATTTGGCGGCAGCTTTGCAGTTTCAGGGCAGGGTCGACGACGCAGAGACTTGCCGGCGACGAGTGGATTTGCTAGCCCCAAATCTCCCCGCCTATCAATGGCCACTCGCCAATTTCTATCTTTTGCAGGGAAATAACGAGGAAGCCCTTCGTCATTTCAAGCTCGTGCTTGCCGGTACTTCGCAATATGACGGTAACGTCTTCCGATTAGCCTGGAGAGCCACCGACGATCCCGGGAAGATTCTTGAGGAACTGATCCCGGAGCGAGCAGAAACTGAATTCAATTATCTGAATTTCCTGCTTGCCCAGCATCACCTGGATGACGCGCCGCCTGTCTGGAAGCGAATTCTGGAGGGTAGCGATGAGTTTTCCGCCAAGGATGCTTCTCCTTACATCGACACCCTGATTGCCGCACACAAGCCGGATGACTCCTACCAGGTTTGGACTGATCTTCAAAATAAGGGGCTGATTCGAAGCTCTTCCACGGCCTCGAGTGCGAATACTATTTTCGACGGAGACTTTGAGGACGAATTCTTGAATTTTGGTTTCGCTTGGAGAATCGTTCCTCTGGAAGGTGTTTATGCCGGCCTCGACAGCTCGACGTTTCACTCGCCTTCCCATTCTTTGATGGTCCAATTCTCTGGGAAGAATAATCTCCAGTACGAACATGTTTATCAGTATGTAAAGGTCTCACCCGGGCACGCCTACCACCTTCAAGCGCTCATGAAGACCGAAGGGATTACTACGGATAGCGGGCCGCGCCTGGAAGTGTACGATGCGTATAACCCGTCGGTTCTGGACAAACTAACAGACGATCTCACCGGCACTTCCGACGCCTGGACAACTGTGCTCTTGGATTTCGTCACTGGACCCAAAACCGAATTGCTGGTGTTGAGGCTAAAGCGTCTGCCCAGCAAGAAGCTCGATAATCTCATCGCCGGCAGGGTTTGGCTGGATGATGTTCGGCTCACTCCCGCACAGAAGTGATCGAAGCTGTAAGATCAGACTTTATTGGAACTTTTCGCCGCCTCAGATGCAATTCCCACCCAGGGGCAAATCAGTTTATTGGGGTTTCACTTGTAGGGTTGACCTGTAAGGGTCCCCCATAAACCATTTGCAGGCTCCGGAAAAACCCTGAACAGTGTCGTTCTGAGCGCAGCGAAGAATCTCGGCAATCGCAGTTTCAACGAACTACGGAGATCCTTCCTTCGTTTCACTCAGGACCGCCTCGAGCTCCTCAGGATGACAGCCCAGCGAGTTGTTTCGCAGCTTGCTAGGCTATCATTTCGAGCGGCGCGAGGGAATTCTGGGTAGTGTCCTAATTTGGCCCGTAACGCCGGCTTCCAGCCGGCAACGGAGCCGCCAAGATGGCGGCGCTACGAGCAAATTAGGACAGCCCCGAGTTTTGCTGTCGCTTGTCTTCAACGCACTGTGAGATTCCCGGCGCCTCCGGCGCCGCGGAACGGCAGGTAAGGCTGGATTCTCCGCAGTCTCTTTAAGTCCGATTGCGGAACCCAGTGTGGGCGCTACGTGGAAATCAGCATGGCGCCCTGGCAGATAAGTATTGCCTTGATCTGAACTGGCATGGTAGTGTTCAAGTTAGGGTAGATTCCCGTTTAACCCAGTAAACATAAGTTGTCGAGGCCAATGACCAAAGGGGAGGAGTCCGCGATGAGTCTCATGGAGATGTCTGTGGAGCGCAATCAGAGCTTGACCTTTCGAAAGCCGGTAAGGATTGCGTGCTGGTTTGCAGCAATGACTATTCTTTTGAGCGCAACTTTCATGCTGGACTGTGGAGGAAACTCAACGACCGCACCTCCGGCGAATTCGCCTGCGGCGGTCACGGTTTCCCTCACCCCGTCAACGGCGCAAGTCGCGCTTCAGGGGCAGACCCAATTCACCGCCGCAGTGAGTGGAAGCAGTCAGGGTGTTACATGGGCTGTGAATGGATCGGCGGGCGGGAATATTACGGCTGGGGTGATTAGCAGTTCTGGGCTTTATACAGCACCCACAAACCTTCCCTCGCCTAACACGGTTACGGTAACAGCGACCAGCGTATCGAACTCCGCGCAGTCCGCGTCGGCGGCTGTTACGGTCGTGAACCCGCAACCTGTAGTGTCCTCCATTTCGCCTTCTGTAATTCCTTTGGGAAGCGGGAACACGAAGTTGACCGTCAACGGCTCGGGATTCGCGAGCGGCGCGGTTGTGGAGTTGGCGGGCATAGCGCTGCCGACGTCGTACTGGAACCCGGCCGTGGTCACGGCGACGATCCCGGCATCCGTATTGGCGGCGCCGGGGATTCTCCCCGTGCTCGTGACAACACCGGGGCCGGGTGGCGGCACAAGCTCGACCATCAGCTTCACCGTAATGTCAGGGGTGTTTGCCACCAATAACCCGCAGGTGGCGTTGTACACCTACGCGGCCGCGCAAGCCGCTTCCGTTTCCGTCGAGTTCGGAACGGATACGACTTATGGTACGCACACCTGGGCGCAGAATATACCGGCAGGGGGCGGGGCAGTCCAGATTCTTGTCGCGGGTATGCTGGCGAATACGACCTATCACATGCGCGCGGATGTGACGTATGCAAACGGTACCCAGGCCTTCGATCAAGACCACATGTTTACGACGGGCAGTCCTCTGGCCTCTCGCCTACCTGCGTTTACGGCGACCAATCCTAACGGCCTGACGCCGAGCCCAGGGGCAGTCCTCTATCATCTGACCCAAGGAGCCAACCAGCAACTCCAGGCTGTGGCGACTGACAACAACGGCAACGTGATCTGGTATTACGACTACCCGGCCTTCCTGGGTATCCCACAACCCATTAAGCTTCTGCCCAACGGCCATTTCCTGATTAATATCTGTCCCTCAACGCTGGTCGGGGGACAGGTTCGAGAAATCGATTTGGCAGGAAATGTTTACCACCAGTTCACACTTACAGACCTTAACAATCGGCTAAGTGCAGCAGGCTACACCTGGCTGGCGAACGCCATCCACCACGACCTGCTCCCGTTGCCGAATGGTCACCTGATATTGCTCGTGAACCATAGCGTAAACTTCACGAATCTCACAGGGTATCCTGGAACCACGGCGGTGCTCGGCGACGCGCTTGTTGACCTGGATCAGAACTACAACCTGACTTGGGTTTGGGACTCATTTGACCATCTCTGCACCTCAACTTCTACCGGTCCCTGCCTCGATGTCAACCGGCATCCCTTGAATTTCCCGGACTGGACGCACTCCAATTCCCTCGCGTATTCCCAGGACGACGGAAATATCGTCATGTCAATCCGTAATCAATCTTGGGTTATCAAGATCGATTATGAAAATGGCCAGGGAACCGGCAACATTCTGTGGCGGTTTGGCTATCAGGGCGACTTCTCGATTACCGGCGGCCAACTCACCGATTGGTTTGCCGCGCAACACCATGCAAGCATCATAAGCCCCAATAGCACTGGCGTGTTCAGCCTCGAGATGTTCGACGACGGAGATAACCGATTCATCGATGCTGCGGGCGACACGTGTGTCTCTCAGTCCACACCTGCCTGTTACAGCCGTGTCCCGATCTACCAAATCGACGAATCTGCCATGACCGCGACTGTCCTGTGGCAGGACAATCTTTCTCCCGTTTATACTTTCTGGGGTGGTAGCGCCCAACAACTCGCGGACAGCAACGTGGTGTTCGCTATAACCTCGCCCTCGGATGACATCACCGGCGGACGATACATGGAAGTCACCGACGACACCACCCCGCAAGTTGTCTTGAAAATTGAGGTTACGGGCCAGAACGCCTACCGGGCCGTCCACCTGCCCAGTTTGTATCCCGGCGAGCAGTGGTAGCGGCATCGGTTGATCGGGAGATCGGGAGATCGGGAGAACAGCAGGCAAAATGTACATTCATTTTTGTTCACCCGATCACCAGATCAACCGATCTCCCCGATCCTGGAACTGTGCGTTTTTCCGGGTAGTCGGGACTTGTTCTGCAGAAGAGCGGCAAACTCCCCATTTTCGATCTCTCGAAGCGCAGGTTCGACCGCTTTCGCAGCGGGCCTCCACCCTCTGAGCGCCGCTAACTCCCTGAAATCATTCGTCTGGGGAATCTCTTCCCCTTCCCCGAAACAGGCGTAGAATTACGGATATGGCACGCAACCTGCTCCAAACGCAGGCAGGGCTGTAAGTGCCAAGTTCTGAACAGTCAACTCTATTGAGGTGTTCGGAGGGCTAACCGATGGCGTACGACGCGACCCAGATGCAGGACTGGCAGATTTCAGAAGCGGCGGAACGCGGGATGCCGAGCCCCCGCGAGTGGCAGGAGCGACTAGGTCTTGAACCGGACGAGATGATCCCTATGGGACGGCTCGCCAAATTGGACTTCCTCAGGATCATTGAACGGCTGAAAGACCGCCCCGATGGGAAGTACATCGAAGTTACTGCTATTACACCCACTCCCCTAGGCGAGGGAAAGAGCACGACTTCCCTTGGCTTGATCGAGGGATTGGGCAAGCGCGGCAAGAACGTTGGCGGATGCTTGCGCCAGCCTTCCGGCGGTCCGACGATGAACATTAAGGGCACAGCGGCCGGCGGTGGGAACGCCCTGCTGATCCCGATGACGGAATTCTCCCTCGGTCTGACCGGCGACATCAACGATATCGTGAACGCCCACAATCTGGCCATGGTAGCGCTGACTGCTCGCATGCAGCACGAGCGAAACTATAACGACGAGGAACTTCAGAAGCACAGCATCACGCGCCGCCTGGATATCGATCCCACTCGCGTCGAGATGGGCTGGGTCATGGATTTCTGCGCCCAGGCGTTGCGCAATATCATCATCGGCATCGGCGGGAAACAGGACGGCTACATGATGCAGTCCAAGTTCGGCATCGCGGTAAGCTCCGAACTCATGGCCACTCTTTCCATCGTTACTGACCTGGCCGACCTCCGCAAGCGCCTGGGAGAGATTACCGTAGCCTACGACAGGAAGGGCAATCCGGTCACGACGAGCGACCTGGAAGTCGCAGGCGCCATGACGGCCTGGATGCGTAACTGCATCAACCCCACCCTTTGCTCGACGGCGGAATACCAGCCTTGCATGGTGCACGCCGGCCCCTTCGCCAACATCGCCATCGGCCAGTCTTCCATCATCGCCGACCGGCTGGGCCTGAAGATGTTCGATTATCACGTCACGGAGAGCGGCTTTGCGGCGGATATCGGCTTCGAGAAGTTTTGGAACGTCAAGTGTCGCTATAGCGGCTTGAAGCCCAATGTCTCAATCCTGACGGCCACCATCCGGGCTCTCAAAATGCACGGGGGCGGGCCGAAGGTGGCGCCGGGTCTGCCTCTCCCTGAGGCTTACACCAGGGAGAATCTGGAGCTGCTCGAAAAGGGCCTTCCCAACCTGCTTCATCACCTGAACATTATTCGGCGCTCCGGGATCAACCCCGTGGTCTGCATCAACCGCTTCCATACCGATACTGCCGAGGAAGTCGCCCTGGTGCGCAAGGCTGTCGAAGCCACCGGTGCGCGCTGCGCGGCCTCGGAGCACTGGCTCAAGGGCGGGGAAGGGGCCCTGGAGCTCGCGGATGCCGTGCTGGACGGCTGCAAGGACGAGAACAATTTCCAATTCCTGTATCCGCTCGACATGAAGTTGCGGGACAGAGTGGCCCTGATCGCCAAAGTAGTCTACGGCGCTGACGGGGTTTCGTGGGCGCCCGAGGCGGAGGCCAAGGCCAAGGTGTTCGAAACCGATCCCAAGTTCGCCGATTACGCCACCATGATGGTGAAGACCCATTTGAGCCTAAGCCACGAGCCGGCTCTCAAAGGTGTTCCCAAGGGCTGGACCTTGCCGATTCGTGACGTGCTGGTTTACTCGGGAGCGAAGTTTCTCTGCCCCTGCGCGGGCACGATCAGCTTGATGCCGGGGACTTCTTCCAGCCCGGGATTCCGCAAGGTGGACGTGGATGTGAAAACCGGGAGAGTTTCCGGACTGTTCTGACCTAAAATCACCCCCTCCTTGGTTAAGGAGGGGGCTAGGGGGTGGTTTGCCCACCACCCCTTACCCCTCCTCCGGAGAGGAGGGGAGTTGCTGCGAGAAGGAAGGACCAATGAGCGACAACGTAGAAGCAAGGACCCCGAATTACTTGAGGCAGGCTCTCGAAAGACACGAGTTCTTCTGCACGGCGGAGCTTGTCTTGGGCCGCGACCACAATATGGCCGAGGCGGAGACCTTTGTCAAAGAGGCGGCTGCGGACCCAAAGGGGATCAAGATCATCAGCGTCACCGACCTACCGAGCGGCAACCCGGCGCTGCCCCCGGAAGCCTTCGTCACCTTCATCCGGGAACGAGGCCTCACACCGATCGCTCACCTCACGGCGAAAGATGGAAACCGTTCGTTTCTCGAGGCGCGCCTGCACGGCTTGGCGCGCGAAGGCGTGGAGAACGTTCTGGCCCTGACCGGCGACGCTCAGAAGGAAGGCTTCGGCGGCAAATCGAAGCCGGTTT
>JBEKLY010000185.1:0-15883 GCA_050010015.1 Terriglobia bacterium
GATGTAGACGAATCAACTGCCGAGGCCATCGCCGACTGGCATTATTGGGTGGCCCAAGGCTACTGCTTCTGACTCACCACCCAACCCCACCGATCTACGCAGCCCTACCGAAAGCTCACGCACAACCTGCTCCAGCATCACAGTTTTGATAAAACTCCTTCAGAAAAAACTTCGATTGACTTGACTAAGCAGTAGTACCCGTGCGTGCACATTAAACGCCCCACACTCGAATTTCCCACCTGGGGGTTCTTGTCGATTGAATGGCCAGGACACCGAGATTCAATAATCCAGTTCACGCTTCTTCGAAAGGGCTAATTCGACCGAGGTGTCGATTTGGATAGGGTTATGATCATATCTTTTAGTTGGCCGGAGCGAAACGCCTCCGCATCCTTCTCGCCTGCTTCGGTGACCATGTCAAAAAGCTTCCCGGCTTCAGCCGCCTTGCCTATACTGCGGTAAGCTATTGCTAATTGGTACGAAATCTCTCGCGAATCCGGAGCCAGAGAATGTCCATGCTCCAAGTCCGCAACCGCCTTATCTGTTTGATGGCTTATTAATTCCAGACGGGCGCGTTGCAGGTAAGCATGGGCGAACTCAGCATCGAGGGCCAGACAGGATTCGACCGCTGAGAGCGCCTCCTGATATTGCGGGGTGTCCACGCTAATACCTTTGCGAAGCAGGGAATCCGCCAGGAAATAGTAGAGCAGCGCATCCTTGGGTTGACGGAGGATTCCCTGCCGGAACGTGGCGACGGCTTCGTCAAATTTGTTTTCGTCTTCGCGGCAAATCCCGAGAGCAACATAGACCTCGCCCTGGTCAGGAGCAAGCGCCAGGGCCTTTTCATAATCGGCGTGCGCGCTCTCGAGTTGGCGGGCTAAGGTATGGATCACACCGCGCGTGAGATAGAGTTTATAGTCGCCGGGCATCAGCCCAATACCGGAAGTCAAGATTTGCGTTGCCAAGTCGTAATTCAAATGCTCGGCGCTGAGTGCCGCGATGTCAAGGTAGTTCTGGTCGTCGCTGGGAAACACGTAGATGCCTTCGCGAAAGGCATTATACGCTTCCAATGTGTGATGGCTCTGTTCTTCCGCCGCTCCCAGGAGAGTGAAGAGGTCCGGCCGGAGTTTCTTGCGGCTCTTGAGGTCACGGAGAGTCTTGATACAACTCGCGTACTGGCCGTCCTCGTAATAGGCAAGGGCAATTGCGTAGCTGCGCCCAAACTGGTCCGCATAGTCGGCCGGAAGCGATTCCAACACGTGAATCGAGTTGGCATAATCACCGGCCTCTCCCAGAAGCCAGCCCAGGTGGAATCGCTGTTGCGGGCTAAGCGCCGGACTAGTAGCCAGTGCTTCCAGGGCCTCGCGCGCTGGCCCCTTCATCCCTGATTTGAGCTGGGCCTCAGCGGACATGAGGGAGAGCCTTGCATCGGCAGCAACCTGCACGCGCGCTTTTCCAAAATAGGCGCTCGCTTGAAGGAAGTTCGCTCGCTCAAACTCGCACTGTCCGAGAAGCAGGTTCACGGCAGGATCTTCCGGAAACAGTTTCACAATGTCGCCCAGTTCTTTCGCCGCTTGGTCTTTCTGATTCACTTGCCAATAAACAATGCCCAGCTCGCGTCGGGCTACCCAAAAACTGGGGTCGATCTCCAAAGCCCTCTTGAGTGCCCGGATGCTGTCCGCCGGCTTTCCCATCAAGGCCAAGGCAATCCCCTCGCCTGTGTATCCTTGGGGGAGGCGTGGCGATTCGCGCTCCAGCAACTTGAATTGATCGAGAGCCTCCTGGTGGCGCTTCTCCCGAAGCAACCGCATCCCAAGTTCATAAGCCTTGCCGGCTTCGACAGAAACGGAGACTTGGATTGATGAAGCAAGACGTGCGCCCAAAGCCGGGATCAACAGAGTGATCCCAATGCAGAAGGCGGCGGGTTTTCTCAGTCGAAGCATTTACTGGCGATATCTATGCGCTGCGTTTCTACTCGGAGCAAGTATATTAAAAACTCGATGCGCAGATCAAAAAGGGCGCTAATCGGTAGCATGAGCTTTTTCGAGGGCCACGAAGAAAAGACCAACCACAGAACGCACAGAGGCCGCCGAGGAAAATACTCCGGCTTTTCTCTGCGAACTCCGTGGACTCTGTGGTGAGTCTCTTATGGAAGAACACGCACGGGGCGGCGATCCAGCTTCACGTATTCCTTGGCGAACTCGCGGACTTCAATGTATTGGTTCGAGTTCACGTTATGAAAAACCTGGCGCGTGTTACTGGTGGGCCACCAAATTTCCAGGGTATCGATCCGGGTGGCCTTACCAAGCCCGATGTGCTGGCACAGAGGGGAAGAGCCGAAGGATCCGCCTGAGTTTATATCGCGATAAATAGACCGCGGGGATTGGCCAGGCTCCGCCAGGATCAACTTGATGCGAGCTCCCAGCGCGGCTCGATTCGTTCTTACACCCACGAGCTTTATGCTGACCCAATTGTTGCCCGTCCCGGGGTTCCTGAACAGCGCTGTGTAATATCTATCGCCTCCTCCCATCCCGCCCTGTTCGACGATGATTGCGGGTTGCCCGGTATTGAAGATATCGCCAATCGCTATACCGTGCCCTTTTTGCAACGAGCCCGTGCCCGAGGAGGCCGTGATATCCGCGAAATACTTACCGCCACGGTTAAGGTAGAGGATATTGGGAACCAGGGAGGCGTAAGAAGGAGAGCCCGTTCCCAAGTAGATGTCGAGGAAGCCGTCGTTGTTCACGTCACCGAAATTCGCTCCCATCGCCATCACCACCCGATCTAGTCCGACCTCTTTGGTTACATCGTCGAAACGCGTTCCTTTCACGTTCTTGAAGAGCTTCTGAGTCTCCATGCGGCCCGGAGGGTTGAGATAACTTGTGATGACTTCAGTGACCGAGACGGTGAAGCCCGAAACGTAAAGGTCTAACCATCCGTCGTTGTCGTAATCGAAGAACCATACTGGGAAGCTCCAAATGGGCTTCTCCACATGCAAGTCATGCGCCACCTCGGTGAAGGTCCCGTCGCGATTATTATGGTAAAGGAAATTCTCACTGCTGAAATTAGAGACGTAAAGGTCGGGATAGCCGTCGTTATCATAGTCTCCCCACGTTGCCCCCTTGGTGAAGGCAATGCGGTCCACCCCGGCAATGTGGCCTACCTCGGTGAAGGTGCCGTTCGCGTTGTTGTGGAAAAGCTGGCTGGGGGCATTCTCATTCCCTACGAACAAGTCCAAGAATCCGTCGTTATCGAAGTCCGCCCAGGCTGCCACCTGGCTTGCTGTAACCACAGCGCCGAGCCCCGCTTGGGTCGTAACATCCGTAAATGTCCCGTCGCCGTTGTTCCTCAATAACGAATGCCGTAGTGGTTTTCGCCATGAACCTCGGGGGATATAGATATCCAGCCAACCATCATTGTTGAAGTCCGCTTGCACGATGTTCAAGCCACTGAGTTGAGGTGAGAAACCAGCCTGCGCGGAACGGTCGGCAAAACTTCCGTCACCGTTGTTATGGAAGTATCGCAGGCCCGCACACGGGTCCATGTCCGAGAAAACGAGATCGAAATAACCATCATTGTCGAAATCGTCCATGATGATGCCTCCGGCGGAGGCAAAGAAATTCAGGCCGCAGGCCGCGCTCACATCCAGAAAGAGTCCGATGCTATCTTTCGACTCAAAGGGTGCAAGAGAAATCCGATGGTCCGGGGGAACGTCCTCCGGATATTTCCCCAAGGTCATACACGTGAGGTTGAGCAGCCACTTTTCCTCGAGGTCATCGGTAGCCTCCTCTAGATAGATGAGGAAATACTCCCGTGCCTTGACGGAGGGTTGAGTGCGCTGGAATTGCCCCTCTGGACGTATGGGGAAGATTGAGCTTTGGGGTTTCCGATTCTCGATCCAGTTTTCCACCTCCCCCAGTTTCAGGTAAGCGATCCCGAGGATCTTCGCCATTCTGTGTTGATAGTCCTTATCCCCCAGAGTTCCGCTCATCTCATAGGCTGACTCGAAATGCTGAATAGCTTCGTCGAACTTTTCCCAGTAACAGAGGACTTGACCCAGGAGGTAATGGCCGCGCATTTGCTTGTTCCTGGTATCCGAGTCCAAGGCGCTCTTGTCATCAAGGCTGGACAGGAATCCTTCGGTTTGACGGAGTCCGCCTTTGATGGCGCGCATCCAACAGTCGCAGTTGGTTTGTAGATTCCGCTCATAGCCAGGAGGCTTAGACAGGTCGGCGAAGAAAGTGTCCGCCTCCAAGCCTCCGCACACCAAAGTGACAGGGTCGTACTCCCGATGGTGCGGAGGAATCCGTTCATTAGGAAGTCGCAAGTGTTCGAACCACGCCACATCCTTCTCTGACAGTCCCCTGGCAATCAAGAAACCTTGGGGAACCTCTATAATTCCTCCCACCTGCCCTGGCTTCAAATTCCGCCGAGCCTCCTCCAAGGCTGGGGAAGAATTCGAGGTTAGCGATCTGCCAACGTAACCCCCTTCCTGAGAACTGGGGTCAATGGAGTATTGCTTGGCCAGATAAGAGAAGAATTGCGCCTGGCTGAGGCCCGTAAGAATCTGCTCGGCCTCGGCGCGCGTTTTCACGATGATGATCTGGAGGGGATTTTGCCGGCCCTTTTCTTGCGAGCCAATCAACAAACCCGAAGCGAGCATGTTCAAGAAATCTCGCCGCGACGACATCGCACCTCCCAGTGATCAGCATCCACAGATGCGTCAAGCTCTCAAAGCCCCAAAGGGGCGTCCTGATGTCTTACTTCGCTGTACCAATCTTTTCTGAATGTGCGAACTCCTGCTGTGCCTCCGCGGCTTTCCCTAGTTTAAGCAGTATCCGGACAAACTGGTAGTGGTAGCGGGCAATGTTCGGCTCGAGCTTCACCAGTCTCTCGATAATTCCCTGCGCCGCCGCAAACTCACTTCGGCGAGTCCTGATTGCGGCCGAATCTCCATTGGCGTCCAACTCATTGGGATCCTGGCGGAAGGCTGCGGAATGCTCCCCCAAACCAAGGTCCTCCTGTCCGGAGCAAAGCGCAATGCGTCCCTAACCCGCGTGCCCTTCTGCGTTTGTCGGTTCGCTCCTGACAACCCTTTCAAATTCTGTCCTCGCCTGGGCGATCTGTTCGAGTCGCAAGTATCTTTTCGCTAGAGAGAGCCTTGCCGACAAGTTCTCCGGGAAGAGTTGGAGAGCGCGGCGGTAGGAGTTCAGAGCCTTCGCGTCTTCGCCATCCGCAACATATAGATCGCCTTCTGTCTTCATCACCGCAGGCTCATTCGGCGCCCTCACATGGACCTCGGCCAGGAGATCTCCCGCCCGAATAAGCTGCCGGGCTTGAACCAACGCTTGCACCAAGGCGGAGGCAATATCTACGCGTTGTGACGCCCTCTGGCGAGCTTGGGTGAGCGGATTCACTGCCTGGTCAGGACTTCTGCCATCCAGCAAGTTCAGTCTGATTGCAAAATAGGGTTCAGGATTAGACGGGTCAAGGCGGAGTGCTTGTTCGAAGGCGGTCTGAGCCTCCTCGTATTGTCGCAATCGGGAATACGCAAGGCGCAGATTTTGACAGATAGCAAAGTCTCGCTCTATCACTGGGATGGCCTCAAATTGCCTCACGCCTTCTGAGCGTTGGTGATTCTCAGCCAGGAGCAGCCCTTCGGCGAACCGCATCTTTTCATCGGTGGGAGCGAGCCCGAAAAGGCGCTCCACGGTCTGCAGGGCTAGCTTGGATTCTCCCACTCCAAAATAGGCCTGAGCCAACGCATATTGAAGCAAGGGATCGGTGGATTGATTGGCACGAGCGTTCCGCAGGTTCGCGAGTGCTTGCCGGTATTGGTTCTCCCTCAAACAAAAGTCCGCCAAGTTGGCATTCGCCACCAAATTCTGCGGATCGAGTCGCAGCGCAGTCCTCGATTCGTTTCTTGCTTCAGCGCCTTTGCCGGCGCGAGCGTAGCTGAGGGCAAGATTGTTGTGATAACCCGGCCAGCTTGGGGAGAGCGCCACGGCCTTTCGGTGCGCTTGCTGCGCTTCTTCAAAGCGATTCTGCATGTCGTAGGCTATCCCCAGCAGATCGTACGCCTTGGGGCTGGTGGGGCACGCTTCCGTGGCTTCTCGCAGCGGCTTAACAGCCTCCTTCGGCTGATCTTGCGCCAGCAACTCCTGCGCCCGTCGCAACAACTCCTCGCAATTCTCCGCGCGCACGCTGCGCCGCAGAGTGGCGAGAATTACGACACTCACAGCGAAGAGCGACAGGACCCGGCGACACATCCGACGCCTGCTGGAAGTGTTTCCCATTCCGCTTCTACCCAATCTTATCGAGGAATCGTCGATACATCTCCAGTAGCAGATTTGGGGAGCCGCTGCGCCCGAATTCTCTGGAACGTCTCGAGAGCTTCCTTGGCGTTCGCTTCCTGTCCCAATTTCTGGTATAGCTGAAACAGCTCGAAATGGATCGAGCCGTCAGCGTCGGCTGAAGCCACTTTGAGGAGTACGGACACGGCTTCCCGGTTCCTTCCCAGTTGGCTCAAGGCGCGACCCAGAGAAGCTTCGGCGTTGAGAAAGCCGGGGCGCAGATGCAGGGCTTTCTCCAAGTAAGGCAAAGCCTTTCCCGCCTCGTGTTTTTGAACCCAACTGTCACCTGCCAGATAGTTGGCCGCAGGATCAGCAGGGTCCAGACGCAAAGCCTCCTGCAATTCCGCCAGCGCTTCGTCATACCGTTCCCAGTACCAATAGAGATGGCCCAAGAGAACATATAGGTTCGCTGCATCACTCCGTCGGGCGATGGCCGCCTTGTATTCCTGCGCAGCAAGTCGGAGTTGATTCTGTTTCTCCCACGTCTGTGCGTTCAGCATGTGGATCATGTAAGAATCCGGGGCCAACTGATCGACCCGTTCGAAAGACGTTCGAGCCAGTTGTCGCGCCGCTTCTTGCTCCCAATACATCGCGGCTGGACTTTGCGGGGCCAATTCCGCTGCGGCGGCGAAGTGGCGGTACGCTGCCGCGTAATTGCCAACATCATAAGCACAATGGCCAAGTTTGAGGCGGGCTTCTAATGCCGTGCCAGGGATACGAAGCGCGGCTTGCAGCCCTTTTTCGCAGACTCCGCAAAGCCCGGCGCTGCAAGGTTCGACAGGATTCGGGTTCCTGGAGGTAGGCCCCGGCCCGGCTCGAGCTCCTGGTTCCCCAGCATCCTCACTCCCCATCGGACCAACGGACCGGAGGACTTGCTCGCGCTCGAAAGCGTGCCGGCATGCTTCGTTCAAGAAGGAGACGGCGAGACTCGGTTGGCGATTGGAAGCTAATTTCGAGACCAGGGAGCACTCCTCTTGCCAGGCTGATCCCGCGATTGCAGACTCGCGGAAACTGGGATTCGACGCAAGGAAGCCGGCATTGAAACTCGCAATTCTCTCTAAGGAGGCCAAAGCCGATTGCAAGTTGCGTCCAAGGAAATCGGCTTTGGCAAGGTCGTAGTTCGCGACGAGGCAAGTCGGGGCAAGTTTGACGGCCTGCGCGATTTCCCTTCGCGCTTTCTCTGGCTTGTTCTCGCGCAGATAAAGTTCTCCCAGTGAGAGGCGCAGATCCAACGCCTCTGGTTCCGCTTTCCGCGCGAGTTGATACTGGGTCTCCGCCTCTCCCAAAGAACCATTGCCAATGTAGTTCTCGGCGAAGATCCTCCGGGAATATGGGGAGGTCTTGCTTTCCGCCATCATTTTGTCGGCGATTTCCAGGGCATGGCGAAGGCAGGCTTGTCCCAGATCGTAAAAAGCCTCGGGATTGCCGGGATCCAATTCCACGCTTTGGAGGAATTGCTTCAGCCCATCTCTGGGTTTCCCAACCTCCATGAATGCTTGAGCAAGCAGACGGTGGGCTTGGCCGGAATGCGGTTGCAGGCGGACGGCTTGGGACAAGGGATCTAGCGCCTTCTCGGGCTGCCCGGCGCCGAGATACGCTTCGCCGAGGTCGTACTGTGCATCAAACGAGCCAGGCTCGACCCTGGTCGCAGATTGAAAAGTGCTCAGGGCTTTCTGAAGGTCCTGCTCTCGTTTGTAGATGAGCCCCAGGCGGATGTAACCAAGCGCAGAAGTCGGTTGCTCTCGGATGATCCTTTGGCAAAGCGTTTCCGCTTGTTTGAAGTCGTCGGATTGGTTGGCCTCATCGAGCTTCTGTAAAAGGACTTGGATTCCGTCGTTGCTGGGCCCGGCGTGTTGGCCCTGCTGCTGCTGACCACCTAGTCTTCCTGCTCCGATAACGAGAACCAGCCAGACCAAGGAAGAGAGTCCAAAAAGGCTACTCAACGGCCGAGGCTGCGGCAATGACCTCACAGCAGAAACACCCGATCCCAATGCGATCCTTCCCGGAGATTATACACGACCCGCTACTGCCTGTCATTTTGACCGAGCAACCGGGGCAGCGCCTGGAGGGCGGGCTAGATTCCCATCTGTCTTGGAATCAGTAACCAGTCGCCAAGGTTTTAGCAATAGCTGCCGATAACAGCCCTTCCCACCAGTAATCATGCAAACTCTCCAGATACGGGGTTCTGGGAAGTCGGCGGGGCGGCGAAAACAAATTACGCGTGTTAGAAGCGGTTGTCACTCGCGTTGATCCGCGCCACGACTCGCCCGACGGTACGGACCGAAACCCCCAAGATAGTCGCACACTCTGCTTGGCTCTTGCCAGCACTCAGGAGCTTTTGTAGGCGGGCAAGCGCCTTCCTGTCCAGTAAAACCGGACGCCCGCCTCGCTTGCCCCACCTCCGAATCTCTGCCCTGCTGTGGGCTTTGGCCCTCGCTCGCCCTCCCATACTTGCCATTTCGCGTACCGTAAGCTCTTTCGCCATGGGCCAAAGCCTACACCCGAAATTGGCGGGCTGTCAAGCCCTAATTTACTTGCAGGTTATGGCTGATAACACATATTATGTTAACTAGTTTAGCACTCATTCTAAAGCGGATATAGGTTGAGGTTAGGCGCTCCGCTTGCCCTCCGGCGACTCATTTCTGTTGCCATTCGAGGCTAGTGTCGGTTTTTTTAGGGCCGTAACCCCTTCCGCTAATTACACTTAAATTTTCTTTTGGAAGGTCCGACGACACGTTTTGATATGCCCGCAGGTCTCACGGGACGGCCAACGCTAGGCCTGGGGGAGTCTAGCGGAGTTGGCGGGCATTCTGCAGGGACATCTCACAGCAGGCCAGAGCACAAATCAACTAGCGCCGCTGACTTTGGTAGCTCCTTGAATCCGTCAACCGCAGGAACTATACTCCGAGTCTATTACCAGGTCGTTCGAGGTGCCAGGGTTGCCTTTTGGCGACCCGCGCTAGCCTCATAGGGGAGGGTTTTCATCGTGGCAGCCAGCGCCATCGCCCCCGGAGCTAGGGTGCTTATCCGTGATGCCGAATGGATCGTCAAACGCGTGGATCGCACTGGTACTGGTGGCCAGTCCATTCAGGCCATTGGTGTTTCGGAAATCGTCCGGCACAGGGAAGCACGCTTTCTCTCCGAAATTGAAGGGAAGAGCATCACAGTTTTGGACCCGGCCGAAACCGAACTGGTGCCGGATTCCTCTCCACAGTTTCGCAGCAGCCGACTTTATTTGGAGAGTCTGCTGCGCCAGTCGCCACCCACCGGCAACGACTTGTGGATCGGCCACCGCGCCGCGATCGACGACCTGCCTTATCAGCTCGAACCTGCGCTGCTGGCGCTCGAGCAGCCCCGTCAACGCATTCTCATCGCCGACTCAGTTGGCCTTGGGAAGACCATCGAGGTTGGCATTCTGCTCAGCGAACTGATTAAACGTGGAAAAGGCAAGCGGATCCTCGTGGTCACCACCAAGAGCATGATGGCCCAATTTCAAGAGGAGCTTTGGACGCGCTTTACCATCCCTGTCGTTCGCCTCGATTCGGTGGGGTTGGAGCGCGTCCGCAACCGCATTCCCACAAACGCAAATCCCTTCCACCACTATGACAAGGCAATAATCTCCATTGACACGTTGAAGCAGAACGCGGAGTTTCGCGCATGGACGGAGAGAAGCTACTGGGACGTGATAGTGATCGATGAAGCCCACAACGTTGCCGAGCGCGGTGACAAACAGTCGATGCGGAGCAGGCTCGCCGGTATGCTCTCACGCATGTCGGACACGCTCATCATGGCCTCGGCTACTCCCCACGATGGCAGAGCAGCCTCCTTCGCCAGCCTTATGAACATGCTGGACCCCACCGCCATTGCCGACCCCAACAACTACGGCCAAAAGGACATCGAGGGCCTTTATCTTCGGCGCTATAAGAAGGATATCCAGGAGCAGATTGCCGGTTTCTTCCTGGAGCGCTTCGTCAGCAAGCACCCTGTCACGGCCTCTCCCGCGGAAGAAGCGGTCTATGATTGCCTTGCTGCAGCCCGGTTTTTATCCTTTGACCGCTCCCGCCGCGCCGGCCAACTCCTCTTCAAAACCGTACTCGAAAAATCTCTGTTCTCATCGCCGGCGGCTTGTGTTGCAACAATTCACCAGCGCATGCGCAGGCTCGAGGGGGAATCCGGCGAGGATGCGGAGCACGACCGCCGAACGCTGACTCAGATCGCTGAAATCTGCGGACGGATCGGCCCGAGTGACTACACTAAATATCAACGGCTGCTTGAAATCTTACGGCCCGGGCGTAGCATGAACTGGAGTCCTGCCGACCCCTGTGACCGCATTGTCCTGTTCACCGAACGGATTGAGACGCTGCGATTCCTCGAGGCGAATCTGATTCGTGACCTGCAACTTAGGCCTGATCAGGTAGCTGTTGTTCACGGGTCAGGCATCGAGGACGTGGACCTTCAGAAGGTGATAAAGGAGTTCGGGCGCGACCACGCACCCGTTCGTCTTCTGCTGGCTTCCGATATCGCGAGCGAAGGTCTGAACCTTCATTTCCTCTGCCACAAGCTGATCCACTTTGACATTCCCTGGTCATTAATGGTTTTCCAGCAGCGTAACGGGCGCGTGGATCGTTACGGCCAGGCGCGCCAGCCGCACATCGCTTACCTCTTCACGGAACCTCAGAACACTCACGTTCGCGGCGACGTGCGCATCCTCGAACTCCTCGTCAAGAAGGACGGGCAGGCCGCAAAGAACATCGGCGATCCCTCAATTTTCCAGGGTGTGTTCGACGCTCGCGAGGAGGAGCAGATGACGGGGAGGGCGATGGAGGAGAAGCTATCGCCCGCCGAGTTTGATCGGCAGATGGAGCAGGCCGCTCATGACGACCTCCTCGCTATCCTGCTGGGTGACACTCCCGCTCCAACTGGTCAAGCGTCCGCCGGCCGCTGCCATACGATTCCCAGTCTCTTTGCTGATGATTTCGCGTACTTCCGCGAAGGACTGGCAGCGCTCGCTCCGGGAGTGGGCGTGCAAGTGGATTTTGATTCCGAACACCGCCTGGTGACACTCACGGTAAATGATGACCTTCGACGGACCTTCCGCGCACTGCCTCCCGAGGCAATCCCTGACGACGGACGACTTCACCTCACCACCAGTCGCGACCGGGTGAAGAAGGCAATTGACGAAGCGCGGGCGGAGGAGAGGCAAGATGCCTGGCCCCGCGTTCATTTGCTTTGGGACCTGCATCCTGTGATGGAGTGGCTCGACTTCAAGCTGATGGTTGCCTTCGGGCGCAAACAGGCTCCCACCGTCCGTCTTGAGGGCGCGCTCAGACCCGACGAGTCCCTGTTCCTGATGGAAGGCGAGATACCTAACCGCAAAGCCCAGCCGGTGATTCATGAGTGGTTCTGTGTGCGCTTCGAAGCCCAGCGATACTCAGGCATCATCTCGCTTCAAGATCTCCTTCGGCGAACCCAGTTCGGCAGCCGCGCCTACGCTAATCGAGGCGCCTCTGAGGTCCCCGTCGCCATCCAGGCTCTTCTCCCAAGCGCAGTCGCTGAGGCTCGCAGCTATATGTCCAGCCGCCGGCAAGCGTTTGAAAACGATCTGCAGGTACGCCTGCAAGAAATCAGGCGCAATCTTGCAGATCTAGAAGATCGTCAGCTTGGATTTCTGGAGTTGAAATTTCCAGAGGATTCAACTCTGACCGGCGCGCGGCGAAACAAGAAGGACGAGTGGAAGCACCACATTGATGGTATCTTTCGCGACCACCGCAGGTTTGTCGAGGAAACGCTGACCACGGAGGATAGCCCCTTCCTTCGTGTTGCCGCCGTGTTGATGGGCTGAGAGAATTACCCGCCCTCGTTCTTGAAGAGAAGGGTGGACCGGTGCCAATGCTCTTCCCAGCCGGAGCTGGACGGGTGAGGGGCCACTTCCGAAGACGCGAAGCACGCTATGCCTATTGATCTGATCGGCATTAATAACGAAAACGAGTTCTACACCCACCACTACCTGACTGCTATCCTCGAAGGCGACTTGAAGCCGGTGTTTGAAACTTGGTCAAAGCTGGAGCGGCCGCCTTGGGATGGTCTGCGGCGGCTGGCCGCTCCCTTTAGTCAAATGCGCAAGGAACTGGCAGCCACTTCCGATCCTGCCGAACGGCTGGTCCTGCAACGCGACTGGTTCAGCGAACTGTTCACGGTGCTGGGCTATTCCTTATCGCCTGACGCCGTCGAGCTCGAAGATGGATTTCTGCTTTCGCTTGCGGGGCAAATTAAGCGCTCTGACGGCAGGCCGGAACTGTGGATCCTCGAATCGCTGGATGAAAGCGACGAGGAGGACCCTTTGGTTTCGAAGGAAGATCTGCTGACGAAGCAGGTCTTCGCCGCTGCGGAACCGCCCCGCTGGGTGATACTTTATGGCGGAGTTCAAGTGCTTCTGCTGGACCGCACCAAGTGGCCGGCCAAGCGGCTGCTCCGCTTCGAGCTTGACCAGATCCTGGGCCGCCATGAATCCTCAACACTGCGCGCCACCGCGGCGCTGCTGCATCGTGAGTCGGTTTGCCCCGCGGGCAAGATCAGTTTGCTCGATACGCTGGACGAAAACTCCCACAAGCACGCTTTTGCCGTTTCGGAGGACCTGAAATACAGCGCGCGGGAAGCGGTTGAATTGCTGGCCAATGAGGCCGTCTGGTACCTTCGCGAAGTCCTGAAGGAAAAGATCTACGGCAAAGACCTGGCTGAACGGCTCACGCGGGAATGCCTCCGCTACCTTTATCGCCTGCTGTTTCTGTTCTACGTGGAGGCGCGAAGCGAAGAGCTTGGTTATGCCCCGATGAACAGCCCGGAGTACGAGACGGGCTATAGCCTTGAGAGCCTGCGTGACGCCGCCGAAGCCGAGCTTACCGCGGAGGCGGACCGAAATGGCTACTTCCTGCACCACTCGCTCCAAACGCTTTTCCGGTTAACGTTCGAAGGTTGGCAACACGAACTGTCGCCGCAACAGGTGGGGGACAACGACTTTCGCATGGAGCCGTTGCGCTGCGACCTGTTTGACCCGGAGCGCACTCCCTATTTGAACCGTGTCAGGCTGCGAAATCACGTGCTGCAGCGCGCGATCGAATTACTCTCTCTTTCCCGCGAAGGTGCGGGACGCCGCGGGCGAATCAGCTATTCGCAGCTTGGCATCGGCCAACTGGGCGCGGTGTACGAAGGGCTCCTCTCCTACACTGGGTTCTTTGTGGAGGAAAGGGACGGCCTATATGAAGTGAAGCCGGCGGGGGAGAAATCCGATCCCCTCAAGCAAGCCTACTTCGTGCCTGGGGAAGCGCTTCCACAGTATACGGAAGAAGAAAAAGTATTTGACGAGCTTGGCCGCCTGGTTCACCACCCGCAAGGCAGCTTTGTGTATCGCCTGGCGGGGTGCAACCGCCAGAAATCCGCTTCCTACTACACGCATCAGGTGCTTACGCAATGTGTGGTGAAGTACGCGCTGAAGGAACTTCTGAAAAATAAGCCAGCGGACGACATCCTGCGCCTCAACGTCTGCGAGCCTGCGCTCGGCAGTGGGGCGTTTTTGAACGAAGCCTTGAACCAGCTTGCCGAGGCTTACCTGGAGCGCAAACAGCGAGAGACGGGCCGCACCATCTCCCACGACAACTATTTGCTTGAAACACAGAAAGTAAAGGCGTATCTGGCGGATAACCGCGTCTTCGGCGTTGACCTGAACCCGACGGCAATCGAACTGGCGGAAGTTTCGCTGTGGTTGAACACCATCTACCCCGGCCACACGATTCCGTGGCTCGGTGCCCAATTAGTGGCGGGCAATAGTCTGACTGGGGCGCGCCGACAAGCCTTCCTACGCGACCAGCTTGCGGGCGACCACCGCGAGTGGCTGGCTGCCGTACCGGAGCGCTTGCCGCTGGGGACGGAGCGGGCTCCGGGCCAGGTGTGGCATTTCCTTGTGCCAGATAAAGGCATGGCCGACTACACGGACGCGGCCGTGCGGCAAATGGCGCCGGCGGAAATCAGGAAGATCGCCGATTGGCGGCGCGACTTCCTGGCGCGGTTTGAACCGGGGGATGTGCGGGCCGTGGAGCGGCTCTCCGCAGCAGTGGACGCGCTGTGGAAGAAGCACACGGAGGATATTCGCTTCCTGCGCCGCCAGACCTCGCCCGTGTTTCCCATCTTCGGTCATGAAGATGACCCGGCCTTTGCTGCAAGCGGCCAGCGCCTCACCACGCGCCAACGCGATGACCTTCATCGCAGGGAGATCCTGGGCGAGGGTGCGCCGTGGGCCACGCCTTACCAGCGGCTGAAGCTTGCAATGGATTACTGGTGTGCCCTTTGGTTCTGGCCCATTGAGGAAGCGGACCTGCTGCCCACGCGCGACGTTTTTCTGCTCGAAATGCAGGCCATCCTGGAAGGCACGCACCACGAAGTGCGCCCCATATTGCCGGAGCAGACCGAGCTGCTGGTCGTCCGACCGGCCCAGCAGAAACAGCTGCAGATGGCGGATCAGCTGGGCACGGTCGATCTCGAGGAGCTTTGCGCGCGCTTACCGAGGCTTGACCTCGTCCGCAAGCTAGCCGAACGGCATCGCCTTATGCACTGGGAACTCGAGTTTGCGGATGTGTTCGAAGACGGGGGCGGATTTGATTTGATGCTGGGGAATCCGCCCTGGATCAAGATCGAGTGGAACGAGGGGGCGGTGATGGGGGACTTTGAGCCGCTGTTCGTACTTCGCAAGTTCGCCGCCCCCAAAATGCGCGCATTGCGCGAGCAGACAATGGCAGACCACCCGGCACTCAGAGACACCTACCTTGATGAGTATGTCGAGTTTGAAGGTACGCAGAATTACCTAAATGCCAGGCAGAATTACCCGCTTCTACTGGGGAGCCAGTCGAACTCTTACAAATGCTTTTTGACACAGGCGTGGATGATGGGAAACTCGGGTGGAGCCCAGGGCTTTCTCCATCCAGAGGGCGTCTATGACGACCCAAAAGGCGGAAAGCTGCGGGCGACGCTATACTCACGGCTCAGAACGCATTTTCAATTTACGAACGAGTTGCAACTGTTTCCTGAGGTTGACCACCACGTTGACTTCAGTGTGAACACGTTCGCCGCCGCGCTCGCGTCACCGCGCTTCTCACATATCTCGAACCTCTATTCACCCGCGACGATCTGTAGTTCAATCGAACACGATGGCGCGGGGGTCTGCGGAGGCATCAAGAACGATGTTGGTCATTGGAACGTGGAAGGGCACCGGGATCGGGTGGTTGAGGTCGACGAAGAAACGCTGGGGCTATTCGCGCGCCTCTACGACCCGCCCGGAACGCCGGCGCTAGAGGCACGCCTGCCCTCGCTGCACGCCCGCGAATTGGTCGCTGTCCTGCGCAAATTCGCCGATTACCCCAAGCCAGAACTGTCCGGTCATAAGTCAAATAGTTCGAGTTGGTTACGTGATAAGTCGATTTCATTCTCAGAGCTGATGTGCGAAAAGGCCTGTAAAAGTGGCACTTTTTCGAAGAGGCTGAGAC
>JBEKLY010000186.1:0-16093 GCA_050010015.1 Terriglobia bacterium
GAGGCCTCGAAGGAAGGCCAGCTCAGCGACCGCGGCAAGCCGGAGCAGTTTCAGGGGGCGTTCGCGGAGATCGTGCGGGGCGTCAACACCATGCTGGACGCCATCCTGCTGCCCATTGGGGAGGGGAACCGCATCCTGGCGCAAGTCTCCAGCGGCAAGATCGACGAGCTGATCGCACACACCTACAAAGGCGACCACGAGAAGATGAAGCAGGCGGTTAATAACGTCGGCGCGGTGCTGCAAGGGCTGCAGAAGGAAATGGGGCGGCTCATCGAGGCCTCGAAGGAAGGCCAGCTCAGCGACCGCGGCATGCTGGACGCCATCCTGCTGCCCATTGGGGAAGGCAACCGCATACTGGCCCAAATCTCGAACGGCAAGATCGACGAAATGATTGCGCAGACTTACAAAGGCGACCACGAGAAGATGAAGCAGGCGGTCAACAACGTTGCCGTGGTGCTGCAAGGGCTGCAGAAGGAATTGGTGCGGCTCACCGAGGCTTCCAAGCAGGGGCAACTCTCCGAGCGGGGGAAGTCCGAGCAGTTCCAAGGCGCCTATTCCGAGATCGTACGCGGGGTGAACGGAATTCTGGAAGCCGTCATTATCCCCCTCAAGGTTTCCGCACAGTATGTTGATGATATCTCAAGGGGATCCATTCCGTCCAAGATCACGGACACTTACAACGGCGATTTCAACACCATCAAGAATAATCTGAATACTCTCATCGGGGCGATGAACGAGGTAACGGAGGCCGCGCAGCAAATTGCGAGTGGCAATCTGACTGTGACCATCCAGGAACGATCTGCGGAGGACAAGCTCATGCAGGCGCTCAGCTCGATGGTGGCGGGCCTCACGCGCACCGTGTCAGATATTCGCACCATCGCCGGCGAAGTGTCGTCGGCCAGTCAGGGGATCAGCACCGCGTCGGTTCAAGTTTCGAACGGGGCCAGCGCGCAGGCCGCCTCGGCGGAGGAAGCTTCCTCTTCGATGGAAGAGATGGTCTCGAACATCAAGCAGAACGCGGATAATGCTCAGCAGACGGATAAGATCGCGAACAAGTCGGCGAAAGACGCGCAGGAAAGCGGCAAGTCTGTGGCGGAGGCGGTAGCGGCGATGAAAGAGATTGCCAGTAAGATCTCGATCATCGAGGAAATCGCCCGCCAGACCAACCTGTTGGCGCTGAATGCGGCCATTGAAGCGGCTCGCGCCGGCGAACACGGGAAAGGATTCGCCGTGGTAGCAGCGGAAGTGCGCAAGCTCGCCGAGCGCAGTCAAAAGGCGGCGGGCGAGATCAACCAACTCTCGGGCACGACGGTGAAGGTCTCGGAGAAGGCCGGGGAGATGCTCGAGAAACTGGTGCCCGACATCCAGAAGACGGCGGAGTTGGTGCAGGAAATCAGCGCCGCCTGCAAGGAGCAGGATACGGGGGCCGAGCAGATCAACAAGGCGCTCCAGCAGCTTGAAAAGGTCATTCAGCAGAACGCTTCGGCGTCTGAAGAGATGGCTTCGACAACCGAGGAACTGTCCGGCCAGTCTGACCAGCTCGTCAGCGCGCTGGGATTCTTCCACATCGGGGACGAGGGGCAGGCTCCGGCGGCTCGATCCGCCGGGCCGAAGCCTGCCAAGCGGGCCGAAGCCGCGCCGGCTAAGCCTTCCAAGCCCAATGGCCACGGCGCATTGAAGGCTGCCACGAAGGCCGGGGTGAACCTCGCACTCAATGAAAAAAGCGATGACCTTGACAAGGAATTCGAGCGTTACTGATGGGATTCGGCGCGGACTGCCGCCGGTCCGCGCCGGCCTTCAGAATGCGAAAGGAGCTGATTATGAGCGTTAGTGAAATAACGGAGACACGGCAGTATCTGACCTTCAAGCTGGGCAACGAGGTTTTCGCCACCGACGTCGCCAAGGTGCGGGAGGTTCTCGATTTCACAACCATCACGGCCATTCCCAGGACGCCCGAATTCATGAGCGGGGTCATCAACCTGCGGGGCAGTGTGGTCCCGGTTGTGGATTTTCGCCTCTGTTTCGGGATGTCGAAAACTGATCGCACCCGGAACACCTGCATCGTGGTCGTGGAAGTGGTGCTGGACAATGAATCAACCGTCATCGGCGCGCTGGCCGACTCTGTCGAGGAGGTGATCGATCTCGAACCGGACCAGATTCAGCCCGCGCCCAGGATCGGGACGCAGATTCAGACCGACTTCATCAAGGGGATGGGGAAGCGCGACACTCAGTTCATCATGATCCTGGATATCGATCGGGTCTTCTCGACCGAAGAGTTGGCGGTGGTGCGAGCGCCGGACGGCGGCAAATCGCTTGCTGAGGCAGCCGTTTGACGGAGGGGGGCGGACAGGAGGCTGGCGTGCCCATAGGATGAGCCATCGCGAGGAAACGATCTCGAATGCGGATTTTGGCCGGCTTCGCCGCTTGATCTACGAACGGTCGGGCATCAACCTGAATTCCGATAAGAAGACGATGCTCGAGCTTCGCATCAAGCGGCGAGTGCGCAGCCTGAATTTCGCCTCGTGCGCGGAGTATTGTGAGTATCTGTTCGGGAGGCGCGGGCAAAACGAGGAGGTCGTACACTTAATCGACGTTGTCACTACCAATAAGACCGATTTCTTTCGCGAGGCGGCGCATTTTGAGCTTTTGGTGCAAAGAGTTATTCCAGAGATCTGGTCGGAGCGGGAGAGCGCAGGACAACTGCTGGTCTGGAGCGCGGCCTGCTCGACCGGGGAGGAGCCTTACACGTTGGCGATGGTGCTCGGCGAGTACGAGCTGACGCATCCCGGGTTTCGCTTCCGGATTCTGGCGACGGACGTCTCCACCACCGTGCTGGCGAAGGCCAAGCTGGGGGTTTACAGCCTGGAAGCGATGCGTCCCGTCCCGCACATGCTGCAGCGCAAGTACTTCATGCGCAGCCGCGCCCCCGAATCCGAGGTGGTACGAATTGTCCCTGAACTGCGGCGCCTGGTGGAGTTTCGACGCCTGAACTTCATGGATGAGGACTTCCGCATGGCGGAGAAGGCTGATGTTATCTTCTGCCGGAATGTACTGATTTATTTCGACAGGCCGACCCAGGAGAAGATCCTGCAAAAGCTGACACGCTACCTTGCGCCGGCAGGGTACTTGTTCGTGGGGCACGCGGAAACCTTGCACGAAATGGATATCCCTTTAGTTGCGGCAGCGCCGACCCTGTATAGGAAAGCCGATGTTAGACACTGAAATTGAACTGAAGGAAGTTTACCTGCAACCCGGGGAAGCTTATCTTGCCCGGAGGCCGACAATTATTCGAACCATCCTAGGCTCCTGCGTGGGAGTCACACTCTGGAGCTCGAGGCTCGGGTGCGGAGCGCTTTGTCACGCGTTGCTGCCGAAATGCCCCGGGACTCCCCGCAACGGCTTTACACTTGCCGACGGCTATCGATACGTCGATTTCTCGATTCGCGACTTGGCGAGGCAGTTTGATGAACTCGGGGCGTTTCGCGGGGAGGTGGAAGTCAAATTGTTTGGCGGCTCCGATGTCCTTCCCATCGGCGGCGGAGTGGCACGGCCGGCGACCGTGGGCAGACAGAACTGCGAGGTCGCGGTAGAACTGGTAGAGGCCGAAGGCTTTCGGTTGGCGGCCTCGAGCTTGGGCGGTACGCGCGGACGCCATATTCAATTCAACAGCAGTACCGGCGAAGTGCAGCTCCGCTGGTTGGCGCGGGCGGTCCTGGACGGGAGTTGCGAGTAATGACGCTGTCGTATGCTTCGATAGAGATTCCCCGCAGCCGGGGTCAGCGCGGCGGCGCGGCAACGCCGCCTCGCTCGCGGGCTGGCAAGCGCTTCCGTGCCTAGACGATGGCGGAATGCCGGCCAGGTGCTAGCGCGGGGCGCGTCGATGCTGTTTTAACGTTGCAGTCGGATCCAGTTTATGGACAGACGGAGAATTCGCGTCCTTATCGTAGATGATTCCGCAGTGGTTCGTCAGACCTTGAGCGAGATCCTGGCGAGCGACCCGGAAATCGAGGTCATAGCGACCGCGTCCGACCCCTTTGTGGCGGCTGAGCGCCTGCGTGCGGAGTCGCCGGATGTGATTACCCTGGATATTGAAATGCCGCGCATGGATGGGCTGACGTTTCTTCAGAAGATCATGACCCAGCACCCCATTCCGGTCGTGATTTGCTCGAGCCTTGCGGAAGCAGGAGCACAAAGCACGCTGCAGGCGCTCGAGTACGGCGCGGTTGATATCATTACCAAACCTCGGCTGGGCAGCAAGAAGTTCCTGGAGGAATCGCGCGTCGCGCTCTGCCAGGTTGTTAAAGCGGCGGCTGGGTCGCGGTTGCGCCCTTTGGCCCCAAGCCGCAAGGTCGAGCCCAAGCTGAGCGCAGACGCCGTGCTGGGTCCTGGCACTCATGCCATGTCCGAGACGACGGAGAAGGTGGTGGCCATCGGGGCCTCGACGGGAGGAACGGAGGCGCTCCGGAGCCTGCTCGAGGTTCTTCCCCCCGATGCGCCGGGAATCGTCATCGTGCAGCATATGCCGGAGCTGTTTACGCGCGCCTTTGCCAACCGGTTAGACAGTCTATGCAACATTACGGTGAAGGAGGCGGAGTCGAACGACACGGTTATCCGCGGGCGCGCGCTGATTGCGCCGGGCAATCACCACATGCTCCTCAAACGGAGCGGGGCGCGTTACTACGTCGAGATCAAGGATGGCCCCCTGGTCTGCCGTCATCGCCCCTCCGTCGACGTATTATTCCGATCGGCGGCGCGCTACGCCGGCCAGAACGCGGTAGGCGTGATCCTGACAGGAATGGGCGACGACGGAGCGAATGGCCTGTTGGAGATGAAACAGGCGGGAGCAGTGACCATCGCCCAGGACGAGGCGACCTGCGTGGTCTTCGGAATGCCCAAAGAAGCCATCAAGCGCTCCGCGGTAAGCAAGGTTTTGCCCCTGCAGGCGGTGGCCGGGGCAATCCTCGTCCACGCGCACTGAGGCGGGGTGGCAGGCGTGGAATCGTCTGGACGATACGGCCGCATAACAGAGGTTGGAGATAAGACGCGGAGCCCGTGGCGATGAATGGAGACCGTAAAACCGAGGTCCTCGAACTCCTGATGAGCGCCAAAGACGAACTTGCGACTCTCGAGCGCACTACTGCCGCGGAGACCAATTCGGTGGTGAACGCCTTCGAAAGCATTGCCGGTTACGCGGAGAAGATTCTGAGTTTAGCCGGCGCCATTGTGGGCTGTGTCGAAGGTGAAAGTGTAAGTTCGGTCCTGGCCAAGGTACAGACCCTGGGCGCCACGGCCAAACGCTGCATCGGAGACCGCGTGCAGGCGACCGCCAGGATTCTGGAAACGGTGTCGACGGAAGGGCGGGTTCTGAGGCAACTCTCAGAAGTCACTCGCGGCCAGGAGGCGATCGCCCTCGAGACCAGGGCTCTGAGCATTCTCACCAATGTCGAAGTGGCGCGATTGGGAGAGGAGGGCGAGGGTTTCGAGTACTTGGCGCGCGAATTGGCCGGCTTTTCGAAATCGGTGACGGAGGACACGCACGAAATCTCATGTCATAGGGACGCGCATGCAGTAGCCGTCGAAGAAACGCGGCGCGTGCTGACGACCGAGCTGCCCCGTCTGCGCAAAGAGTTCGCCCGCATGGAAGAGGCTTTGGGTGAAGCCTTATCGGCGGTCACCTGCGGCCTGGAACACCTCTCCGGGACGCCGCTGCAGTTCCGGGACTGCGTGAAGGACGTCGCGCGCGAGATCGGCGGCGTGGTGACGGCCGTTCAAGCTCAGGATATCACCCGCCAGCAGATCGAGCATGTGCAGGAGGCGCTGGCGATCATCGCAGCCGGTATCAGCCGGAGCGGTGACAACGAAGACGAGGCGGCGAAGGAGTTGGGACTTGCCCACGCCGGGCTGACCATCCAGGTTTATCAGTTGCAATCCATCAGAGAAACCGTGGCCGGTTGGGTGGCGCAAATCCGCACCTGCATCGAGGGCATCCTGAAGGTGAGCGCATCCGAGGTCATCGGGATCGGGCCCGCAGTCCTGGACGGGGAACGGAACGTCTCCGCGGAGCTTGCGCACATCGAAAAGCTGGAGCGCGAGAGCATGGCTTACAGTGAGAAGATCCAGCACACGTTTGGCGGGCTCGCCAGCCTCGTGCAACTGGTGAGCGACCATCTCAAAAGGTCAACCTCGATACGCGATCACCTGCAATTGCTCACCTTCAACTCGATCATTGAGGCCAACCGGTTAGGCAGGCGGGCCGCAGCGATTCTGGCGATCGCTAACAGCATTAAAGGCATCTCGGCCGGATGGGCCCAGGTGACCGCGCAGTCCGAACACTCCATGCAAGAGGTCAAGAACCTGGAGCACCGGACGCGGGAATTAATGGAAGCGTTTTCCGCCGCACGGGATGCCCAACTGCGGGAAGCAGAGAAGGAAACGGGCGGGGGCCTTGAAGCCTTGCGGGTGGCGGCGGAGTTCGCGGCCCGACAGGCGCAGGAAACACAAGGCTCCACGGAAAAAATGCAGGCCAAGACCTCGGAGGTTGAGCGGAGTGTGGCTCTTCTGGATGCGTGCTTTGGACGCATCGACGCCGTCGTGATCCAAATCGAAAACGTGCGCAAGGAGTGGGAGACGCACCAACCCGAGGTGAAAACGTCCCACGACGCCGGACAAGTGGAAGAGTTGTTTGGCGCCTGCTACACGACGGAGATGGAGCGCGCGGTTCTGCGCGCCGCTCTTGCCGGTGGGCCCCTGCCGGCGGCGACGGCATCATTCGCGGGGAACAGCGTCGAACTGTTTTGAGCCGCGTTTGGCCCACGTCATAGCGGTTTCTCCCCGCCCCTGCCGCGCCACCGAGCGTGCTCAGGCGGCCAAACCGAGGCGCTCGGCGCCGTGAGGGTTGAAGGTCAACGCTGAAACGAATCTTAGCCGTGGACGATTCCGCCAGCATCCGCCAGATGGTCAGCTTTACCCTCTGCCAGGCCGGGTACGAAGTAACAGGTGCGGTCGATGGTCGGGATGCCCTCAGCCAGATCGGGAAAGATAAGTTCGACCTGATCATTACCGATCTTAACATGCCTAATATAGATGGTATTCAGCTTATTACGGCCGTCCGTGGACTGTCTGGATGCTCGTTTGTGCCCATTCTCATGTTGACTACCGAGTCCCAGGCGGAGAAGAAAGCCGCAGCACGGAAGGCCGGTGCGACCGGATGGATCGTGAAGCCGTTCAATGCTGATCAACTGGTGGCCACGGTCAAGAAACTGGTGAGATAGAGAAGCAGATGACCTGACGGTTGAGCGCACAGCGTCAACCTCATTCATGGCCTAATTCCCGGCTTGCGGCGCTTTCGCGATGGCGGACGGCCCGCCGCGCTGGCCGCCACAAATTTGTAGGCCATGCCCAGCAAGTCGCGCAACTCGCCGGCATTGACCCGCGAAAGGCGAACCAGAACCGCGTTGTAGTCAACGTAATGGTCCGTCACGTAGTACACATCCGGGGCCGCTTGTAGCAACTCGGCGCGGTCGTCGAAATCCACGCGAACCACAACCGAACCGGGTTCGGCCGAGGGATTTGCCGGCACGCAAGCCAGCAGTTTTCCACGGACCTTGAGCGCCGGAACCCCGTACGCAGTGCCGTCCTCCACGCCGGGCAGCCCCAGTCCGATCTGCCGTACCGTGTCAAAGTCGATCGTGCTTTTGGGCATTGGTCAGTCCGAACTCCTTGAACCCGCTCTTTCCGTCTGTGGGGCGATATAGCTACGATTATCCGCGGGAACCGGAATCCTTTTCAAGACAGGTCGTGACTTAGAGAAGCGCAGGACTGCTGCCCCCCCCAGAGCTTGGCAAACCGGAGCTCGTCTAGCCGACTATTTGTCATTTGTCCGGCCCCAGCTTTCAGCTTGCAGGTTTTAGCTTCGTTTTGCGCAAAATCCGCAGTTTTTGCTCTTTCAGCGTCCGATTTGTGCAAATCTGCGCCTGAAATGTGTGCAATTTGCGTCAATCGAAAAAGCGATGTCATTTGTTTTCAAGTACTTCTTAGCTTCGTTCCCACTGTTTTTGTATTTTCCTCCGCGCCTCCGGATTTCCGCCAACCGGACAAATCCAAACCCTGCTACATTCTCCTGTTCCCAGTCCCCAGCTAGAACGTGTGCGGCGCCAAAAAGCTCGAATTGTGCATCTAAGGGGCGCATTGGGCACTCAATTTGGGTTCGTTTTAGGTTCGTTTTCGAGCGTTCTTCCTTTGTTTTCAAGTACTTCTTAGCTTCGCTCCCGCTATTTTTCATTTTTTCTATTTCCCAGCTTTGCCCTCTCGGCGGAACCACCCTGCCAACCCTCGCGCCTCGCTGGTTCCCGGCGCCCGCCTACGACACTCTGTCCACAAAATGACCACAAGTATAGGCTACCTTGCGGCCCTGGGTTTGTCAAGCAAAAACTAAGAAAAAAGTGAAGGGGCTCTCCCGAGTCTCGCGGCCCTGCCTGTGGCCAGACCAAGCCAATACGATTGACCCAGACCAAATGTGGTCGGGCGGCGCGCATTGCCCGGAAATGGACCCTGCCTTTTGCCCCAACCTTGGCTGCTACGCCGAGGCCGCATCTACAGTTCGCCTTATCGCTCATGTGGATTACTTCCGGGTTGCCGAAGACCCTGACTTCGAAGAGCCAGCCTGACCATGACGCTTGACGGAGGGGTGTGCGGCGCGGTACGGTGGGGATGGGCGGAAAGGAGCACTCATGACGATCACCATTGACATCACCCCCGAGGTTCAGGCGGCACTCGCCCGCCAGGCTGCCGCTCAGGGCCGTGAGGTCGAGTCCTATGCCGCCAGTTTGCTCGAACAGGCGGTCCATCCCGCCGCCGCGCCTCCGACGCCGCACGCTAAGGACATGGTTGAACTCTTCGCTCCGCTGCGCGGCCTTAATCTAGACTTTGAGCGCGACGGGGACACCGGCCGGGATATCAACCTGTGAAGGGCTATCTGGTTGACACCAACGTCCCGTCTGAACTGACCCGCGAAACCCCGGACGCGCGAGTGGTGGCTTTTCTCCGCAAGGCCGGGAAAGAAAGCCTCTTCCTGAGCGTTATGACCCTCGGCGAAATTTGCAAGGGCATCGACCTGCTTCCGGCAAGCCAGAAACGGGACGCGCTGCAAGACTGGCTCGAGGTTGATGTCCGTTCCTGGTACGCGGGCCGGATTCTCCCGGTCACCGAGTCCATCGCCGAGCGTTGGGGGCATTTGGCCGCGCGTGCCAAGCAACAGGGCAACGCGGTGAAGGTGGTGGACGCCGTCATCGCCGCCACGGCCCTTGAACACGGCCTTACCCTCGTGACGCGGAACGTCAAGGACTTCGCCGGCCTCGGCGTCGTTCTTCTGAACCCCTGGGATGAGGTGTGAATCTTCAGGCCGCGGCGATGCATTTATAGTGCTCTCAGCCCTCGCCACTATCCCTTGGCCACTAGCCACTAACCACTGTCCTCATGACTTCGGACTCCGGACCTCGGACTCTTATTTGTGCCACTCATCACTGTTCTTTCGCCCGCGGTTTGAAATCCCGCGAACCTCACACCGCCGACGCCCGCGCTACGCGTGCTTCGTGGATCAGACGAAAAAGCCAGCCGTCTGTAATATGCTGACGCTCGCTACCCGCTCCTCCAGAGACGGTGTACAATTCGGGGAGGTAGCGGATGACGAGGAATAGTCAGGCGTGGCAATTATGAACATCTTCTCAAAGCGCAAGAGGCGACTCGAAAATGCGGAGAAGCGGGACGTGTATCAATACGACACTCTACCTCAAGCATTTCGAGGGCAGGTCGCGCATATCTGGCGGGATGCGATTGGTCCGTACGCCATCGACCGCGACCTCAGGGCAAACTCCAACGCTTTTTGGCAGCTTATGAAGGAAACACTATGCCGCGAGAAAGGCATCTTCTCATTAAGTAGCAGGGTGTCCAATGTCGCCGAGCAATGCCTCGACTACCTCATGAGTGCAGATACGGAGGGGGCGCTAGACATAATCGAATTGTCGCTCCGAGTGATTGATCGTCACGTGCGTGAAATGCATCCCTACATGAGAAAGGACGCCAAGATTACTCAAGATCCCGACAGTGCGATTGAAGAGCTTAATCGGCGGTTCCTTGAACACGCCATCGGCTATCAATACATGAACGGGATCATTATCCGGTTGGACAGCCAATATATTCACTCAGAAGTAGTGAGGCCAGCCCTATCCCTGTTGGCGCAACCAGGTTATAAGGGTCCCGAAGAGGAGTTCATTCGCGCGTTGGATCATTATAGGCATGGCCGCGACAAGGAAGCGGTTGCCGAAGCTCTTAAGGCTTTCGAGAGCACAATGAAGGCAATCTGCAAAGCACGAGGTTGGTCCCATCAGGCGAACGCAACCGCACAGCCGCTCATCGAAATCATGTTTAGCAATGGGCTAATTCCCGCCGAACTCCAGGCGCACATCGGTGGGCTCCGCTCCGCAATGGAATCGGGGCTTCCAACAATCAGCAATAGAAGAAGCCGCCACGGACAAGGCCCTGATCCGCAGCCTATCCCTGCCCATTTTGTCGCCTATGCTCTCAATCTTGCCGCGTCGAATATCGTCTTCCTTCTTGAGGCACACAAGGCTTTAAATTGACAGCGGGCCACTGTCAATCGCACTCTGCTTGTGGGCTTTTCCCCATGAGCAAAAAGCCACGGTCATAATAGCGCTGCCCGTGGCCCCGCCGCTTGGAGGGTCTGAAACGGAAGTTTCCGGCATTCAGCCACGTCAGGCCCGTCAAGGAGGTTCCATTGACCCGGATAAGAATGCGGGTGGAGTTTACTGACGATTCAGCCCCGCCCAGAGTATATGAGAAGCAAGTGGAAGTGGAAGACAATGGAACGCCGGAAGGCGAGAAAAATGTGGCGGACTACTTAGCTCTGGAACTCGATAAAGAACTGCGGTGGGGAGACTTCCACTGCGCTCTGCCCCCGGTTGAGGATATCGGAAGAATCTCAAGTCGCACGTTCACGCTAGGAGACTTTTCCAGCGGGACCTACTTCAACCGAGTGAACTCTGGATGGATTTGGTATGAAATCGGCAACACTTTGCTCGAGATCAAGACTCTTCTTGCTCACGCGCGAGCGTACAAAGAATTCGAGCCTGCGCACAAGGATGATCCTACGGAGAACAATTTCCTTTTCATTATCCATCTCACCAAAATGGAGAAGTTCAATCTAGCCGTCATCTTACTGCGGAAAATCGAAGACCTCTTCTTGCGATTAGTCTTCGAAAATCTGGGGCCTTCACTCGCTCCAGATGTCGACATATCCCAGCCAGAGTGGGAAAAGAAATTGACGTGGAACTCCGTCAAGGCAGGCATACGCCAAGGAGGCCAGAATGGAGCTCTCTCGTCGCTGACTGACCAAGAATTTGGAGAAATCACGAAAGTCGTGAATGAGTTCGGGGGTCCTCAATATGCTCTGGACATAGCGGCATACAGGAACCGTCTGACACATCGCCTCATGCCATCGGTCGACTATCCAGAGTTTTCTGCAAGCGTTGAAAACCGCGTGGGCAAGCCAATTGTAGACCCAACTGGGAAGCAGGTTGGAGCAAGGTGGGCTATAGGCGGAAGACCCACACAGGCTGATTATGTGTTCCTCAGTCTGTACAACGATGCGGTGAGAACATTAGAACATTACGTTGTGATGTTGCACCGGTTACGGTCACTGCCGAGCTTCGCCCCCTAGCGAGTATTGGGAGCCAAGATCGAAACTCTGGAAGAATTGAGGTATGCTCAACCGAAGGAGACATTCGTTATGGGCAACGACCCTCCCTCTTCTGGGGTCAGGCTCGATCATTTGCTCTGGGGCGCAGGCGGCCTTTTAGCCGGTGCTTGGTGGGTGAAGAACCAAGCTGACGAGGCCAAGAAGAGCCGGGCGGAACATGATGACCCGGATGGCACAGCCACTATTTGCAAGGAGGTTGCCCCAATATTGGACTGCTGGGAACCGGAGCAATACGATTGCGAAGATGACTACGCGGATGACCTTTATCAGTTTCTTTGTGATGAGTATGTTGACGACCCAGACTCCTCTGGTGAGGACATCGATCTGCGTCCTGACACATGCCAAGGAGTGCCGGATATCCTGATTGATGACCGGCTAGTTCTTGAAGTTAAAGTGAATCCCAATAAGGCTGAGCGAGACAGACTGCTCGGTCAGTGGGCAGGTTATTCCCGTGAGTGGGTTACTTGGGTTGTGCTGATTGATACGCCGAGCTACCGTGTTCGCGAACTGGAAGAACTCCTCACCACCAAAGGACTGGAACAGATTCTCGTGTTCGCGTTTTCCTGAGCAAGCAGCGCGGACCTGATTTGCAGGTCCGGGGCATTTTGTTGTCGATTGGGGACGAGCCGCAGACCTCAAAAACAATTCTAGGCTACTAGCGGGGCAGCGCGCTTCGCCGTAGGCTCGCAGTTGACACAACGATGCATTTGAAGCATTGTTGCTGCTAGGCGGCATTCAGCTGGTAAAGGAGTGTACTAATGCCAAACATAGAGGATGTCCTTCGCGAGAAAACTTACAAAGATGATGGTCTAGAGTTGGATCAACGCGTGTTCTATACGCTTTCTAACGAGAAAGGTCTGCAGAACCACCGTAATACAAAGGCCATCGCTCATCTTATGAAAGTCCTGCATGAAAAGGGGCAGCTTTCTGAGGGAGAAATAGACGAACTCCTGCTTCAATGCGTCTGCTAGCGGCAAGTAGCGCCGCCTTGTCATTCATGTCCGCGGCTTTTTGTTGTCGATTAGGAACAAACTCGGTTCGGCCCGATTTCTGCTCATGACACAGAATTCATAATTCGCCCTCTACCAATCGCGCTTCACAAATCTACCCGCCCATGCGAAAACTGCCCTCCGACAGCCACTCCCGAGGATCAAACAATGGCCAACGCGAAGCAATTCGGTATCCTCAAGCGGGGCGTACCCACATGGAATAAATGGCGAGAGCAGAATCGCGAAGCCCCTCCCAGCATTTGGAAACCAGACTTTTGCGGCATGGACCGCGTCGCCGTAAACTTGGCCGAGGCTAACCTTATCAATGTGAACCTTCGCGGCAGTGATCTCAGTGGCGCCAACCTTCGCCGGGCGAATCTTAAGGGAGCAGACCTCACCGATGCGGACCTCAGTGGGGCGAATCTCACAAGGGCGGACCTCACGGGGGCAGACCTGAGCGGGGCGATCCTCATGGAAGCTGACCTCAGTAGGGGGAAACTCGGGGGTGCGAATCTCAGGAGAACTGACTTCCATTACGCGCACCTCCCGGTTGCAGACCTGAGCAGGACGGACCTAAGCGTGGCGGTTCTTTTGTCTGCGGACCTCAGTGGGGCGAACCTCCGAAACTCTGATTTGACGAAGGCCTGTTTAGGTTCGACCGTGTTCGGGGGCAATGACCTCAGCACAGTGAAAGGGCTTGAGACGGTGCAGCACTACGGCCCTTCGACCATCGGCATCGACACAATTTACGAATCCAAAGGCAACATCCCCGAAGTTTTCTTGCGCGGGGCGGGCGTGCCCGAGGACTTCATCGTCTACATGCGGTCGCTGGTCGGCAAGGCCATTGACTTCTACTCATGTTTCATCAGCTATTCGAGTAAAGACAACGACTTTGCCCAGCGGCTTTATGCTGACTTGCAGGCCAAGAACGTCCGCTGTTGGAAGTTTGACGAAAACGCCAAGTGGGGTGAGCCGGTGTGGGGCGAGATTGACACCGCCATCAGGCATTATGACAAGCTGGTGGTGATCTGCTCCGAGAATTCGCTGCAAAGCGTACCGGTCATTCGCGAAATCGAGCGCGCCTTGCAGAAGGAAGACCGCGAACATAAGAACGTGTTGTTCCCAATCAGCATTGACGATTACCTACTCAAAGAATGGGACCATCCCCGCAAGGCCGATGTGGTCAGCAAGGTGATCGGGGAATTTCGCGGGTGGGACAATCCCGCGACCTACCGAAAGGCCTTCCCCCGATTTCTCGACGCGCTCAACCGCCCCCAGCAAGCCTCCTAGACCAGGTAGTACCGCGCGGCGACGTCGCAACCAAAATCTTGGTCCAGGTCTAGACCAAAGCGCCGAGACTTTCAGCTACGCCGCGCCGCGAACTCCAAGCGATCCATCTGGCTGGTTAGACGCCAAGCCATGGACGTGCCCCGTGCACTCAAGCTCTCAGGAAACGGAGTTCTGGGAAGTAGTTCCTGGGTCACCGCCCGGCGTTTACCGATCTACGCAACTCTGGCCGGATGACGCGCTACCCAGAAGTCAGACAGGAACGGTCAGTTCGCCGGTAAATGGCCGACCCCTTAACGTGCCAATGCCCTCGCTGATCACGTGTAAACTGCGTGCGGTCCATCCGGAGGAAACCGCCGGCCGGGTGACGCCTCAGATTCGGACTAATTTCATTCCCCGAGTGGCTTATCACCTGAATGGATTCGCGGGCTTCCTAAAGCTCATTGCTCTGAAAATCGTGGCGCGGGAGCGGGACGCTCGCGCGACTGCGGGCGGGACGCCCACACCACACCCGTCCACTGTCGGTTGATTTTCATGGTTTCCGGGCGCACGCCCGCCGGCGGGCATGAGCGACTAAAGCCAGAAAAGTTGTATCTGGGGGACAAAAGCCGTGTCATGACGCTTCAAGGATGAGGCGCGCGATGCCCTCCCGTCCTTGAATTTCGACGATTCGCGGAAAAACCAGAATCCACTTTCGGCGATCGTAATCAGCACCGGCCCTCAGGCAGTTGAGTTGAAACCCGTGATGGCGGCGGAGATGATAGTTGACACCGTAACCACCGTTGTTGTCGTAGTGATGGTTTCCCTGATCGTCCGTCAACCGAACCACAAACTCGTCAACCGGCAAACCTGAAAAGTGATACAAACCCACAGCTCGGCCATGAATATCTGCAATCCTGAACTTGGCAAATTCACCGATATCCCGCCAATTAGAGCAGGAGGGGGCCTCAAACACGGTTCCAGAACCGTAGAGCGCGACAGATTTCGGTCTCACGGATTCATCGCCCACAACCCAAACGTCGAGGAAATCGGGATCGAACCTGCCCGAGACGGGAGGTCCCCAATTGCAGAGAATGGATATAACCGAAACTATAGTATCCGAATGAAAATGACTGGACGCTACAAGCTCGACCTCATCTGCCTCCAGTCGCCACGCTTCTTGCGCCGTCATAGTCTGTGCCTCCTTAGCCTCAACGCGAACTCGCTCTAAGCACGGTGCCTCATTTTCTTCGAAGAACTACAAATCCATTCGCAGGAATAGCGAGATTATGCCCCGCAATCCCCCGGTCCCGTCGCCAGCTATAAGTGTGACCGGGCTCCCAATTCGCAAAAAAGCGCTCCTGTACGTGCTTGGAATCCTTCACGGGGAAGTGGCGGCAGATGAGATCGCTGGTTTGATCCAGCATCTCTTTGCTCGAACGTTAGGTTGTGCACGTAGTTGCTGAAAGGCATGCTCCTCCTCGCGACTGCCCTTTATGCCTGTGACGGAATGTCACCTTCTTACACTGCGTCTACTGATCTGTCAAGTGACAGATATGAGATTTTACGGCTATGCGGTAAGTACGCAACCGGGAGGCCGATCTCCCAAAAAGTTGACACCGTTCTCCGCTGGATGCTACAAAGGTGTGAAGGCCACGGCCAGCGTGTCCCTCAGTTGCGGTGGGTGTAGCTCAGGTGGTAGAGCGCCAGACTGTGGATCTGGACGTCGCGGGTTCGAATCCCGTCACCCACCCCAAACTTGCCAAGATTTTCAATGACTTAGGCTTAGTTCTAACCCGGCAATCACTCAAGACGAAGATCTGGATGTCACGATTTTGAACCTCGCGACCTATCTCCTTATTCTAAAAGAACTTGCATCCGATTGCCGCCGGTGGAGTGTTCATCGGGTTGCGCTGGGGTTGCATAGTAGTCCGTAGTTGTTTAGTACGCGTCCGGTGAACCCATCTTTCGCGGTTTAATTTCAGGACCGATACTTCTCCATAGCTGAATGCAAAGATCGCATGTGCGAATGGCACATGGGAAGTAGAGGTGCGGTATGGGCGGC
>JBEKLY010000187.1:0-15732 GCA_050010015.1 Terriglobia bacterium
GTTTGGCTGATCTGTGTCCCTGTGTTGGTGATGGTTATCTTAGCGCCAGGCACCGCACCCCCTGAGGCGTCGACAACTGTACCCAGAATCGTGCCGGTGTTCATCTGGGCATAGACACGTGATGCTCCGATGCACAGCGCCAATAGCACCGTACAAAGCAAGGCGACTGGCATAACTATCCTTCGCCAAGCGCCAGGGATTGCTGGATTCATTGTTGCCGGATGAAAATTCATGGCCCTCTCCTTTTTTCGTGAATCGGAACGCGCGAAAGGTGTAGCAAGGACCGAACGCCTGGCCATCCGCTCGCGACGCCTGATGCCCCGTCCCTTTAAGACCCAACGCAAAAATGAAGCTTAGTCAGAGGAGTATCAAGCATTGAAGGTGTTCAGCACCCACCGCGGCCCTTATGAACGGCCACTGCCCGCACGTCCAACCGTGCACGACTGACCCTAGGGCTCGCTGGCGAAGATAGTTGTGGATATCGAAACTGTCAAGATACCAATTTGCGAACCGTATTGGACATTTTGCGTCACGCCCCAACCGGCCTGACTTTTGTCGCGTCGAGCTTGGATTGCAGCTTGACAATCCCTGGAGAACCGAATATTTTTCCCGTGGATAGCGCGGCCGCCAATTGTAGGGCTCGGAGCTACACCCGGCGAACGAGAAGGATCTGGCTATGATTCGAGTGCCCAAAGTCGCGTTGCTGCTGGAAACTTCAGGCCATTACGGGAGAGGCTTGCTGCGCGGCATCACACTGTACTCGCGCTTGCACGGACCCTGGTCTTTATACATCGGCGCAGGGCATTACGAGCAGGGACTTCCCAAGGCTGACTTCACAGGAATCATCGCAAGGGTCGCTTCAGTGAAGCAAGCGGAACAGATCAAGGCCACGATGTTGCCGGCGGTGGTGCTGGAAGCTTGCATAGGCGAACTGGAGACCGCCAATCCTCTGCAACGATTCAGTGAGGTCAGGACCGATTCCCCCGCCATCGCCAAAATGGTTGCGGATCATTTTGTTGCTCAGGGTCTACGGAGTTTCGCTTATTGCGGGTTCGAGAACTGCCCCTGGTCGTGGCGCCGGGAAGAGGCGTTCCACCGCACGATTACCGACCATGGATTTCCCTGCTTGCGGTATCGGATTGAACTACACAACTGGATGCGGCTCGGCGACTGGGTCCGCGCTTTCGCCCACGGTCATCACCGCTTAACCAGCTGGCTGAAGTCGCTGCCTCCCTTAACAGGTCTGATGGCCTGCAACGACATGTGTGGCCGCCAGCTATTGGAGGTATGCGCCGACGCTGGCCTACTTGTGCCCGCCCACTTGTCTGTGGTGGCCGTTGACAATGATGAATTGATTTGCGAGCTGTCACAGCCGCCCCTCTCAAGTGTGGCGCTGGATATCGAAAACGGGGGATACCAGGCGGCCCTCCAGCTGGATGAACTGATGTCCGGCCACTCAAAGGCTGCGCGAAAGCAGGTTATTCCGGTTTCACCCCTTCGGGTGGTCGCTCGCCGATCCAGCGATCCCGTCTGCAAAGATGACCCGTTCGTCGCCGATGCACTTCGCTTCATCAAAGACCATGCAGGGCGCGGTATCGGGGTCGCGGACGTCGTCGGGGAGATGGAAGTGTCGCGCCGAACATTGGAACGAAGGGTATTGCACGCTACAGGCAGATCGGTCCTCGCCGAGATCAACCGCTCGCGCTTGGATCGAGCCAAGTGCCTGCTTCAGGAGACACCCCTTCCCATTCATCGTGTCGCTACCGAAGCCGGCTTTTCAAACATAAGAATGTTCAACCGTGTCTTCCGCCGCTCAGAGGGTTGCCCGCCGGTACTATTTCGGCGGCGACTTATGCAGAGCACGAACGGAGGCCGGCAAATTAGTCTGGCCGCTTAGGATCTGATCAGACACTCCATCCTGTGCCCTTCGGGTTCAGCGCACACGTCTGGGAGGATAAAATGCAACGGCGCCATTGGCGGGAACCTCGCTACGCGACGCCGAGTAAACAGCAGCAGCATCTGCTACCCCCAGGTTTAGCGTGCGGCGATTGCACGGGGTCAACACAATTTACCATTACGATAAGCCGCTTTTGCTTGTGTTGCACTTTGCTATCACCATGACGCCGAGGCAGTGGCGGATTTCCGCGGGGCCTCCTCAGGGGCGCACGTACAGCCTAGGGCGGATCGCCGATTCTTCTAAAGGCAGACTGGCGTGCGGTAGCTTTGGACCTGCGTAGCGAATCTTGAGTGGCAGTATTCAATCGCAAGAAGATCCGCCTGACGTCAGGGCGATCAGCGAAGATCAGCAACCAACAGCCGCAAGAGATCGCTGCGGCTGACCGTGAGGCGTCTCGGATGGAGGATCGTTGGAACCCGTACCGGTGGTGGAAGTATTCGCGTCGCGGATTCCTGAATCGGTGTGTGCAGACTTGCGCTGGTCTCGTCTCGCCCCACTTGCTTGCAGCTGAGCTCAGGCTTTTCCACCACCCCTCGCTTCCCCCGCCAGCTACGCAGGGGAACTTCCCTCCCGCAGCGAACGTGCTTGATGACTGCTCGTTTACGCCGCACTACCGCGAAGAGTCGTCCATAGACGACGTCCTGCTGCACGTGCAGCCCGGTCAAGATGGCTTCCCGAACGAAAAATACGCCGCTGAAATTGAGGACGTGCTTGGGGATTGGGGGAGATCGTTGCGGGAATCTCCGCCCGAATTCCGTCACATCGCGAAATTCTTGGCGCCGGATTTCAGAGGATCCAGTCTACAGCCGCTCGAAGAACACTGGATTCGTCGTGAGTCCAGCTTCGAGGTTTCCCGCCGGCGTTTTCCCGACCAAGTATCACTTCTGTCGGAGGAGTTTCTGCGTGCGCTGAACTCCTGTCTGGATCCGTCAGCGAGAGTGATCACGACCCAGTTCAAGATTCCAAGCCTCTCCGTCCGCGCAGAGTCCCCGTTGATGATTCAAACACGGATTCATTACGACCTAGTGACGACAGGCCCCACGTTCTACCGTCAGGAACACGTGGGCTACTGGGAACTGGAATGGGTGAGAACCCAGGGGGGTCGATGGAGTGTACGGAAATGGCAGGCGTTGGAGGAAATCCGATGTCGCACAATCCGACCTGCCTTCGCAGACATCACGGCGCGAGCCCTTGGCGCAAACCCCTCTTACCGCGAGCAACTGCTCCAGGGAAGCGACTACTGGCGCACGGTTCTCGATGGGGCATCGGGAATTGACATTTACGGAAATAACGGCGTCGCGGTTGGAGACATCGATAACGACGGGTTTGACGACTTTTACGTTTGCCAGCCTGCCGGCCTTCCCAACCGCTTGTTCCGGAATCGCGGCGACGGGACCTTTGAGGATGTTACGGAAGCCAGCGGCGTCGGCGTGCTTGACAACACCACTTGCGCCCTCTTCGCTGACGTGGATAACGATGGCCGGCAGGAACTTGTGGTGGTACGGAGCACGGGCCCCTTGCTGTTCCTCAATCAGGGCGACGGGAAGTTTCAATTGAAACGGGACGCCTTCCACTTTGCGCAACCTCCGCAAGGTACGTTTACCGGAGCATCGTTCGGTGACTACGACCGCGACGGCTGGCTGGATATTTACTTTTGTCTTTACAGTTATTACCAGGGACTTGACCAATACCGCTATCCCACGCCTTATTTCGACGCCCGGAACGGCCCTCCCAATTTCTTCCTGCGCAACAACCGCGACGGAACGTTCGAGGATGTGACGTCCGCTTCCGGACTCAATCAAAACAACAACCGCTACAGCTTTGATTGTGCGTGGTGTGACATCGACGACGATGGCTGGCCCGACCTTTACGTGGTCAACGATTTCGGCAGGAAGAACCTCTACCGGAACAACACAGACGGAACCTTTACGGACATCGCGGAGGAAGCAGGAGTGCTCGATATCGGTCCCGGCATGAGTTCCTGCTGGTTTGACTACGACAACCACGGCAGGTACGATCTTTATGTGTCCGATATGTGGGAGCCGGCGGGCATGCGTGTAAGCGCCTCGGAAGAATTTCTGCGCGACGCGCCGGAAAATATACGGGGCCTTTTTCGGCGCCATGCGAAGGGCAATTCGCTCTTCTATAATCTGGGTGACCGGCACTTTGCAGACCGGAGCAACCTCGCCGGCGTCGAGCTTACCGGCTGGTCCTGGTCCTGCGACGCTTGGGACTTTGACCACGATGGCTTTCCTGACCTGTACATTGCCAACGGCATGATCTCCGGACCCGGCCGGCCTGACCTCGAGAGTTTCTTCTGGCGGCAAGTAGTGTCGCAATCCCCCGTGACTTCCAACGCCTCGCGGAAGTATGAAAATGGTTGGAATGCCATTAACGAACTGATCCGTTCCGACGGCACTTGGAACGGTTATCAACGAAACGTCTTTTATCTGAACAATGGGGACGGAACGTTCTCGAATGTCTCGGGCGCGTTCGGCCTGGATTTTCCTGACGACAGTCGCGCCTTTGCCCTCGCCGATTTCGACCACGATGGGAGACTGGAGTTGGTTCTCAAGAACCGCACCGGACCTCAAATCCGCATGCTCCGCAATGTGATGCCGGGGTTAGGAGACTCCATTGCCTTCCGTTTGCGAGGCCGGACAAGCAATCGTGATGCGATCGGCGCGCAGATAACCCTCGAGACCGAGCGAGCACGTCAGAAAAGGTTCGTCCAGGCCGGCTCGGGCTTTGCTTCCCAGCACAGCAAGGAGGTCTTTTTCGGGCTCGGCAAGACGGGGAAGCCGGTGAGTGCAGAAATCCGCTGGCCCAATGGGTTGATACAACGGTTCGAAAAACTGGCGCCGAACCAGCGGGTTGATATCGAAGAGGGTTCAGCCAACTTTCACGCGACGCCTTTCTCGGCGCGCAGCGAGGAGACCGAATCGCAGGCGACTCAGAACTCCTTGCCGCTCCCGTCAGCATTGGAAACCTGGTTGGTCGACCCAGTCACTGCGCCAGATTTTTCACTGCCGGATCTCGCCGGCAATCCGCATACGCTGGCGGATTATCGCGGCCGGCTGGTTTTGCTGAATTTCTGGATGGCGGAATGCCCATCCTGCCGCCAGAACCTGGTGTTCATGCAGCGAAATTACACGCGCTGGGCTGCGCAGGGGCTCCAAGCGCTGGCCGTCAATTTCAACAAACCTGCGGAGGCAGACATTGTTCGAGCCCTCGCAAAGGAGCAAGGTCTGGTGTTTCCCGTTTTGCTGGCCTCCGAAGATCTGGCGGGAGTCTATAACATGTTGTATCGCTACATGTTCGACCGCCGCCGGAATCTGACTCTTCCGACCTCGTTCTTGATTGATGGCGGAGGCATGATCGTCAAGGTTTATCAGGGACCGATCGAATCCGACCCGCCGCGGCCGCAGAGCCTGCCAGGTTCGGGCGCTGAGCGCGTCAGCAAAGCATTGCCGTTCCCAGGGACCTACTACGGAGGAGAGTTTCACCGCAACTATTTTTCCTACGGAGTGGCGTTCTCGCAAAGAGGCTACTTCGATCAGGCGGCGGCATTCTTCCAGGTGGTCGTCAGGGATTACCCCTACTACGCGGACGCGCATTACAATCTCGGAACCCTCTACTTGCAGAAGAAGATGCTGACCCAGGCCCGTGAGCACCTGCTCAAGGCGGTCCAAATTTCGCCCGGCTATGCCAATGCCTGGAATAACCTGGGCTTGCTTGCCCTCGACGAAGGCCGACCCGAGGAGGCCGTCGGCAAGTTTGAAAACGCCATTCGCCAGAACCCGCAATACGAGGTAGCGCTCGAGAATCTCGGCAATCTCTATCGTCAACTGGGACGCCTCGAGGATGCGCAGCAAGCATTCGAAAAAGCCCTTCTGCTTGATCCGGACAACCCAGAACTGAATTACGGGTTAGGCATGGTCTTCGCGCAAAAGGACGATACCGAGCAGGCTCGCCAACGGCTTCAAAAAGCTGTGCAGTTGCGCCCGAACTATCCTGTGGCCCTCAACAATCTGGGCGTCCTTTACCGTCGCACGGGCAAGCTGGGAGAGGCCATTGCTACTTTCGAGAAGTGTATTCACGCAGCGCCTGGTCTTGATCAACCTTATCTGAATTTGGCGGCAATCTACACTGCCACGGGAGACCATGAAAGAGCGGTGGAAGTTCTGAGACAACTGCTCATCCAGATTCCGGACCATGTCCTAGCGCGGAAGAGGCTCGATCAATTGACGCGGTAGCGGCAGGCATGAGGTCCTGGGTGCCAGGTAAGGGTCTTCGTGAATGAATGCGTCAAAACTGGATGGGCGTTGGTATGTGTGGTCCTTTACTGCGCGCTTTCCCTGGGACGGAGCTTCGGCGCTCCCGCTGAAAAGGGAGCAGTCTTCGGGACGGTCAGGGATGTGTCTGGAGCCGTGATCCGTAACGCCAAGGTCACTCTCAAATCTGCGACTCTTCCTGTCACAGCCGAGACGTTTGCCCAGAGCAATGGCTCTTATACGTTCACCGATGTCCGCGCCGGCATGTATATCATCACTGTGGAAGCCCCAGGGATTGAGAGGGCTAAGCACACTGATATTAAGGTCGAGTCAGGGCAGCGGACTAAAGTAGATTTCAGGCTAAAGCCCAGTCCGTCCTCCACGGGGGGCGCGGTCCAAGAGAGGAGCAGCTCCGACTCAGGTGCACTCGCGGGTCGCTACTATGATGACGGATCGTTCAAGCCGAGTCCGCTAGCGAGCTCAGGAGAAGCTGCCGGGTATTCGAGCGGCGCTCAAGCCAGAGTTTCGCGCCGTCTGCTCGAGGAGACTGAGGGCCTACAAACGTATGGGGGCTCTCCGCCAAGTGTTGACGAATTCAAGAGAGAAATTCGGAAATTGCTTCTGCAGGGAGACTCTGCCCGGCTGCAAGAACTCTCGGGCAAAGAGAAGGTGCGGGAGGAAGACTTCGCCGGCGCGGCAACAGAGTACGAGCGTGCGGCGCAGATGGACCCTAACGAAAGCAATCTATTCAATTGCGGCGCCGCGCTGCTTCTCCGGAACGCATACCCAGCAGCCCAGGAGGCTTTTCTCGTCGGCCTCGAGCATTATCCGCAGTCACCCAGGCTGCGGCTCGGGTTAGGCACAGCGCAGTATCTTCGGGGCGAGTACGACGAGGCCGTACTTACATTTATTCTTGCTTCGGACCTCGATCCTTCGGATACTCGTCCATACGTTTTGCTTGGGCAGGCGTATATTGGCGCCACGGTATCCGAGTCCACGGTGGTGGTAGAGCACCTACGGCGTTTCGTGCAACTCCAACCGAAGAACGCTCTGGCCTATTATTACTGCGCGCTCGGCCTGTGGAAAGGCGTGCGGGGGAAGGACCAGGGAAGCAGGCTGGATGAAATCGAATCGCTACTCAAGCGAGCCCTGGACTTCAAACCGGACCTGGCTGACGCGCACCTGCAACTCGGCGCCGTGTATGACGAGCGGCAGATGCCTCCCGCCGCGACCGAACAATATCAGCAGGCCATTAGGCTGCAACCGGGCTTGGCGCTCGCGCACTACCACCTGGCACAACTGTATCTGCGCACGGGCGATAAGGCTCGCGCCAGCGAAGAGCTCGCCGTTTACGAACGTCTGTGTAAGCAAGAAGACACAAACCCGAGCGCAAAACCCCAACCGCTCCTGGATTCGATAAAATGAAGCCCCGCTCTCCACGGCCCACTCCTAGAAATGCCACCGCCGTCCCGCCGCGCGGCACACGAGACTGGAAAGTATCATATAATAGCGCGGGTGTTTGAGTGAAGATACTGGTCGCCATTGTTGCTTCTGCGTTAGGGCTGCTGATGATAGCATTGCCCGCACAACCAAAAGACTCTGCCGCTTCGGTCGAATCGCTGCGCTTGGCCACGCAGAAGATAAGGGCCAGGGACTTCGCCGCAGCCGAAGAAATTCTCATTAAGGTTTTGGCGGAGGAACCGGATTCCGCCGTAGCCGAGAATTTGCTAGGCGTGTGTCAGGCGCAAACGGGCAGATATGAGGCAGCACAGAAGTCCTTCGAAAAAGCCATCGAGCTTAATCCCGAGTTTCCCGAGCCACGGGTGAACCTCGGGAACATGCTCCTCGGGTTGCACCAGGAAGCTGCGGCGATGAAGCAGTTCAAAGCCGCCCTGGCCATTGATCCCGGCATTCTGACGCGAGAGGCAAATTCTTATTCCGCCTTCAACGTACTGGGGCTATGTTTGGCGGACGATCGTAAGTATTCGGAGGCGCGACGCGCGTTTGAGCATTCTATACGCATCAACCCAAAGTTCGCGCCGGCACACGTAAATCTGGGTAACACCCTTCTGGCGCTTAAGCAGGAGAGCGCTGCACTCACGGAATTCCTGATCGCCCTCGCCATCCAGCCCAAGGATCCGAACGCCCTCTTTAATGCCGGCCTAATTTACGGGAGAGAGGGAAAAGTCAGGCTGGCGGAAGAGTATTTGGGCAAGGCGCATGAGTTGGCGCCCCAAGACAACGCCATAAGCGTCGCGCTGGCAGAAGCTCACATTAGCGATGGCAAGAAAGAGGCTGCCCAGGCCGTTATTGCACAGTTGAGCAGAGAGACACAACTCGACCCGAAGACGAAGCAAGCATTGGCCAAGCTCTGGCTCGAAAACGAGGAACCCCGAAAGGCGGTCGAGCTTATTCAGGACGCTCCCGACGTCGCACCCCATTTTTACAAGTTAGGTTTTGACAAAGCCGAGAGCGATTTCGAAAACGCTCGCTATGCGGAAGCCGCCAAGATTCTGGAAACGATTCGTGGCCTGTCAACGCCGGATGCCGCTTTCCACGATTTGCTCGGATCGGTCTATTACGCGCTCGACGACCCGCGAAAGGCTTCGGACGAGTTGCAAGACGCCGTGCGGCTGGAGCCGGCGAATGCTGAGCATTACTTCAAGTTGGGCATGGTGTTCTTAAAACATCGCACTCCGGACCCAGCGATCTATATCTATGAAACCGCCCTGAAGACGCGTCCCGACGCTCCAAAGCTGTGGCTGGGGCTGGGATTGAGTTACTATTTCGCCTCACGCTTGCAGGATGCAGAACAAGCGTTGCGCAAGGCACTGGCGCTTGATCCGCAATATGAGGTTGCTTACGTGGTACTGGGCGATCTGTTCGAGCAGAGCGGGAAGCTCGATGAGGCCATCGCCATCTTTGCTCGAGTCATCGAAATCAAGCCCGACCTTTATCTGCCTTACTATTACTACGGCAAGCTGGCCTCCAAGGAAGGCAACAAGAGAATTGCGGAGGCTATCGAAAAGCTACAGAAAGCCGTTGCGCTCAACCCGACGTTTGCTGAGGCCCACTATGAATTGGGGAAGGCCGAGGTCCAGGCGGGCCGGCCCGAGGAAGCGATCCCAGAGCTGACAAGAAGTCTCGAGCTCAACCCCAGCTTGGCGCAATCTCACTACCAACTCGGCCTCGTCTACAAGAAACTCGGCGATCAGCCTCGCTCGGCGGAGCAGTTTCGGCTGTTTCAAGCCACCAACCGGGAGGACAGCCCCGGAGATCTTATTCAGCGCTTGGAAGTCCAAATTGATAAACCATAATTTGTGCATTTCGCCGCAAGGGTGTGGGTTCGTTTTGTGCTTGGTGGTAAGCGCTGCGCTATCCGGAAGTGTGCCTGCGCGGGCAGGCAGGCAGCAAGAACCGGCCTCCAGGGACACTCATGTCCGAAAAGATCCGGCGAAACAGATCGTGGCCGCCGAGGCCGCAGCAGCCGCTCGCCCCAATGATCCCAAGGTGCTTCTTCAGTTGGTAGCTCTATATGATCGAACAGGTGAATTCAAGAAATCCCTGCCCCTGCTGGAGAGATTGGTGCACCTCCAGCCTGACAATCTGGAGGTACACCAGCGCCTGGGCATCGATCGTTTTCATACCGGCCACGCCCTGGAGGCGCTCGAGCTATTGCGAACGGTGGTCCACGCCAATCCGGAAAATATGGAGGCTACCTTCTATCTGGGGCTCTGCTACCTCGCCCTGGACCGGGAGGACGAGGCCAACAGAGCCTTTGACCGGGAAGCGGCAAAGGCTCCAGCCGATGCGGATGAACTGTACTTTCTCGTCAAAGGCTACTCTCGCCTCTCCTCCTCGATGCTGAGTCGGCTCGCAGATCTCGGGGAGGATTCTTATCGCGTACATCAAGTCCGTGGCGAGTATTATGATCTGCAAAATGCTCCGGAACAAGCCATCAAGGAATACGAGAAGGCCGTGGAGTTGCGACCAGATTTGCCCTCGCTTCACTACGTATTGGGAACTGCCTGCTGGAAACACTCTCAACTCGAGAAAGCGGTAGCGGAATTCCGCCGCACGATCGAACTTGCTCCCAATCATTTCATGGCACATTACAAATTGGGGATGGTGCTGCTCGAACAGAACGCCCCGGCCGAGGCCGCGAAGGAATTTCAGGCGGCGATCGCCATAGAGCCCGGTATAGTGAATGGATATCTTGGACTGGGGAAAGCCCTCTACCAGCAGGGCCGGTATGAGGCCGCGGTGCCTCAGCTTCGGCACTACATCGAACTCGCCCCAGAGGACGCGACGCCGCATTATCTCCTATTCCAGATCTATCGCCGCTTGAACAAAGATGACAACGCTCAAGAGCAGCTAAATTTGTTCAAGCAAAAGGATGAAAAGGCAAGAGCCGGGAAACTCAAGCCGATGCCGGAGAACAGGCCTTAGACCGGTTGCTTTGGACCACGGGAATTGCGATAGAGGAGCAACGCTATGCTGGATCGTCGGACTTTTCTAGTGTCCGTAACGGCTGGTTATTTGGTCGGAACTTCGCCGGGGCGCGCCCGTGCAACAAATACACCTTCGGGAGTCCCCAGGTTCAGCGTGCGCCGCCTGCACGGAGTTACCACCATCTATCATTATGATCGCCCCGTGGTGCCCATGGTCCACTTTGCGCTCACTATGACGCCGAAGGCAGCGGCGGATTTCGACGGCGCAGGGGTGGATTTCTTCACATTCCACCTCAATAGCGGCCCCGATGCATCTCCCTATGCTCCCAGGACTGACTGCTACCCTTTGCAGACCGGAAGCTTCGACGATATTGCGCATTACATCCTCAAACAAAATCCGAAGAGCTATCTGATGCCACGCGTGTTGCTCTGGGGTCCTCAGAACCAGGAGGCGTGGGGAGCGCAGAACCCGGGCGAGTCGTACCTCGGCCACCCGGCTCTGGGGTCAGCGGTCTGGAAAACAAGTGCGGAGGAAGACCTGCAACGTCTGCTCCGCCACATCGATGCATCTTCGTTTGCGGATAGAGTCCTGGGATACCACGTGGGATGGGGAACGTGCGGCGAGTGGATGTACTGGGGATGGGACCAGCCGGCCAGCATTGACCGTTCGCCTGCTACCCTCCGCGCCTTTCGCCAATGGCTCAGGGTTCGCTACCATGGGGACACCGCACAACTCCGCCAAGTTTGGAAGAACCCTACGGTTGATTTTGATAGCGCAGGCGCCCCTACCGATGAGGATCTGCGACACGCCGATTTGGGGATGTTTATTGATCCCGCGCGAACCCGCGTCGTTCCGGACTATTATGAGTTCTTGTCAGATTTGAACGTCGAATTAATTAAATTCTTCGGCAAAGTGGTCAAGGCAGAAACCAAAGCCCAGGCGCTTTACGGCGTTTTCTTCGGCTATGACATCCACAGCAATTTTAACGATTATCGCCTGCGGGCCTCGGCTCACTGTGGCCTCGAGCGCATTTTGGAAACCCCCGAAGTCGATTTTGTATGCAGCCCCAATGGGTATTACGATCGCAGCATCGGCGGAATGGATTTCCCGCAAGGCGTCGTAACGTCCGTCCAACTACACGGCAAAGTTTACTTCAATGAAACCGATACTTGGACGTATTTGGCTAAGGCCGCCCCCGACCCGAATGAGACCAACATGCGTGTCGGAAACCCGCGCGACACGCGTGAGGTATTGCGACGCAATTTCTGCCAATCTCTTGTAGAAGGATGTGCTTTATGGTGGATGACGAACGAAGCCGACGGATACTGGTACTCGGCACCTGAAATCCTGCAGGATCTGGCGCAGATGGCGCGCATACACCGTTTCGGTCTCGAGACCGAGCGTGAATCTATCGCCCAGGCGGTCGTGGTGGTTGACGACCGCAGCCCGTTCTACCTGAAGCTCGACCCCGCACAGAACGTCATGAACCCGTTCGTGCTTTCTCAATTCTACGAGCTGCGCCGAATGGGAACCCCATATGACACGCTCATTCTCGAGGATGTTGTGCGGCAACGCGCTCGGCCCTATAAGCTCTATATCTTCCTGAATGTTTTCGTGGCAACGGCGGCTGAACGTGAATCCCTGCATAGAATACTGCGAGAGAATCATGCCACGGCAGTCTGGCTCTACGCCGCAGGCCTGATCGGCCCGGGCCTTGACCTAAAGAACATGGAGGAGTTTACTGCAATCCGAATCGCAGCAGATCCAATGGAAGGCTCGCTGGACTTGAGGATCACTGATAGCGATCATCCGCTAACGCGAAGATTGGGGAAGGGGTACAGTTTCGAAGCCAACCACCATACTCTCACTTCCTTGCAGGAACGGCCGCCCACAGCAATTGCGTGCTCGCCAATATTCTTCGCAGATGATCCCCGAGCCACCACGCTGGGGGTCCTGATGGCCAACAACAAGCCAGGATATGTGGTGAAGGCGGCGGACGGGTGGCAGTCAATCTACATGAGCGCGGGGCCGGCGCCCGCGGCGGTATGGCGTGAGGTCGCCCGAGACGCCGACGTGCGCATCCTGAATGAGAACCCGGATGTTCTCTATGCGAATCGATCCTGGCTGGCTCTGCATACAGGCGCCGCGGGCTCCCGCCGTATTCGGCTGCCGTACCGGGCGGAGAAAGTTTGCGAAGTGTTCAGTGGTAAAGTGCTCTCTGGCCCCACCAGCGAAATCGAACTCGAGGTTGAAAAGTGGAAGACCTACTTATTCTACCTTGGTTCCGACAACGTCATTTCAGCCATAAGGCTGTGATGATCCCGGTGGTGTTGGGTGGTGTTTCACCAATCAGTTTTAGCTTCAGAAGTTGATTTGCATCGCTTGTTGTGACTTGGTGCTTGAAGACAGCCCACGAGCAGTGCGACCAGATATCTGTTCCTTCTCTGGGAATCGAAGCAAAGCTCACCTGCTTAGACCCGATATTCCCCACCACTCTCAACACTTCTTGCGGCCGCTCGAAAGACCGGTCGGCTTCCCCCGCCTTGCGATATTGAATGACGACGGCCAAGGTCATCCCGGCGTGGCTCGAACCAAGCTGGATTTCAGCCTCGCGGTTGGAACCGAAGGGATTGCCAATAGGCGTCACATCGTGGTATTGGCGTGTGGGCGCGGAGGGCAACTTGATCGGCTCGATCCACTCGCGCGAGCCCAGCGCGTAGACTCGAATCTCTCCAGGCGCCAGCGTTCTTTGCAAGACGCCCTCCGTTCGACGTGTCGGATCATGCGCCTGGCCGTCATTCGAAAAGAGCAGCTTTGCGAACCCGCTCGAGAGTTGCTCGTTCGGCAGCAGGAAAGTGAAGGACTGGGAGAAAAGTCCGGGGTTCACAACAGTCACAAAACCGGCGTCTTCGCTGTTGGCGAGGTAACCGTACACCTCGCCTTTTCCCGGAACTCCAAGGATGGGCCGGGTGTTCTCAAGCAGGTTCTGATGCTCGCGCAGAAAATGGAGCGTGCCAGCCATGAATTTGCGGTCGTTGTCGGTCAACAGCGTAAGGTCGCCGTAGAACGTGGGAGCGAGATCGCCGCGCATGATGTTCAAAATCCAAGAATCGGTGAAGCCCTCGGCGCCCAGATAGAGAATGGTGGACGTCTTGCCGACCAGCGTCCCGGAGTCATCAATGTCGAAGAGGGGCATGAGGGAGCGCGCGTAGCCGCGGAAAACGTGATCCTGGTACCAATTCACCGAATCGCGCAGAGACGTCACTGAGGGCAACTCGGAGGGCCGGGGGTCTCCGGAGTAGACCGAATCAAACCACATAACCCACCAGGGAGAGATGGCGTAGGCCTGGTCATAGTACTTGGTGCTCTCCATCATCTCGCCCGAACTGAACCCGTTGTAGGCGCGGATGACCATGGCGGGATTCAACTCTCTGGCCTTCCGGCAAACCTCGAGCAAGCTGTCGGCGTTCCTCTCGAGAATGGCGACTGACGGCTCTTCGTCGCTACCATGCGTGCAGAGCAGATTGGTGAAGTCGAATTTCAACATGCCGAGCGAGTGATCGCGGACGTGCAACCCGAAGGCATTCTCGAAAACCTGGGCAAAAGCCGGGTCCGATAAGCAGGGTTTTTCCGGGCCCTGCCAGGAAGCAGTGTTCTTCAAATCCAGCGTCGAACCTCCCATGTCAAACCACAAACCCGGCTTCATCCCGAGATCCAACATGCGGTGAAGAGCGGGTTCAGATCCGCGCGGCCAGTTGGGTTTCTTAAAAGTCAGATAAGCGTCTTTCGGGTCGTACCAGAACGCGTCCATTAAGTAGTAGTCGAACTGAATTCCGTACGCGGATTTCATTGTCTGGAGCCGGTCGAGAAGCGAATCCGTCAGTTGCTCCGTTAGTTGCGGCTTGAGCAATGTCCCCAGTTCGTCATGAGCGGCCCAATCACAGTAGATGGGTCGGTAGACCGGGCCTCGGCCGGTGACCTCCACAAGATATCTGCGGAAGGCGTCCTCAACGGAGCCATTGCCGGCAGTGGCAGCGCCGAGTACGGCCCGTTTGCTCTTCCACGTTGCTTCTGGCCGTAAATCAGCGTAAGGGTGGTGCGCAAGGACTATATCCTGCAGGTGAATCGTGTTCTCCGCCGCAGGATGTTCAATGCCCAGAAAGAACTGGTTGTTGAGGAAGACCGGCTGTCCCACGCCACCTCTCACCGGAGCACCGTCTTCTCTGACTTCGAGCGAATCCACGGCTACTCGATCGAGGAGCACGGATCGGCTGCCGCGATTGGTAATTTCAAGCCACTTGAAAATGTAGGGCCGATTCTCGTCAGCCTGGTAGATTTCATGAATCTCGAGTGCGTAGTCATCCAATGCCCAGCTTAAGTCGGCCCGCAAGCCCGAGGGCGCGCCAGACCACCGGCCCGGCGAACAATTGTGACGATTCAGCAGAACCGTGCGACCATCCACCTTCAAGGCAATCTCGAATTCTTCCGACGTCACCTTGGTCACTGTAAGGGCTTTGAGCGCTGTGGTAGAGGGTTGTCCATTCTCCACCGTAAAGACACGCGAGATTAGGCGATTACCAACCGTGAATTCGCCGGGATTGGGTGCGTTATGAGAGCGGCCGGCGAAAGGAATGAGCGTGGCGAGTAGCAACAACGCCGAGCTTTCCAAAGTCGGAAGTCGCGGCGTTTGGCGAGTACGTGGGATTGGGAATAAGAGCATGGCGGCTTCTCCAACAGGGCTCTGAGGAGTTTTTGGGTCTAAGCGAAGTGACCCCTTACCCGGCCCGCGACGGCTGGTGAAAGCACTGTCGCGGTTCACCCTCTCCCCAAGGGAGAGGGCTATCATCTCGCGAGCGCAGCGGAGCGTTGTTGTCCCGAGTGGAGCGAGAAAGTGTTGAGCATATTCAGAGAAAAGCCCCGGCGTTAAAGAGCAACGCCGGGGCCGGCAGGTTTACAAGGCGGTGCTAGAAGAAGAGCTTAAACGCGAACTGGATCTGTCGCGGAATACTTCTAGATTGAATACTAGTGATGGCGCCCTCACCGCACCCT
>JBEKLY010000188.1:0-15572 GCA_050010015.1 Terriglobia bacterium
TTTGCGTAAACGGGTCATAGGGAACCTCCTCATGACCCGACAATAGCCTGATTAGAGCAGCCCTGTGGGCAACACGCACGCGCAGCGTCCGCCGCACGGGCGGCTTCGTTCAAGTCGGCTTCGAGGAAGTTACCGTGCGTGCTTGTGATCGCTTGAATGTATAGTCGAACCCGTAGAGGTGGTGTCCACCTTCGTTTGCTGATTCCGCGCTCGATAAGAAACTCGGAAGCTACGGTGAGAGGGCACTCGCATCGACCGCAGTGGTTACCTGCGATCCGACCGCCATCTTTTCCACAACCTTTTTCAGTTCTGGAACCCAACCTAAAACCTCCACTCCCCGTTGGCGAGATTTCAGGTGATCACGACCGGCCGGATTGGGGTGACCACCGAGGCATCGATCCGGCCCTATAAACGCCCTTCCATGACCGTGGGGAGAAACCAGATCGCCGGGGCTACTTGGACGATCCAGTGGCTATATCGCGAGCTGGGCTGCCTGGGTATAGACAGCTTAAGAAAACAAAATATCCCCGTTGGATCGCGGCTAATCGGTGGCCCAGGAGCATGGTGCCCGTCCGGGTGAATTTCCGAGTTGCTCGTGATCCGCTCCGAATGACAGAATATCAGTAACTTGGTGGGGGCCTTTTGGGGGCCGTGACAGGGAGGATTTACGGCGTGATGGACCGAAGAACTCTCTTGAAGAGACCTGGTTTGACCGCATTTCTGCCGCTCTGGCCGCCTTGCCTTTTTGTGAGCAAGACCTTTCGTCGTCGGCGCCCGTCGGATGCGGACTGGCCTTCCAAAGCAGCATGGAAACGCCTCAACGAGGAAGTTGAGGGAAATTTGATTCCTGTGGAGTTCCCGATTAACACGTGCATCAAAGAGGTGGAGGGTGCCGTTGCACCGATTGCGCAATGCCCACCACCTTTTTCCCCGCATATTCAAATTCCCCCTTGGCATGCAGAGTGGAACCGGAGCCCTTGATACGTCCATGAAATGTCACTCCATCCGCTCCACATGGCGCAGGGCGGGAAACAACTTCATCCAGACGAGCGCCACGACGATGGTTCCCACTCCACCCAAGGCGGCTGCCGGAACTGTTCCCAACAAGGCCGCCGTGATGCCGCTTTCAAATTCGCCCAATTGGTTCGACGCATTGATGAACAGGGAGTTCACCGCCCCCACCCGCCCGCGCATTTCGTCGGGAGTGCCGAGTTGCACCACGGAAATGCGAATCACCACGCTCACCATGTCCGCTGCGCCCATCACCGTGAGCGCCAGAAGCGAGAGCCAAAGCAAGTGCGAGAGTGCAAACACCACGGTGGCCACGCCAAAGATGATGACGGCCTGAAACATCCGCATCCCCATGCGGCGCCGGATGGCATGGCGAGCCAGCACCCCGGTCATCAGTAATGCCCCCACGGCCGGCGCACCGCGCAGCACACCCAGACCCCAGGGCCCGGTGTGCAGGATGTCGCGGGCATAAATCGGCAGCAGCGCTGTCGCCCCTCCCAACAAAACCGCAAACAGATCAAGCGAGATCGTTCCCAGCATCGTGGGATGGTCGCGGACAAATCGGACTCCGGCAAAAACCGTGTCCAGCGTGGCAGGCTCTTTGGGCGTCACCGGCCGATCCAAAACGATTGACCCATTCAGAATTCCCCCTGCCAACCACATGAAAGCCATCAGCGTGTAAGGAACCCCTGGTGACACTGCATAAGCGAGCCCTCCCAACGCCGGACCACTGATGACCGCCAGTTGGAAAGCCGCCGAGGAAAGCGCCGTTCCCTTTTGCAGCATTCCTTCCGGAGTGACGCCGGTAAGCAAGGCTGCCGAGGCGGGAGCCTCAAAGGCGCGAGCAGTGCCCAACACCGTGACTGCGGCAAATATCTCCGGTGCGTTCAGCCAGCCCGCATAGCTGCCCCACGCCAAAAACAAAGCGACGAGTCCTTCCACAAACTGACAGACTTGTACGACGCGTTGACGGTCGAAGTGGTCTGCGGCGTGCCCCGCCACCAGAACCAGCAGTGCGGTGGGCATGAACTGCACGAGTCCCACCATGCCGAGCGCCAATGCGCTGCGAGTGAGGCCATAGACCTGCCACCCCACCGCCACAGCGGCGATTTGATAGGAGAATGAAGAAACAGCGCGCGCCGACAAGTAGAACCGGTAGGGGCGGTGAGAAAGTAGGTCTCTGGTGCTGGCTGAAGCCGCCGAGGACATCGATTGAATATAACACGCGGCACCGCCGGCACTCCGACCGCCAACGACGCTCCCACGCCCGGCACTTCGTGAGAGTGCCCGAACGCCAACTCGTTCCACTTTCGGTAGACGAGGTGGCACGTTTTTGGTCCAGCTTCCGCCGAACGCCCCATGACCACGTATCCGGCGCACGACAGCGCAGGACACGGCAAGGCAGCGCCATGACGATGGGGCCAGGGTAATGGCGGCATCAAGAACGACGAGGCTACATCGAGAAGCCAGTACCATGTCCATTACTCCAGGTTCTTCGCTTCTCTCAGGGTCGCAAGCAGGCTCCACTCCCATCTGCAGGGTGGCGCATTTCCAATCGAAACATTCGTGGGATTGCGGCGTCTCGTTTTCGGTGAAGGGTAGCGAGGGTAGAATACGAGATAGGCTACCATAAGCACGATGCCACAGGCGCCAACCGAAGGATGAATGGTTAGTACGGGCGGCGCACGCGTTGGTTTCCAGGTGTGCGCGGGGGTTGACTGGAAGGGACAAAAGGGCGCAAACATGAATGGCGATGTGTCCCGCCGGCGGGAAAAGTCTGATGTAGACAGAGTGGACGAAATGTCGTATCTTGATGCTATCGGTAGTAATTCGGGCTCACATCCGACTTCGACATGATTCGCGACGCAGAAAGGAGAACTGCATATGGCGAACCCTTTAGATGGGGCGAGTACCAACAAAGACATTCCTGGCGTAAATGGGTCAAACGACACCGGAATTGGCACGCAAGGCGTCAGCAAGACCGGAACCGGAGTGATCGGCACATCGGACTCCGGAGTTGCTGTCTGGGGACACAGCAATTCCTCGACAGGTGTCGGGGGCGTGAGCGAGACTGCGAACGGTATTCAGGGCATCAGCGTCAAGGGTCCGGCAGGTGTGCGTGGCGACTGCGCGGCGGGCGTCGGTGTTCAGGGTAATTCCACCTCCGGGCGAGCCATTGAGGGCAACTGCCCGCAGGGTACCGGCGTGGTGGGAGCGAGTTCAAGCGGTGTGGGGATATGGGGCGGCAGTGACTCGAGCACCGGCGCCGGAGGCATGAGCAAGAGCGGGTTCGGCGTACAGGGCGTGAGCGAGACAAACACGGGCGTCGTAGGGAACAGCACTAGCGGCTACGGAGTTGTGGCGCAGAGTAAATCGGGCATTAGTCTGCTGGCGACGGGCGGCTCGCTTGCCGCGCGGTTCGAAGGAGACGTCGAGATCACCGGCGACATTCGCTTGTTGAACGTCGCTGACTGCGCCGAGGAATTCGACATCCTGGAATCCAGCGCAGAGCGGAGCGAACCTGGAACCGTGATGGTTCTGGGTGAAGCCGGCGGGCTGCGGCAAAGCCGGCGGGCCTACGACAAACGCGCGGCAGGGGTGGTGTCAGGCGCGGGGAGTTATAAACCCGGCATCGTGCTGGACAAACAACAGTCACAGACAAAACGGCGAGCCATCGCGCTTCTCGGCAAAGCTTTTTGCAAGGTGGACGCGGGCTACGCTCCGATTGAGACGGGCGATCTGCTCACCACCTCCGACACGCCCGGCCATGCCATGAAAGCGGCCGACCCGGTGAGAGCCTTCGGCACGGTCATCGGTAAAGCGCTTCGCCCCCAGAAGGAAGGACGAGGACTGATCCCGATCTTGATTGCGTTGCAGTAAGCGCCGCGGGTTTGGGGAAAAGGGGAGGAACGGGCCATGACTTTCTATGCCTTCAGACTTGACCTGATCAACGTCAAAAATCCCCGGGGTAAGCTTCCTGATGAAGACATCGTCACGTTTAGCGTTCTCGTCAACCAGGTCGACCGTGGACATGGCGCCGGGCTCTTCGTCGCTCTGGTAGCAGGGGCGAAGGGTTATCCTGTCGCGGTGCCACCCACGACCCGCCAAGGTATGTCGAACGACTGGATCGTGGGACCGCTGGAAATCGCACCGGGTGACACGATCCTGGTGGTGTATAGCGGCACCAACACCAGCGACGAACAGCTCGATCTGAGTTGGCAGGCTGAAATTGAAATCAAGGTCCTCGACGCAATTGCGAGCGCCGCGGCCGGGGCGATCGGCGGCGCTGTTTCGTCTGTTGCAACCACAGTTCTGGGTATCCTCGGGGACCCGATCGGGAAAGCACTAGGCTATTCCGACGAGGGACCGTGCAACGGCCTGATTTTTTCGGATGCGGTATCGTTCAGCGGCTCCGGTCTGGACAGCCTGGCGTTCCACCCACGCACTGAGTCGTATGGAGTAGGCGTACTGCAGGACGCCAATACCGAATTTACCTTCACACGCCCCTATACCGATCAGACGACGCACAACTCGACGAATTGCGGCGCGGTGGCGAATTACGAAATCACGTTCTCCGTCCTTCGGGTGCCCACCCTATCCGTGCGGCGCAATTTGCGCCGGCTGTTTCCTGGAGCTTGGGAGAATGGAGTGCTCGTGCCGGACTTCAGCCAAGGGCTGCGGCAGTTGGCTCCGCCCAAAACCGAGGTCAGTCTCAGGCGTCTGCTGGGGCTGCTGCCCTGACGGTTGGTACAACCCCAATTCCGCGTAGCAACCGCCGGCCGGCGCAGGGCGGCCCCCGCTCACCCGCATCTCTGACCGTCAAGCCTGGATGACGCAACCCGGAAGTAATTCCGGCAGACCTGAATTGCGCCCTCACTTCCGGTTAGCCGGCTACACGCTCAGAACCCGTCCATGAGCGCTTTGATCGTTGGCAATTACTGAGGATCGGAGTTCGCACTACAAATCCGATCCTCAACGAGCAGATTGGCAGTTTATCTAGCTTCGAGCTTCGTCCCTTCCCGCTGCTCCGTCGAGAATCAGTGCGATCTCTCGATGGCCCGCCTTTTGCGCGATCTCGCTCAGTGTCGCGCCTTCGGGCGAACGTAAGGTCGTAACCGCGCCGCGCTCAATCAGCAGCCGTACGATCTCTTCACGGCCGCGGGTAACAGCGTAGGCCAGCGGAGTGTGCCATGCCTCAGCGTCCCGGGGAAACAGCCCGTAGTCGCGGAAAGCCCGGTCGAGCGCCGCGGGGTCTTCTTCCAGGACGGCATTGACGCGCTCGGCCATGTCGTATTCGATCACCTCCATGATGCCGATCGACCCGCCGAGAATCAGGTCGCGGGCTTCTTTGTGACCGGCGTAGTCGGCCCATCCGGCCGGCGTGCCGTGATACTTTTCCTCTCGCGCGCGGACGCGAGCGCCGTGCTTCATCAACACATCAATCGCGCTCACGTTCCCGTGCCACGCCGCCGCGTGCAGCGGTGTGTACCCGCTCGTCGAGTCGATCGAGGTCTTCGGATCGTCGTGGACATTCACCGACGCTCCATTGCGGATCAGCGTCTCGATCACCTCGCCCGGCGCGCGTTCGCTGGCGCGAAGGATCAAATTGACCCATCGTCCGCCGGGCTTCAGTGTACCGGGATCTCTACGGAGCAGCCTTTCGACGTCCGCACTTCGATCGAGAGCCACGGCGGCCGGCAGCCGCACCTTCGCTCCGCGCTCCAGCAGCACTTGTGCCAAGTCGTGCCTGCCCTCGAGCGCCGCCAGATCGAGCGCCGAAAAGCCGGCTTCGTCGAGCGACTCCGTGTTAGCGCCGAGGTCGAGCAGCGTGGTCAGCGAGGCGGGCTGATTTTTGATGACGGCGAGATGCAACGGCATGCTGCGCATCCTCGTTCCGTTCATGCGCCGCTCGAGATCGTTCGGCGTGCGCGCGACCAGCTCACGAATCACCTCTGCTTCGCCCATGGCGACCGCGGAAAAGATATTGTGTCTCGCGCCGTGCGCCACGAGATACGCAACGATCTCGGGATTGGGCTGGATGTAATCCCACGCCGTCGCCCACCCGATCACGCCCAGTTCGTGGTAGTCGCCTTCGCCGATCGTATCGGCCCCATGTTCCACCAGGAGACGAATGATGGGGAGGCGATGCTTCTCCACGGCGAAATGGAGCGGATACGCGTTGTCACCTTCGCAGCGGATGTTGGGATTGGCGCCGCGCTCGAGCAACAGCTTGACGGCCGCCTCGCTGTTGCCGAAGACGGCTTGGTGCAGCGCCGTTCTCACGCCCTGCCCGCCGCGCTCGTCAATGAACTCCGGGTGCGCATCAAGCAGCGCCTTGAGTCGCGCGAGGTCTCCTCTTCCAGCGGCATCGCCGAGAGACGCGACCGCATCTGCGGCCGAGCTGGCTGCTTCAAGCGTCTTGACGTGAGACTGCAGCTTCGCCCAGGACGCGAATCCATATTCGGTCGCAATCACCAACTGCGCGTCCGCAAGCGCGAACGGCGACGCGGCCGCCTGTTCTTCCGACAGGTTTCTCCAGCGCGGATGGTTCTCGCGAATGCGGGTCAAAGCCTCGGAGTCCGCGGCCCGCTGACGCTTCACGAGGGACTTGGCTTGTTTCTTGAGTTGTTCGAGACTGGGACTAGGCGGGAGTTGCCTTGACATGGAAATCTCCTTTCCGTTCGTGGCCTGTGTCCGCACCGCAGGCAGAAAGAAGATTTGTCAAATTGTAGCCGTGCAATTCCTGCAGGGTGGGCTTGGCCCTTTCCGCGGACTGGATGCGCCCCGCGCGCCGAAAACTAACGATAACTCCTGACTTATGGCCAAGTCAACAGCCGCCTGGCCACCGAACGCGTACCGGCTCCGCAACGCTCGTCGCACACATCGTTCCCGGGTAGAACCACGCGTCCGGCGAGCAATTCATTCGCCAACGTGCTTTTGTCGCAACGCGGCAATAGTTATTTGCGGCACGCGGAAACATATCGTGTCCCCTTTGATTTGCACTTTCAATGCCTCCACCAAGTCGGGTGGGGCACTCCGGAAAAGCCGGCTCAGTTCTTGCACAGCGGATGCCGGCGTTTTCATCCTCCAAGTCCAGTCGGCAAAATTGATCGGCCCACCGATCTCCGAGCAGTAATCGAGTTCCTCAAACGAAATGCGCAAGCCTGCCGCAGCTATCATGGTTCGCCACTCGTTCGGCCGATAGTTTCGTACGTGCGACGGGTCGCGAAGCCGTTCCATATAATTCCATTGCCGGTCAAGCGAGGGCTCCTCCGGGGCGTAACTGTCCACGATTACAATTCGCGCGCCAATTCTTGCCACGCGCGCCATCTCGCAAACTGCACTCTCCAGTTTGGCAAAATGATGTGGGGCGTGGCGCACAGTAATGATGTCAAAGGTTCCCCGTAAGAAGGGCAGTTCCTCTGCTGCCCCTTTTTGCGTGGTAAGGTTGTTGAGCCCGCGCGCAGCAGCGCTTCGCCGCGTCTCCTGCAGCATATCTTCCGTCATGTCATAAGCAATGACCCTGGCAACATGCGGAGCCAGCGCCATGGCAACGTGCCCCGCTCCGGTTGCGACATCCAAGGCCATGTCCCCTGGCTTGGGTTGCGCGAGTTCGACAACTTTTTCGAGAGCCGCCGGATCGCGGTGTACGGCGCTTTGGGTGTATCCTGCCGCCGCCCGGCCAAATTGCGCCCGTACGCGGTTGTGGATCTCTTCTTGTTTCGCGGTATTTTGCTCTGCCATTGTTATTCCCTCACGAAACACGTTAACCGACTCTGGCAATACATGTCCAATATTGATTTCGTCCAAAGCGATATGTATTGTATATGACCATGGAACTACGCCACCTTCGATATTTCGTTGCCGTAGCCGAGGAGTTGAATTTCACGCGTGCTGCTCGGCGGGTGCATATTGCCCAGCCGCCTCTCAGTCAGCAGATCCGGCAATTCGAAGAGGAATTAGGAGTAGCCCTCTTCGATCGCACCAAGCACCACGTGCGACTGACCGAGGCCGGTGAAGCCGTGCTCGAGGAAGCACGACGTACACTCGTCCAGGCGAATCGGATTCGAATGGTGGCCCGTCGCACTTTCCAAGGTCTACTAGGAAATCTCGGGATCGGCTTTTCCGGCGCCGCACCTCACACCGTATTTCCGAACATTGTGCGCGTCTTCCGTACGAAATTTCCGGGAATAACCTTGAGGCTCCATGAGCTCAGCTCCGAACAGCAGATCGAAAGCTTGACGCAAGGGAGCATTGATGTCGGCTTCCTCCGTCTACCAGTGGAGAGCCCGCACTCGTCGCTAGTCGTGAAATCCATTCTGCGGGAACCGCTGATATTGGCCGTCCCCAAGGGCCACGAGCTCGGGCGATGGCGCGTGGTGCCGGTGCGAGCCTTGGCGAAAGCAGCATTTATCCGCTTCCCTCGGCATGTCGCGCCGGGGCTATACGACCAAATTGAGCGCCTGTGCAGCCGGGCGGGATTTAGGCCCAAGGTCGTGCAGGAAGTGCTGCAAATTCAGACCACGATTAGCTTGGTGGCGGCAGGGCTCGGCGTTGCGATTGTGCCAGAGTCGATCCAGAGCCTCCGTCACAAGCAGGTCACGTACCGGCGGTTAGGCAGGCAGGAGATGACCGAAATGGGGCTCGCGTACGAACGAGAGAATCATTCACCGGCACTGAGGTCGCTCCTGGACGTGGCTGCCAACATCCGAGAGCCCGAGCGGTTGCGTTGAGTCCTGTCACGCCGGCGAGTCACCCAAGGGGGATCCCACGCTGTTTTTTGTCCAAGCTGACGGGAAAACGGCGTAATGCAGAGGATTTATAGCGGAGGGGGAGCTCCCGCGAAATGTTGGATTTCACTGCAACGTCGCCCGCGCCCTCTTCGCTGACTTTGACTATTTTACTTGCCCGCGCGAAGTAATTTCTTTCGGTTGATCGTAGCTAGCGCCTGCTTCTCACCGGCGTCTGGCCGAGCTTTCCTATGACCCGTCTAGCACGTTTTCAGGGCTCCTTGAGAAAAAAGTAATGACATTATTGACAAACCCTTCAAGTGCGACGGCCCGATGCCGATAACAGAGGATGAGGGCCGGGGAATATTCCCGGCGGCGCCGGCGAGTCTGGGCCAAAGAAAGGCTGCGGCGGGCGCCATAGGCGACATTCTTAAGGAGCGGGCGCCATGAAACTTCTTCAAAACGTCTTGAATTGGACCTGGGGGCAGATTATCAGTGAGGCCCCCGAAGAAAGTGCCATCTGTGAATTCGACTGCCGCAAATCGAACTGCACCGACCTGGAATGGCAAAACTGTATGCGCCGTTTGCAGCGTGCGGCAGGGGAATTGATGCCCGCGAAGAGACCCCCTCTAGAAGCGCTGGCGGAATCGACGCCTGTGAATAACGCCATACCCCCACGATTCCGACCGGACTTTGAGGTCAACCACAGTGGAATAGGGACGACAGCTACTTAATTCGAAGGTCTGTCTTCACGCAGCTCTCTTCGTCGCTTGGCCCTCTCAGGCCGCGACGTGCAGTGTTCCGGCGAAGCACAGTCCTGCGGGAACTGCGAAACCCTGCCCAAGCGACGATAGGGTTCTTACAGAACTCGTGGGCTTTTTGCCGTCCGGTTCTTCACACTCCGAATTATGCCGGCAGAGTGAAGAAGAACGTGGCCCCCTGGTGAGGTTGCGACGCGACCCAGATGCGTCCTCCGCGGCGTTCCACAATCTTCTTAACGATGGCCAGGCCGATTCCGGTGCCTGGAAACTCGGTAGGACTGTGCAGCCCCTGGAAGACTTCGAAGATTCGGTTGGCGTATTGCGGATCGATCCCAATGCCATTGTCTTTAACCGAGAAAACCCATTCTGAAAAGCTCCGCCGCAACTTGGATCAGGGGCGTATGCGATTCGCGGAATTTGATACTATTGCCGATCAGGTTTTGGAAGACTTGAACCAGTTGTTCGCCGTCGCAAGAAACGACAGGTAGAGCGTCATGAGTAACCACGGCGCCGCTTTCCGCGACGGCTGCTTGAAGATTGGCCAACGCTTGGTCAAAAACCTTCGTACACTCGGTGGGTGCGAAATCCCTACCACGGCTACCGACCCGCGAATAGGCCAGCAGGTCCTGGATGTGACCCTGCATGCGGGCTGCCCCGTCGACAATAAAGCCGATGAAATCATCGGCGTTCGCGTCAAGCTTGCCCTGATACCGCTTTTGGAGGAGCTGCGCGAACCCGACGATCGTGCGCACGGGTTCTTGCAGGTCATGCGAAGCAACATAGGCGAATTGTTGCAACTCGGCATTGGAGCGCGCCAACTCCTGAGCTTTTTGCTCCAAGGCACACTGCGAGTCCGTTAATTCCCGGATTCGTTTTTCGAGTGCCTCATCAGCCCGTTTACGCCCGGTGATGTCGTGCGCAATCGAGGCTGCGCCTGAGACCGCTCCACGGGAGTCGATGAGCGGGAACACACTCAGCGAAACATCCACAAGGCTTCCGTTTTTCCGAAGTCGTACCGTTTCTAACTGCTCCATGCGCGCGCCATTCCCTACGTTCGCCAGAAAGGTTGCCAACTCCCGGGACCGGCCGGGCGGGATCAAGACGGACACAGGGTGGCCGAACGCGCGACGTGTCATCTTCGAAGGCCATCCCGATAATCTTCATTGGGTGTGGGACACGGGGTTGCTCCAGTACGTCACCCGCGACCCGGAAGCACTCGCGGCGGAGCTAGAGAGCCGAATCACACCGCAGGAAAGAGCAGACTCGGCCAAGGGGACCCTCGCGGACCATAAGCGCTAACTTAACACCCCGAGGGGTGGTAATGTCGGTCCGAATGAGCGCTTGTGCAGGCCCGGAGGGCCGACAGAGAGTAGCCCACGGCGTAAGAAGGTGTGAAAAAATCGCCAGGCCCTGTCATTCCGAGCGGAGCGAGGAATCTGCAGTTGTTTGTTTTCAAGGAGATAAAATGCAGATGCTTCGCTTCGCTCAGCATGACAGACGATTTCTTCACACCTTCTAAGCCGTGGGATCGAGGAGCCTTCTGACTATCTCAGCCCCGGAGGGGCGGCAGAGGCTCCCACACCCGGTCTGTCGCCCCTTCCGGGGCTGTGAATTTGAACGCCGCATCCCGTCCCACGGCTCACGCCGTGGGCTAGTTTCTGCCGCCGCTCCGCGGCTCCCGAGCTCCTCGCACCTTAAGTTAGCGCTTATGCTTTCGCGGACTGGGTGATGGAGGGCCACCGCTTGGCCGAGACAGTGGCCTACGGAGACCTGGGCAGCGAGAATCCAGCCCCGATCACGGACGCATACGAGCGGCACCGAGAGCCGGCGATCGAGCTCCAATTGGAGAAGTCTCGAGTGAGGCTGGCTTACCTCTTGGACACAGCTTTGAAGTGATATGGTCGGCGCGGGTTGGTGAGTTCGCCTGGGGATTGGCCGTGGTCAAGCTGGCGCTATTACTAATTGAATGACCTGTCCGTGCTCCGCATGGATCGACTGGACTGAGCGGGCAGCACAGACGTGTCCCTTCGGGACATCGTAGACTCCAAAAGACAGGAGTCTGCCCACCCACGGCCACAAAAGCAGTGACCGGGCATCCATCAGAAAACGCTTGACGTGTACGGTGTAACCGTACATACTGGGATGGTGAAGGGATAGCATGCAACTTGTCCGCTTTCGCCACAAAGGGCTAAGGCAGCTTCATGAGGACGGAAACGCCAAAGGGCTGCCGTCCGCGATGGCCGACAAGCTGAGCAAGCTTCTGTTTGCCCTTGAAACTGCCGAGACGCTGGAGCAGCTCGACCGGTTTCCCGGCTGGAAGCTGCACCCCCTTATAGGCGACCTGAAAGGATTATGGAGCCTGACGGTCACGGGAAACTGGCGGTTGGTTTTCCGCTACGACGAACGGACCAACACCGCCATCGAGATCGACCTGATCGACTACCACTAGGAGGCCCAAATGCCCATGAAGAACCCGCCCCATCCGGGCGACCTGATCAAAACCGAAATCATTGAAGCCCTCGGCCTCAGCGTGTCGAAGGCGGCGGAGATCTTGAAAGTGCGCCGCGCCACGCTCTCCGATCTTTTGAACGGCAAGGCCGCTCTGACGCCGGAAATGGCCCTGCGCATCGAAAAGGCGTTCGGCCCGGACATGGATCACCTTCTCCGTATGCAGCTCGCCTATGACGTGGCGAAAACTCGAGAACACGCACGGGCCATCTCGATCAAGCGATATGCCCCGGCCTGAAACCGCGCATCGGGCCTACGCGAGGGCCGGATTTTATGGGCGCGACGCGAGCCGGCGGGGCTGGCGCAGAGCGGAGCTCTGCGTTCCGCTGTACTGCGACGCCGAGAGACCGCAGAGCTTCGCTCTGCGCCAGCCCCGAATTCAGCCAGGTTGACTTTCAGACCAGGAGGAGTTTAGGATGCCGCAAATGGAGGACCCCGCTCACTAGGGGTAAAACCATCATGAGCGATTCCGATTGGGTTAATGATTACATGAAATCTTGGGGAAACGACGACCGCCGCCGTGATGCCGAACTCCGGCAGGCTGAATTCGTCAAGGCTGGAAGACTCGCTCTATTCAGGCTTCTCTGGGACCAAGTAGAAGCAGACGTAACGAAGTTCCACAATGCCGGCGGAGATTCCCGGCTAAGGGCACAATTTATTCCGTCGAGTGGACTCTGGGTTACCCGCCGGGAGTTTCCAATGGTAGAACTGAAGGTAACGCTCGAAGAAGTATATATCGCCTATGTCCGTCGGTGGAAATTTGACGACGCAAGCGATTATGAAGAAGAAAAGGGGCAATTCACTGTAACCTCAGATCTTCAAGGCAGACTCCAAGTTAGAAAAAATGGGAAGCCATTCAACGATCACGCGGAACTGTCCAAGTTCCTTCTGATTCCAGTTTTTGAGTACCTCAAGGAGAATCGCTAGGTTTACTCCCGGCCGTAAACATCTGCTGGCAGAAACCCATGCTAGCACCGCGCCTCCGTCCAAGTTATCCCAGCACGATTCAGGTTTTTCTGGTATCCTTCGGAACCTCGCAAATCGGCCCTGCCCAGAGGTGCGCTATGAAAGTGAAGCCTACCCAAGAACCAACCGAAATAGACTTCGTAAAAACGGCCGTAATCATCGACTGTGAAGGAAACATCGAAATAAACGGCAAGCCTGGAATGCGCTACCAACTACAGGTTGGCTTTGCGAGTACAAATCCTGTCATGACAAAATGGTGCGCGGCAAGATTCGGAGGATACCTCTTCCCGCAATGGTACGAGAAGCGGCCGCCAAACCGAGCCGACACCGACCGTTGGAGAATCCAGAGCTACCCAGCCGCCGAGCTCCTGAAGAAATGCATCGACCACTTCATCATCAAAAGGGATCAGGCCGAAATTGCTATCAAATTCCAAGCGACATACAAAATCCCAGGTCAAAGAGCCAGCCATCCGACTAAACTTCTACGGGAGGAATTGAGACAACAACTTTTGGCACTCACGGCCCCAGGCCCGAAAAAACCGCCGAGGGAAGTAGCCGAGCCCGAGCCCGTTCCAGAGCCTCAAAGAAATTTATTTGCGGAGTAATTCCCCAAAAGGAGGATTCTCTACGATGCCCGATCCAGAAATCTATGAAGACGGACCATCGCCACGGTTGCTCAGTGACCATGATATTGCCAAAATCATGACTGTGCTAAAGATGCTTGGAGAGTCGTGGCACGACCCTGAGAAGATTCAGTTTGAATACTCGCAGTGCTACGATTGGCTAGAAGAACATCGCCATCAACCCGAAAAGTAATTTCAGACGGCACTGGAGACGGATATTCAAAGCGGCTGCCGAGCTTAAGCCATTGAACCGTGGCTGGCGCATCTATAATGTCGTCGGCTCTGTCAAGGACTTTTTAAACACACCACACCCGCGGGTGGCGCATACGTCCCGACGGTTCTTGTCGGGATGTATGCGCCCCAACTGGGCGTATAATCACCGCTGGACGGCCAGGAAGGCGGAAGAGAAACTGAACGACCTGTATAACAATCTGGTGAAGCGAGGGTTGGTGAAGGAGCCCGGAGATTGGCCGTGGTCCAGTTGGAGGTATTATTTTCTGCAGCGCGCTTCATTGCAGGCAATGGACAGAGTGCCGTGAGAAGGGGGCGGGGGCCTTAGCCCCGTGAGGGGCGCATACATCCCGACAAACAACGTCGGGACGTATGCGCCACCCGCGGTACCTGACACCCTTTTACCACCTTGCGCAAACGGGGCAAGTCTTGTGGGGTGGTGGTTCACGTTTCATTACTCGGAGTAACCATGACCTTTGTTTCACCTGATTTGAGGTTCCTGTACAGAGAGAGCTTGATTGTGTCTTGTAAGTTCCATTCGGCCGTTTGTACCAATTGTGAGGATGGATCAGAATACTCTGTAAACCTTGAAACGGGAACTGGCACTTTCGAGCGTGATAGCGACAAAGATATATGAATGACGGCAATGTCAAAGTTTCCCTTCGTTGTTTCGACGTGAAGGCCGTTGGGTGGAAACCGTTGATGTAGAGTGATCCGGGTCTTCGTTCCGTCGGACGGAAGGTCAGCGGGAAAGAAAGTCCCATTCCATTTCTGCCACTCGATCAGAATGTTCTCTATATGAAATCGTCTTCCATCGGAATTGCGGAGCAGGATGGTTGCGTCATGGCCTTTTTCGCGAAACAATTGCTGCGAAGCCGGGTTCAGCTCGGCATTGTCGTGGAAATCATAGAGGGAAAACGCGACGCCGAGGAATGCCCACTCATTGACTTCCACCACGACGTTCTGGACCTTCAGCCATTGAATGAACCTGTTTGCAGACGACTCGTTCAACGTTCGAATCTCGATGCCCGACATTGAAGCTTTCTTGACCGCGGGACCAGTGAAACCCGACGAGGACACAGCAACGGTGATCGATGCCCCGATGGCACGCTTTTTCTCAGCAAGCTGCTCGATCCATGTCACGTCTTCAATGCCCCTGCGATCTCGACACTCTATTGTGATTAGGATAGGACATGTACCAACTTTGTAGCGAATGGAAGCGTCGACTTCCCGCTGTTGACCGGTAAGCATATCGGGGATGTGGTCAGGCGACTTGATCGTAGCTCCGGAAGGGGCCATGGCCTGCTCAATTCTGGCGATGAACTTCTCAAACTGCCGCGATTGAAGCGTCATAAACGAGCCTCCCTTCGTGGGGGCATAAAATCTCGCACCTACGAGGTCACTGACCGTCGTAGCATACCATGCTGACTACAACTTCCACCAGATTTGGGTTGCCGAGAAAATAATCTGGGCTGGCGCAAAGTGAAGCTCTACGGTCTTGATGTGGAAAAGGGTGTCAGGTACCGTTTTTTTGTTCAGGTACCGTTTTCTTGTCCCTCGGCGGTACCCGCCCGCTAGGTGGGCGTCACCACGGTTAATTCCGCAAAGACTTGAAAATCCCCAGGGTTGAAGGTGTAGATGCGTTGAACGCCGTTCGCCAACATAGTGGCGACAATTTGCAGATCGAATACTCCCGCGCCTTCGACAACGGGTAGCGCGGAGGTAGCGAAGTTCAGCTTCCT
>JBEKLY010000189.1:0-15497 GCA_050010015.1 Terriglobia bacterium
ACAAACCCTTAATCCGGGAGTGCCTGTTCTACCCTGCTTACAAGCCTCTTTCGATGCTCTTGGGCAGTGGCTTGTGTGTCGCGCGGACGCCTCGCCTACCGAGGATCCAGACGCTCGATCGCTAAAGCAAATCCAACGTCCATCCGCAAAGTAAAACAGGGCTTTCAAACGTGTCAAGAAAAATCGACAGGCATGGCAAAAAATCTGCCTTCACAGCCACAGGTGTTTGTTGGAGTAGAACGTGACAGGTCCCTCGGGGTGTTTCGTTTTGTAGGCGCGAAACTGTTTTAAGATCGCGGCATATCTGCGGTCAGAAGTATTGAGCTTTTTATGCGGCAGTTTAATGAGTGCGCGTTCTACCTCCCAAACGTTCTTTTCGGAGAGCCGCCAGTCGCCTTTCACCAAGGTCCGCAGGTCGGCGACTCCGTAGCCGGTGATTCGGCCTGACCCGTCCACGTAGGGATCGACGTAGCTCATCACCAATTGGCGGACGGTGCGGAACGCCGGCTTGCGCCCGTGCAGGCCGGCGTCGCGCGAGCGCGCCACCGTTCCCCACAGTCCCCGCCGCCGGAATAGGAAGAGAACGTGGTCCAACTTGTCTTGGGACTCGATATCGAGAAGCAAGGGCGGGTAGCCGTGCTGCTCGAGAATGGTCGCCGCCGAAAGTGCGGCCTCCAAACAATGAGCGCTCCAGTGCCGCACCACGCCGCGAAACGTGCGCAGCGTCTCCCCGCCCCTCTCCCAGTTATAAGGCAAGTCGCGTAGAAAGGCCTGGACCTGTCGAGGGGTCCGGCACTTTTGAATCACCGCCCGCTCTTGGGCGCTAAATTTGGTAATCGGGTAAACGTAATCGGGTGATCGGGAGATCGGGTGATCGGGTGAACGGCTAACCGTGCCCGGCCGATGTGTGCCTTTTCTCGTAGCCTCCCGGCCCCGCGTCTTCCTGATCTTCGGACTCTTGTTCACCCGATCACCCGATCTCCCGATCACCCGATTCCCCACCGGTCGTGCCAGAGCTCGAAGCAGAACAGCGCCCAAAGCAATTTCCTGTGGTCCGCGCGCTCACTCCAATGCTCGTCGAGTAGCCTGCGCACATAGGGGACATTGAACAGCCCTTGCCGCTTCAGCCGCTCTTCGCCCAGCGCCTCGTCCAGCCAGGGACGCAATTCTTTACGCATCCAGCGGCTGATGGGCACGGAGAATCCACGCTTCTGCCGGTAGACGATCTTGCGCGGCAACCATTTCACGGCTGCTTTCTTAAGAAGGTACTTGAGCTCGAAGCCGCGGACTTTTAACTCCGCCGGCAGTCCGGCCGCAAACTCAATCAGGCGGTGATCGAGGAACGGCGTCCGCATCTCGAGAGAACAGGCCATGCTGGCGCGATCGACTTTCACGAGGAGATTATCTTCGAGATAGAGCCGAAAATCGAGGTAAGTCATTTCCGCCAGATCGCATTCGAAAGTCGCTCCGTCCAATACGCGTTCGAGCGGCGCCAAGGCTTCCCGGCTGGGGGATTTCGGACCGCACCAGTCTGGCGCAAAGAGTTGATCCAACCCCTCGGGGCTTGTCATTCCGAACCAGATTGCGTGCCGCTCGCCAGGCGCCATTTCCACGTAATCGAAGAACTGGCGGAGGTACCAACCCAGTGGCACCGCGCCTGTGGACAACGGGAGAAACCGCTTCAGCCGCCCGAAAAACTCACGGCGCAGGAAGCGCGGAAGGCGCAGATAATGGCCTGCCAGCCAGGCTCCGATGTAGGTCGGGTAGCCGCCAAAAAGCTCGTCGCTGCCCTCGCCGCTCAGAGCCACTTTGATGTGCCGGCGGGCAAACCGGGACAACAGATAGGTGGGAAGGACGGCAGGATCGGCCAGCGGCTCGTCGAGATGGCCGGCGAGAATAGTCAGGGCCTCGCGTAGGCTCGGTTCGTCGGCGGTGGTGACGTGGTGCTGGGTATGAAAATGCCGGGCGACAAAATCCGCGTACGGCTCTTCGTTGAACGACTTCTCCTCGAAGGCTACGGAGAAGCTGTTGACGTTTCCGGGCGTCAATTGGCTCATCATCGCGACAAGCGTGGAGGAATCGATTCCGCCGCTCAGGAAGACACCCAACGGGACATCGCTGACTAGCCTCGAAACGCAGGCTTCGTTCAGCCTCTGGGAGAGTTCCTCGACAAGTTGCTCTTCCTGTTTGGCTGTGACTCTGGGCTTGCCGGGCGGTCGAAGGTGGTCTTGAAGCCGCCAATAGGCGTCGATCTGCACTTTGCCGCCCTGGATCACCATGCGATGGGCGGCCGGCAGTTTCCGGATCTCAGCAAAAACCGAGCGGGGCGCGGGGAAATAGCCGTCGAGGAAATACTGCGCCAGGGCCGTGCGGTCGAGGTCGCGGCCAATCGCGGGGTAGGCAAGCAGCGATTTGATTTCAGAAGCAAAAACCAGCGTGCTGCCCCGGAGCCAATAAAAAAGCGGCTTCTCCCCGGCCCGGTCGCGCGCCAGCACCAACAGCTTCCGGCGGTCGTCCCAAAGCGCCAAAGCAAACATGCCGTTCAGTTCGCTGACGAAATCAGGGCCTTGCTCTTCGTAGAGGTGAACGATTACTTCCCCGTCCGAGTGTGTTTTGAACGTGTGCCGGTCCTCCAGGCGGCGGCGAATTTCCCGGAAGTTATAGATTTCGCCGTTAAAGACGAGGGTGACATCGCCGGTTTCGTCCGAGAGAGGTTGATCTCCGGTCTGAAGGTCAATGATGCTGAGTCGGCGGATGGCCAGCGCTACGTGGGGCAGTTCGAACTTGCCGTGGCTGTCAGGGCCGCGATGCACAAGGCAGGCGGACATCTGATCGATTCGCTCGCGTCCGGCCACAGGTTCGAATTTCAAATTGAGGAGACCGCAAATGCCGCACATGGTAAATCAGTGACGCGTGACGAGTGACAAGTGACGAGCAGGTCGATCCAACCTGCCCTCTGAAGTCTGCGGCTTCTCTCGCTCATACACGCGCGAACCGCGGACCTAAGGTGCACGTTAGCGTTACTCGGCCCTTCTGCTCGTCACTCGTCACTTGTCACTCGTCACTGCCCTCCTGGGATTTTCCACACCGAATACCCCCATCCCGTCCACAACGGCTCGACACGGTCCACGTCGTTCGTCAACAGGCCCACATGCGTGTTGCGCACCAGAACCAGCCGGGGCTGAGGCGAAGTACGAACCAGTCCAACGAACTGGGTGATATCAAGCAATCGTCGTTGGTCCAACGGGACGGGATCAAGATCCTGGAAGGCGCGCGATCGGACGCTGAGAACTTCCTCCGGTGATAACCCGCGCCGAACCTTGGCCACTCGCCACGCCAGGTAGTTGCTGGTCAACTCGTTCGCGTCGGTGGTCACCAGTCCCACGGCGCGACGAAGATAAAACGGCAGGCTGGTGCGGAAATAATAGAACCCGTAGATCGGAAGGTCTTTTTCCGGACTCGAGAGGATTGTGCTGGCCAAACGGCGGCTGGAATTGGCATCCGCATAAGCGTTTATGGGACCAATCCAGCGTGCCAAAAGCGCCGGCGTGGTCAGCGCCAGAAGCGCCAGCGCCAGAACGGAAAGCCATTTTCCGCGTAGCCGGGCCGCCAAGTTCCTGCTCACCACGGCCAGGACCGCCAGAATCAGTCCCGTGTAGAGGACCGACGGCTTCAACATGGCGAAAACATCCGTCTGAAGCTTGCTCGCCAAGTGGGAACGAGCGGAACTGAACATCGCCAACTGGGAGCAAGCCGCGACGATGAGTCCTAATCCGAGCAGCGTGGCGAATCCCGCCGTGAGCCAATCCGGGGCCCGCGCCGAGCCCGGCTCACCTACATCGTCCCAGGCCTTTGCCATCAAAATACCCAAAGGCACGATGGCCGGAAGGAAATAGCCTGGAAGTTGTGAACGCGAGAGCGAGAAAAAGACGAGAGTCACCGCCGACCACGTCAGCAGATACAAATTCGAGGAGAACGACCTATCACGAAATTCCTTCCAGCGCTTGCGCCGACTCCACCCCGCCCACAGCAGGAAAATGCTCCACGGGAAGAACCCTGCCAGATACACCGGAACGTAGTAGAGCAACCCACCTTGGCGATGCACAAGCCCGCCGGAAAACCTGGCGAGGCTCTCCTCAAGCAGCGCATAGCGCGGGAAGTCCGGATGCCGAACTGAAATGAAGATAAACCACGGCAGCACGGTGGCAAGGAAAACTCCGAATCCAAGCCCCCAGCGCAGGTGTTTCAATTCCCGTAATTCGCCGCGCACCACCGCATAAACGGTGATCGAGAGCAGTGGAAGCAGGAAACCGACCGGACCTTTGGTGATGGTCGCGAGCCCCATAGCGAAAAACATGAGAACGTCCATCCCGGGACGCTCGAACTCAGCAGCCTCAGCAAACCAGAAGCTCACCATGGCAAGGGTAATAAGAAAGGCGAGCGTCATATCGAAAATGACTAGCCGGGAAAAGACCACGACCAGCGGAGCCGTGGCAATGATGGCCACGGCGCGCATCGCTGCGGAATTGCCGCACATCCTGCGCGTGAGGATCCAGGCAAGGAGCAGCAGGCACAACCCCATCAAAGCGGAGGGCGCCCGCGCGGCCCATTCGTCGAGGCCGCCAACCTTCAGCGAAAGTGCCACCATGCAAAAGAAGACCGCTGGTTTATCCAGATAGGCCATGCCATCGTAACGCGGAGCGATCCAGTCGCCCGAGGCGAGCATCTCCCGCGCCACCTCAGCGTTCCGCCCCTCGTCAGGCTCCAGTAAAGGCAAGCTTCCGAGGCCGGCGAAGAACAGAACGCCCGCCAACACCAGAAGCAAGAGAAAAGGCAAGGCTAGCCGCAATCTTACTCCGGGAACTTCACGCGATGTGATATTCATTCCTTTGGGTGGGTCGAAGACCCATGACCATTGGGAACGGCGCCGGGCTCCACAACCTCGAGGACGTCTCGATAGTCAATCCAGTTCTTTTTCATCCAGCGCACTGCCCAGACGTCGGCGAGGCCCTTTCTAAGCCTGCCCCAAGTGCCGTACTTGGTTCTTCCGCCCAGGCGCGGATGGTGGGTCACAGGCACCTGCGTGATTCGAAAGCCGCGCATCTTAAGGAGGGTGGGCAAAAACCGGTGCATGCCCTGATAAAGCTCCAGCCGCTCCAAACATTCACGCCGGTAGGCCTTCAGCGTGCATCCCGTATCAACCACATCGTCGCCTGTCATCCAGTTTCGAAAGCCGTTCGCGACGCGCGACGAGAGGCGTTTCCAAAGCGTGTCCTGGCGGTGAACACGGATGCCACAGACGGCGTCCCATTCTCCTAGCATCCCGGTCAGGCGCGGTATTTCCGCGGGATCGTTCTGCAGGTCTCCGTCGATCGTGACCACCGCTTTCCCGCGCGCCAGCCGGAACCCCGCAGCCATGGCAGCAGTTTGGCCGAGGTTGCGGCGAAAGTGCGCGATGCGGATGCGCGCATCCTTCCGTTGGGCTTCTTCGAGCAGCGCCAAGGTCCGATCGGTGCTTCCGTCGTCCACAAAAAGTATTTCGATTTGTCCGGCCACGGCGCATAAAGCTGGCCCTAGTCGCTCCACGAGCGGCAGGATATTCTCCGCTTCGTTATAAACGGGAATGACGACACTCAATTCGATACTTTCCACCATCGGACTGTGTAATTCTAGCATGCTCAGACCGGCCACACGCCAATTTCAGGTAGTGTCTCAGTCTGAATTTGAGGTGGCTCCACGCCGCCACTTGGCGAGGTAAACTCGCCGCTACGACTTCAAACTGAGACGCTACCGGGTTTCGCCCAAATCCGTTGATACCCCCCCGCCGTAGGGGGGACGGCTTGCCGTCCCCGCATTTCTGCTGGCCCCGACGCGGGTAGGGCAAGCCCTACCCCTACACCGCCCGGGTACAACCACGTGCTACCGCACGTGAATCCATGCATCTAAAATGTGAGGAGTTGAATCCTAGCACATTGACGCGCTATAACAGGTACTCGGGGAGGACACCGATGCAGAGGATAGCAGTATCGAGACCGCGATTGATGGTGGGCATTATCCTTTTGGCGGGTGCACTTCTCTTTTCCGGGTGCAACACCTTAAAGCTGGGCTCGTCTTCGGACGACAAAGCCATCACAACCCAGATCCAGGCGAGGCTATTTGACGACTCGGTTTTGAAGATGCGCGATATCCACGTGGCTTCCGATAAGGGCACGGTCACGCTTACCGGAACGGTCAACACGGACTTGGAAAAAGCCGCGGCAGAGCGGATTGCCGGCCATACTGACGGCGTCAAGAGCGTCGTCAATCAACTCTCGGTATCCTCAGCGTCGACAGTGGAGCAGCCGCCGGTGACGCAGGCCGCGGAAAGCGCCAAGCCGGCAACACCGCAGCCGCCGGCCAAGACCGTGGCTCAAACGGGACGCTGGAAGAGATTCCGGGCACAACGCCAGGCCACTACCACGAGCAATGTTGAAGCGCCCGCCGAGCAGGCTGCCGCGCCGGAAACCCCCGCCGATAACCAACCCGAAATGGCGGCACAGACCGCGCCACCGGCGCCTGTTGCGCCCCCGCCGCCTCAGGCTGCTCCGGCGCCTCCCGTGGTCAAACCACCCGAGCAGATCACCATTCCGGCGGGCTCCTTCTTCTCCGTTCGCATGATTGACAGCATCGACTCCAGCCGGAACAAGACGGGTGACGAGTTCGCAGCTACGCTGGACGTGCCTTTGGTGGTGAACAACCGAGTGGTGCTGCAGCGCCACTCCGATGCGAAAGTTCGATTGGTGCAGGCCTCGAGCGCAGGACGCATGAGCGGCCGCTCCGAACTCAAAGTCGAGCTGGTCAGCGTAACGGCAGCAGGGCAGACGTATCCCCTGGAAACCGACTACCACGAAAAAGCTGGCGAGTCCCGCAGCACTCGCACTGCCGAGGCCGTCGGCGGGGGAGCCGTAGTGGGCGCCATTATCGGCGCGATTGCCGGGCGAGGGCGCGGCGCCGCCATCGGCACCGCCGCGGGCGCGGGCACAGGAGCTGCAGTGGAAGCTCGCACCCACGGCGATCAGGTGAAAATCCCGTCCGAGACCAAGCTCAGTTTCACCTTGAAAAACCCTGTAACGGTCACTCTGAACCCGGACGCAGGCGCTCAGCCTTCGAACCCGAACCCAGGCGGAGCGCCGCTGCCTTCCCAGCCTAATCCGCCGGCCTCTACGAATTAGTCTTCGGGAGATCGATGGCTCGGATTTCGCCGCGAGGTTACCCCGATTCGTCGACAACCGCCCCGCCGTAGGGGGACGGCTTGCCGTCCCCGCATTTCTGCTGGCCCAGACGAGGGTAGGCAAGCCCTACCCCTGCAGCGCCTAAAAAGGGCCGCTCAGCAGCCCTCCAGCTACTCCGGCAGTTCCAAGGCCTTCCAAGCAGGATAGCGCAGCAGTTTTCCTTCGCACACGTTTGCCACATACCGCCCGCTGCACCTGAACTGCATGATCCGACTGCCTTGACGGGCCAGTTCCGCCCAGCGCGATGCCGTCTTGGGGTTCTGTTCGATGCCCTCTATACCGTGGGAGGCGAACTCAAATTCCACCATGCGCAGTCCTTTCGACCTCAAGACGGTCACACGATAAGTCTTGCCCTCCAATTCAATCTCGTCGCGCCTTTCGCCCAACGCCTGTCGCCACGCGGAAATCAACGCATCACCCAAAGTCACCCGTCACCTCCTGAGTCGCCAGCAAAACAGGGAGTTCGAATGTTATTGTGTCATAACTCTTCTGACTCAAACACTGCTCCAAAACCCATAAGCGTTAATTAACCTAAAGACGCGAGGGCGACAAGAGCCCGTCAGCCGACGGGCGCCAGAAAGTAGCCCACGGCGTAAGAAGGTGTGAAAAAATCAGCCGTTTGTCATCCTGAGCGAAGCGAAGGATCCCGGCAGTTTCTTATGGTTCAGCGATTTACGAACAACTGCAGAGATCCTTCGCTGCGCTCAGGATGACACGTTCCGAATTTCTTCACAGCTTCTAAGCCGTGGGACCCCGTGCCGCGTTCATATCCGCAGCCCCGGAGGGGCGACAGAGTCACTGCCGGAGGCTCTGTCGCCCCTCCGGGGCTGATACAACCTGGGGGGACCGCTTTTCGCTCCCACGGCTTACGCCATGGGCTACTCTCTGTCGGCCCTCTGGGCCTTTGGAAGCGGTCAGTGAGTGCTACGGAGCGCGAGCTGAGCCATTAGGTTAACGCTTACGGTTCCAAAGCCACGACCTCCAAGCTAAAGGTTGAGGCGACAATGCCCATCCGGCAAGTTGTCCCAACGGCAAAAAGCAGCTTGCAGTGCGGGCCCCAGGAGGGTAATCTCTCCAGCGCCAGTGTCGCTTATTACTGGGGAGGTTGATGTGAAACTCTCTATCGCAATGGTCAGTCTGGTTCTGATTTCGATTTGCGCAGCTTCGCTCGTGGTGCCCAAACCGGCCCCGCCCGCGGATCTGCTTCAATACGCAAACGGAGATGAACTTGTGCGCCCGCAGGATTATCGGGAGTGGGTGTTCATCTCCTCCGGTTTCCGTCTCAGCAACAATCCATCGCCCGCCGAGGGAGCGACGTTTACGAACGTCTTTGTGAATCCCTCCGCTTACAAACAGTTTCTGACGACCGGAAATTGGCCGGACAAAACCGTTTTGGTTGAGGAAAAGAGGACGTCGTCAAACAAAGGTTCCCTCAATAAAACATCCCAATTTCAAACGGAGTTGCTTGGGGTCAGCGTTAAAGTGAAAGACGCAGCCCGGTTTCCGGATAAGTGGGCTTACTTCAGCTTCGGTGCCTCCGCCCAGACAGCACACGCTAACCCGAAGGCCGCGTGCTGGCAATGCCATCACGACCATGGCGCGGTCGACAGCACGTATGTGCAGTTCTATCCCACGCTAAAGCCTGTGGCGCAAAAGTTCGGAACGTTGCACGAGGCGGCGACCGGCGCGGAAGCGTATTGAAGCAGTGACGAGTGACGAGCAAGAAAACAACTTCTTCGGCTCTTCACCTGTCGGATGCGCGACAAATGACTCGCAAGAGTGGGTAGCACGGACCTCAGTTTTTGAGGTCCGCGGCTCTTCTCGCGATTCCTAAAATCCGCATCCGGACGCGCTGACAGCGAAAAACCACGGACCTCAAAAACGGAGGGCCGCGCTACCCGATCAGAACGAGCTGAACTTCAGCCAGGCGTCCATAATATCTTTGCCGTGAAACGCCCAGGTTCTTTCATTCACTTTTTCCACGCCCTCGCGCAGCTCGTAAACTCGCCCCGCCATCGTGGTGAACTCGACCTTTACTTCCACCGGCCCAGTAATCTTGTACGGCTTAAACTCCGCCAATCGTTCGATGGCTCGCTGAGCTTTTTCGCGGATGAGCGCACAGGCAGCCGGGTGCGAAAGCATGAATCCTGCGTTGCGGCTGACTCCGCTCTTCACCTCGGCGCATTCGGATTCGGGGACAAGGTCGTGGATTTCCTTGCAGGCCGCCGTGTCGCCGGATAGCATGATGGCGGGAATATTCATGGCGCCGGCCAGCAGCACCCGCCCGCCGATCTCACCCGTGGGCTTGCCGTTCACCCAGATGTTCTGGATGTTGTGCGAATCATAGGAGTGGCTGAGGATTCCCTTGTCGGCCCCGGCCATGGCGTGCTGTCCGATGAAGATGATGGCGGAGTACGATGAATCAAGTTCGAGAGTGCGTGAGATGGGCCCGCCCGTCAGCAAGCGCGCTTTGGGATGGATATCCAGCACGGAGAGGCTGCGGCTGGAGTCGTGCCCGTCCCAGACCACCACATCCGTGGCGCCGCCCGCCAGTAAGCCCCCGACCGCAGCGTTCACCTCGCCGGTAAGAAGCTTGTGAGACTCCTCCCAGCGCGGACTCTGAAACGGCTGAACCTGCAGTTCCGAGTCGTAGATGCCGGACACGCCTTCCATGTCCGTAATCATGAAGACCTTTTTGGAAGTTTGCGCCGAGGTCCAACTGGCCAGCGAAAGAGTTGCCGCAACGGCAAGCAGAATTGAAACGGCTGCTATCGTCTCACGATTTCCCTGTTTCACGGTTTGATCCTTCCTTTCTGAAAGTTTGAAGACGCGCCCAGCGTCTGGTAGCGCGGACCATTCCCGCGCAAGCGGGAATCCATCTTTGTTCAGACGAACATGGGCCCCCGCTTTCGCGGGGATGACGCCTACTCTACTGAAAACCGCGCCACCCGGTTCATTGGAGGGACCGGCCACCGCGCCCCTGGGCGGGGAACTCCGTCGCAACTGAATTATGTTTCAAGCGCAAACGCCGGCTTCCTGTCGCGCCATTTTCCGCGCGTGAAATCCGGGCACTCGACGGTCGAACCACCGTCCGCAATCGACTTCTCCGACAGCGGACAGATGACGCTCATGAGCACCGAATCGTAAACGTCCACCGGGGTTTGCGTTTTGGTGCGCACGGCGTTCAAAAAAAGTTGCAATTCGACGTAATCAGTCCCGCCATGCCCCAGCGCGAGCTGCTTTTCGATCGCATCCTTCCCCGCGCTGGCGGAACGCGGCCTGGCTTCGAGGGGCTTCCACCATTCGTGCTCGTATTTCTCCTGGTAGGGGTCAAAAGACTCCCACTCTTCATATTTGGTACTGCGGTTATGGAGGTAAAGTGCGTTGCGCTGTTCGTTGTAAATGCCCTCCGTGCCCTGAATCTCCCAGCGATTGTCGTAAGGCCGGGGCAACTGCATATCATAGTTGATAATAATAGTATTACCCTTCTTTGTTTTGACCAGCGTCGTAACAATATCGCTCTGGGCATACTTGCGCTTCGCATTGGGATGGTCAGGTCCGAACTTGGTGGCGAAATAGTGGTTGATGCCCAGGGATCGATTCGCGAAGGACGCCACCTTATCGAAATAGTCGCCGCACCCCAGGTCCATCCAACTGAGCACCGGACCCAGCGCATGCGTGGTGTACTGGCTGGCGTTGCGTTTCACCAGATACTCCGCGCCCCACCGCATGTTCCCCGAAGCGTCGAAGAACCAGTGATCGATGCAGTTGTGCGAGTGCGCGCAGTGGCAATGCACGATTTCCCCGAGCAAACCGGCGCGAATCATCTTCAGCACGGCAAGGTTGTCGCGCCGGAAACTCCAGTTCTCGAGCATCATGCAAGGCACGCCGGTCTCTTCACTCGTGTTCACAAGCTGCCAGCATTCGTCTTCGCTGAGGGCGGCCGGAACCTCCACGGCGGCATATTTCCCTGACTTCATAGCGCAGGCGGCCATGGGAGTGTGCCATTCCCAGTAAGTTGCGATGAGAACCGCATCCAGATCGTCACGGTAGACAAGCCGCTGGTAGTCCTCCACATCGCGCCCGTATCCCTCCGGACGCTTCTGCCCGGCCTTCTCGACCATGGCCTGGGCGCGAGCCAGATGCTCCTGGTTGATGTCGCAGAGGGCCGGGATTTCCACTCCGCCCATGGCCAGCAATGTTCCCACGTGGCTGGTGCCGCGGTCTCCGACCCCGATGATGCCGAGCCGCAACGGTTTCTCTGCCCGCGCTGATGCAGCTCCAAAGCTGTGGCCGATAGAGCCCATTCCGACCGTGCCCGCAGCCCCGTACTTAAGAAACTCTCGCCGATCCATATCGTTTTTCATTGCCAAACTGCCTCCACGTCATTTTCCTCACTCGCAGCACAGGAGCTTCCGCCTATGCCCCAAGCCATGCGCTTCACCCACGGCACAGGCAAATGGCTCTGCGCGACTTTGGCCGCCATAGTGTAACGCCAGAGACGGGAAGGCACCAGTGGTATCGGGAGGGGGGATTTAAGACAATTGGATTTGCACCAACTGCGTCCAAGCCACTTCCGCACTGCCGTTTGCTTCGAGTTGGCGCTTTTTGGCGAGCATATTGGCGGATGGGATTCCAGTGCGGGCGAATGATTTCTCGCAGTCCAGGGAGGACGGACCGCGCATGTTGCCTTCCATGTAGGCCAGGCCGGGACAGCGGGTACAGGAGCCGAGGTGCGAGCAGGTGGAGCAGACCGGCAGATCGCGGCCGCGGATGGAGCGTACGTCGTTCATCTGCTTCGAGTGCCGCCAGATCTCCAGAAATCTCTGCTGGCGGACGTTCCCCGTGGGCAGTGGGAACTGCACGCACGGGAAAACGTCGCCATAGGGAGAAATGTAACAGAAAGTGTGGCTGGCGCTGCAGGGCAGCCCATCCATGACACCGTCATCCACCGGCTGGGGAGGCGCGCAGAACTCTTCCACGTTTCCCACCAACTCTTCCGTCCGAAAGACCTGCTTCAACTCCTCGCCGCCGATGCCCAGACCTAGAGTCGAGCGGTCTCCGTCCATCATGGGGGTGATGGTAGGGTCGATGGTCCATTGGGCGCCGAGTTCCTGAGCCAGCGCCTTGACGCCCGCGTAGTCCGCGAGATTCTGCCGCATCAGAACGTTGGCGATAGTCACTTTTAGCCCGCGGGACTGAAGAAGGCGGATGCCCGCGACTGAACGCTTGAGCGATCCGGGCAGCTTGGTGATGGCGTCGTGGACCTCCGCGCGGTGGGAATAAATGCTCACCTGCACGCGATCGATGCCCAGGTCCCGCATGCGGTCCGCCTCTTTCTCGCGGATCATGAAGGCGTTAGTCTTGATCTTGACGGAAAAGAGCAGGGAGCGCGCGTACTCCAGAATCTCGAAGAAATCCATGCGCATCAAAACTTCGCCGCCACTGAAGGTGAGGAACAGCGTGCCGGCGTCGGCCAACTGCCGCAGCACGTCGCGCATCTCGGCGGCGGTCATCTCGCCGTGGTCGTCGTGATCAAGGTAGCAATGGACGCAGCGCTCGTTGCAGCGGTAGGTGACGTCCATCTGCACGCTCAAGGGCACACCCAGGGCGAGTGCACGCTGATTCATTTCCTCCATCAGTGTGGGCATAAGTGCTCCGAGCTCCTTGCTTCTCCTCACTCAAACGGCTTGTCAGACACTCGCATGATCCCGTGCCCCGCCAGTTCCCGCACAAAGTTCTCGGCGTCTTTCAGCGCTTCCTCCGGCGCGATCTCGAATTCGGCGCAAACCTTGTTCTTGACAATATCCTCGAGAGACGTGCGCCCGTCAGCCGCCTGCCAGATCACCAATCCAACATTGTTCAGACTGAACAGCGTCGAGTCGCGAGCGGACATGACGATCATCTCGTCGCCAAGCTGCCGGGCCGCGATCTCATTGCTCCTGGCAATGTAGAGTGGACTCATATACCCGAACCGGAAAACCGGAATTTGCGCTCCCACCACCCCACTTCGGACATTTTACACCAGTCCCCTCCCCGTTACACTCTTTATTTCACCCAATCAAATCCCACACCCGGGCGTCAGGCGCGAACACCAGCCGGCGCACGGGTACGCACTTCGCGAATTCCAGAGCCGCCTGGAACACCATCTGCACCAGCTCGTTATCATCGGCAAAAAAGAGGATGTTCTGGAGCAGCGAGCGCACAGCTTGGGCTTGGCTGACGTCCTCGATGGAGTTTTCCGGGCCTTGGACAAGCAAGTACAGCGCAGCGATTGGAGCGCGCAGATTCTCGCCGATGCGCGCCAGTTCGCCCGCGAATGGCGTGCCATACGCCACGAAGGCAGGCGTCAGGGACCAGGTGCCGGGTGTCAGGGGCGCAGCGTCGAGCGCAATATCTTTCCGGTCGTCGTCCCGCTGTCTGCTTTCTACTCTCTGCTTTCCGACTTCCGCGTTCTGACTCCTGACTCCTGAATCCTGACTCCTGTCTTTCCGCACATACGAAATCTCATCCGTGAGCAGCAACACGTCGGGCGGGGCCAATCGCGAGATGGTCGTTTTTCCCGCGCCCGAGACGCCCGCAAACAGAAAGGCCCGGCCGTTGCGCACGGCGCTGGCGGCATGGACCAGAAACCCGCCCTCACGCGCCAAGATGAGTGTGTGGAGCATGCGCAACACGGCGTCGATGGAGTAGGGATTGGCGCTTTGGCGCACCCAACCCCGGTGGGACTCCGGATCCCACTCGGCGCGAAAATCTCCGCGCTCCATTAGCCAGCGCCCGCCCTCGAGGCGTACGCGCGCCTCCTCGGCGTCACTCATCATACCCGGTGGGAGGAGCTCAACCTCGAGCTCGAAGCGTGAAACTGGAAACTGGAAATCGGAAACTCGGCAAGGGGTGCTCGGGGGGCCAAATGCGCTTTCTGAGTCGTGCTGCGCGCCCCGCTGCTCGCCGCAGCCCGGGGTCTCGCCGTTCGGATCGCCCGCCGCGCGCCGGCCTACCACAAACTTTCCATAACGATCCTGGAGCATACCCGCAAACTCGGCGCTGTCGGTGTGCACCAGAATCGGTATATCGCCGATTTCAATGCACAGTTCGTATCGCGGCTTCACCCGTCCTCCCACAAAGGCGTCGGCTCTTCTCGTGATCGCAGAACCCTAAATGATACGTGCCAACGTGGCGCCGGCGTCCCGCCCGCGCCCCACTAGCGCCGCGCCAGGCGCAGCGCCAGCCGGGTGCAGATCTCCGAGTGAGACAAGACCCAGGAGGCCAGCCGGTGCCAGCGGGTGAGGCGAGGCTCCAGCCGGCGCCCCCCACGCAGGATAGCGGTGACACGCCCCAGCAACTCTTCCGGCGCGACCGGCGGGTCAGGCGCGAGCAGCGCGTCGCCCCGGGTGATGAGGACCGTACGCTCCGGTCCAGCCACTTTCTCCACCACGCGGTGCGCGGAGAAGCCGCCCCGGCGCGCGCAGAGAACAACGTCTCCCGGCGAAATCTCACCTACGCTTTGACGGCGCACTTCCACGATGTCGCCCGGCCAGATCGAGGGCAGCATGCTCGAGCCGGTCACCGCCAGCCTGGCCTGCCCGGAGGATTTCAGGACCTCCAGGACCAACTCGCCCTTCAGTTTGTCGCGTGCCCCAATCATATTCTCGCGGCGCGAAACCATGCGCCGGCGCGGCCCACCCCGCCGGCAAGGCCTGGCCGCCCGCCCCGTCGTACTTGACAACTCTAGCCTATCCCGCTTCGGGGGTCAAGAGAAAAATGCTCTGAGGGGGGGTTGTCTGCCGCATCCCTAGAATCGCGGCCCAGCGTGCACTCCGCGGCCCTCCCTTTTCGACACCGCCAGGCCGCAAGGGGTGCCAAGTGGTGACGGCCGGTCGCGGTCAAGGGTTTTCTCTGCCCTTCTGCTTTGAGGATATCCGGGAGCGCGGGCATCCTGCCCGCCTTTCGCGCCGCAATTGCACGCACGCTGCGGGCAGGAGGCCCGCGCTCCCGGGCACTTCATGCTTTCCGGGCGCCCGTCAGCCGACGGGCATGAGCGACTGCTTTCTATGCTCATTTGTCCGAGTCCTTCTTGCCGCCCGTCCTTTCTTACCTCTGTACTTCCTGCGATTCAGACAGTAAGAAACCAGGCTGGGCAGCTGACCCGCGGTCGGTGTGTCAACCGGTCTGCCCGATCCGTCAACAGCGCTTTTGACGGCCTTTCCGACGCCCAGTTGTCCTCCT
>JBEKLY010000190.1:0-15951 GCA_050010015.1 Terriglobia bacterium
GATGTGTGGTGGCCCTGCCCTACGATGTCGAGGTGGGCGCTGGCACGATGTGCCCCGAGACGTTCTTTCGCGTCCTGGGGCCTCAGCCCTGGCGTGTGGCTTACGTACAGCCTTCGCGCCGCAATTGCACGCACTCTGCGGGCAGGATGCCCGCGCTCCCGGGTACTTCATGGTTTCTGGGTGCCCGTCAGCGGACAGGCATGAGCGACTGCCATGAAAGTGACTCCCCTCCTCAGCGGGAGGAGGGGCAGGGGTGGTGGGTGGCATCATCGGCAACGCGCAACCACCCCTAACCCCTCCTTACCAAGGAGGGGAACTTGCGACGAGTTACAGTATAATCTAAGCCATTTAATATAAGTATTGTAATTTCAATTATGCAAAGTAAAACTTTAAATTCAGAGAAAGCCCCGCTCAGCTTTCAGGAGATGATTTTCCGTCTCGGTCAATTCTGGGCCGGCCAGGGATGTGTGGTGGCCCTGCCCTACGATGTCGAGGTGGGCGCTGGCACGATGTGCCCCGAGACGTTCTTTCGCGTCCTGGGGCCTCAGCCCTGGCGTGTGGCTTACGTACAGCCTTCGCGCCGCCCCTGGCGTGTGGCTTACGTACAGCCTTCGCGCCGCCCCGCCGATGGCCGCTATGGAGAGAATCCCAATCGCCTGCTGAAGCACACTCAAATGCAGGTCATCCTGAAACCGCCGCCGGCAAACGCCCAGGACATGTATCTCGAAAGCCTCGAGGCGATCGGAATCGAAGTCCGCCACCATGACATTCGCTTCGAGGAGGACAATTGGGAGGCGCCGACCCTGGGCGCGTGGGGCATCGGATGGCAAGTGGTGCTGGACGGCCTCGAGATCTCCCAATTCACCTACTTCCAGCAGTCCGGCGGATTGGATCTCGAGCCCATCAGCGTCGAACTAACCTATGGCCTCGAACGCATCACCGCCTTCCTGCAAAACGTCGAAGACGTTTACCACATCCGCTGGAACGATTCCGTCACCTACGGAGACATGCGCCGGGCGGAGGAGTTGGAGTTTTCGGTCTACGATTTCGAGGCCGCCGATCCGGAGACTTCGAGGAAGATCCTGGACCTTTACGAGGGCGAGGCCGTACGCCTGCTGGGGGAGCATCGAAAGCCTAAAATCGCCGACAGCACAAAAGGTGATCGTAAAGTGCTGCAGTCAGATACAATTAGTTCATCAAGTAATACTTTAGGTGTCGTCGGAGAGCCCAGCTCGAATTTCGAACTTCGAGTTTCGAACTTCGGCCCTCCCGATCATTTTCCGCTCCGTAAGGTCTACGACCTCACTTTGAAGTGCTCCCACCTGTTTAATATCCTCGATGCGCGGGGGGCCATCAGCGTGACTGAGCGCGTGGCGCTGATCGCTCGTGTCCGCAAGCTGGCCTGCGCAGTCGCCGCCATCTACGTCGAGCGCCAAGCGGCGCAGGAGGTGACGGCGTGAGGGAAGCTAATGTCGAAGCCGGAAAACAGGACGCGCTGCCGTTGCTCCTTGAAATCGGTTGTGAGGAGATCCCGGCGCATTTCCTGCGCGATGCGGAAAGGGGTTTGGGCGAGCTCGTCCAAAAGGCCATCAGCGAGGCGCGATTACTGCCTGGCCCGGAGGTAGGGGCGGTTCGCGAACCGCCCCTGCAAACATACTCGACGCCGCGCCGCCTCGTCGTCTGTTTTCCCGCCGTACTGACACGACAGCCGGACAGGGTCGAAGAAATACTCGGTCCGCCTGTCAAGGTTGCCGTCAATGCGGAGGGCAAGTATACGCGGGCAGCCGTGAGCTTTGCCCAGAAGAATTCGGCCCATCTCGAGGATTTGGCCCGCACCACTACCCCAAAAGGCGAATACCTGGCGCTTCGGAAAACCACCCAGGGGCGAGCTGCCTCGGCAGTCCTGGCGGAAATACTGCCGGCCGCCATCCTGCGCCTGGGGTTTCCCAAGAGCATGTATTGGCTCGAGAAAGCCGGCCCGCGGTTCGTGCGGCCCATTCGGTGGGTGCTGGCAATCCTTGGAGAAGGGAAGCAGGCCGAAGCAGTGAACTTCGAAGTCCTCGGCGTTCGCTCCGGCGATTTCACCTTCGGCCACCGCGTATACAGCAAGGGCCCCATCACCATGACGAGTTTCAACGATTACGGCGACCAGCTACGGCGAGCGTTTGTGGAAATCGACCCGGAGCAGCGCCGCCAGACGCTTCGCACAAGAACTAACGCGTTACTTGAAGATTCCCTGGTTCTGGTTGAAGACTCAGACCTTGAAGAATGGCTGGTCAACTCCACAGAATGGCCTTCGGCGATCCGAGGTGGCTTTGACGGGCGCTTTCTCCAGCTGCCGCGCGAGATTCTGATCACCGTGATGCGCGACCACCAGAAATACTTTGCCGTGGAAAACCCTCAAGGGATACTTGAACCTTACTTCCTCGCCGTCCTCAACGTCGATTCCGACGAGCGCGGCCTGATTCGCCAAGGGCACGAACGGGTTCTCCAGGCGCGCTTCAGCGACGCCGTGTTTTTCTGGGATGCGGACCAGCGCATGCCCCTGCGCGACCGAATGGCGCGCCTCGAGAAGGTCACCTATCAGGCGGAGCTGGGCAGTTATGCCGACAAGGTCCGGCGCATGCACGCCATCGCCGCGCGTCTCTCGGAAAAACTCGAAGCTCAAGGGATTCTTGAAGCAGGGCAGCGCGAGCAGGTGCTGCGGGCGGTCGAACTCTCGAAATGCGACCTGACCACCCAGATGGTGCAGGAGTTTGCGGAACTGCAAGGCGTGGTGGGCGGGCTCTACGCAAAAGCTCAAGGAGAACTTGAAGGCGTAGCGACGGCCATTTACGACCACTACCTGCCGCAGGGAGTGGAAGACAAGTGCCTACGGACCGCGGTTGGGGCGCTGGTATCGCTGGCCGACAAACTCGATGCGGTCGTGGCCGGATTCGCCGTCGGCAACGGACCCACCGGCTCGAGCGACCCTTTTGCGATCCGCCGGCAAGCCAACGGAGTTATTAAAGTATTACTTGATATATCAGCTTCTATAGATATGGATTCAGAAATAGTACTTGAATTAGCTGCGCTGCGTGAAAAGCTGATTTTTGAGTCCACTGAAGTCGCCGAGGCGGTTCGCAAATTCATGCGCGAACGCCTGACCTTCCATCTCGAGACGGTGGTTGGCTTGCGCTACGACACGATTCGCGCCGCCATGGGCGCACGTCAGTCTGGGCTCGAGCCCGCCCAGGTCCTGGTGCGAGCCAAGGCGATCGAGCGCATCCGTTCGAGCGATGATTTCCTCAGCCTTTCGCAATCCGCCAAACGTATTCGCAACATTCTGAGCAAGTCCGCCCAGCCGTCAGATTTCGAAGGCCGGGCGTTCGACGCGGAGCGCCTTGAGGCAGGGCCGGAGCAGGACCTGTACGCCGCCTACGAGCGCGTTCATGAGGAGGCGGCCGAGAAGCGCACGGCGGGCGACATTCACGCTGCACTTGAATGCATTGCCTCGCTCCGCGCGCCCGTGGACCTCTTTTTCGACAAGGTGCTGGTGATGGCCGATGACCCCGAGGTGCGCAGAAACCGGCTGCAGTTATTGATTGCCCTGGATCGGCTTTTCACCGAAGATGCGGACCTGTCCCAGATTGAGAAGGCCAATGTCGACGCGCCGACATCACAACCAGACGAAGCGAAACGCTAGGTGGACCGCCGTAGCGCTGACCTTCAGGTCAGCACCATGGGAAAGCAACAAACTGCCGACCTGAAGGTCGGCGCTACGCTCGCAATATGGCGCTACAGTTGGTGTGAAAACCTCCTGGCGCCTGTCATTCCGAGCCCTTCGCTGTCATCCTGAGAGAGTGTGACTTTTTTGAATATGACCGAAAAGTGGCGCTGATAACAAAGGAGTTAAGTGCCCTTAAAGGGTCAAAAAACCAAAAAAATCACAAGCTCTGAGCGCAGCGAAGGACCCCGCTCTGAGCATTTCAAGGCACTGCGAGATTCCTCGTCGCCTTCGACTCCCCCGAAAGTCACGTCATTCCCGCATAAGCGGGAATCCATTGGACTGACAATGGGTCCCCGCTTTCGCGGGGATGACAGCGTTGATTTGCATTGCCTCGGGTGGGCCAAAAGCCCATGGAAACTCCTCGGAATGACACACAAATGGAGTTCTCACCGAGACTCCCTACCTGCCGCTTCGACATCGAACTGACCCTGCTCCTCCAACGATTCGCTTGTACGCGGCTGGCCTTTTGTGGCATGTTGATCAGTGGGATGAGGGAGTAGTTATGAAATTACGATTGCTAGTCGAGTTCGACCCCGAGACTAAGAGGTGGTCAGCAGTGTTTCCGGAACTGCCGGGCTGCGCTTCCGCGGGCGATACGGAGGAGGAAGCGGTACGAAACGCCAAGGAAGCGCTCGAACTGTGGTTCGAACCTTCCGAAATCAAACCGCCCGAGGGCGCGAAACTGCTCGAAGTGTCGCTGCCGTGAGTCCCCACTTTCCCGTCCTCATTGCCCGGGATGTCATCCGCGTGCTCAAGCGAAACGGGTTCGTTCTGACCAGTCAAAAGGGCAGTCATCAGAAATGGCGCCATTCGAACGGGCGGCAAGTAATCGTCGCCGTCCACGGAAGCAAACCCATTCCACGAGGAACGCTCAAGAGCATAATAGAAGGCAGCGGCCTCGAGGTTGATGCTTTCCGCTAATTCATCGCCTTGCGATGCTTCTTGTCCATTGCAAAATCCCAGCAAATGCGCCAGAATCTTGGGTCGCTCAGCCGCGGCGTAGACGCTTAGGGCTCTCGATCAACCTTAAGTTGGCTTATATCTGAATGCTGATAGTCGGGAGCCGAAGGCTGAGAGTTAAGGACTGATAACTGAGAACTAAGAACTGAAAACTGAAAACTCAAAGGAGTAGTGCTCATGGAAAAATACGTATATTTCTTCGGGGACGGGAAGGCGGACGGCAACGGCGCCATGAAAGACGTCCTGGGCGGCAAGGGAGCCGGCCTGGCGGAAATGACCAACGCGGGGCTGCCTGTTCCTCCCGGCTTCACAATTGCCACTTCGGGCTGTCGCCTCTATTTCCAGAACGGGAACAAGACTCCCGGCGACATCCTGACCCAGAAAGATGAAGCGCTGGCCAGACTCGAGAGCCTGCTGGGACAGAAACTCGGCGAAAAGAAGAATCCGCTTCTGGTGTCGGTGCGTTCCGGCGCCAAGTTTTCGATGCCCGGGATGATGGATACGATCCTCAACCTGGGAATGAACGATCAAGTGGCGGAAGTGATCGCCGAGAAAACCAGCAACCCTCGCTTCGCCTATGACAGCTACCGCCGGTTCATCCAGATGTTCGGCAACGTGGTGATGGAAATCCCCAAAGAGAAGTTCGAGCATGTCTTCGACGGCCAGAAGAAGAAAAAGAAGGTGAAGCTCGACACGGCGCTTACCGCTGACGATCTGAAGCAGGTGATCGCAGATTACAAGAAAGTGGTGCGCAAAGAAGCCGGCAAGGACTTCCCCCAGGACCCGCAAGTGCAGCTCAACATGTCCATCGAGGCCGTGTTCCGCTCCTGGTACAATCCCCGCGCCAAGACTTACCGGCGTTTGAACAAGATTTCTGACGACCTCGGGACCGCCGTCAATGTGCAGACCATGGTGTTCGGCAACATGGGCGACACCTCGGGGACCGGCGTCGGATTCACTCGCAATCCGGCCACCGGCGCCAAGGAATTTTATGGCGAATTCCTGATGAATGCCCAGGGCGAGGACGTGGTCTCAGGAGTCCGCACCCCCATACCCATCAAGGAACTCGAGCAGATCATGCCGGATGTTTACCACCAACTCCGCGAATTCACCACCAAGCTCGAGCAGCACTACAAGGACGTTCAGGACTTCGAGTTCACGATTCAGGACGGAAAGCTCTACATGCTTCAGACCCGCAACGGGAAGCGCACGGGGCCTGCGGCGGTGCGGATTGCGGTTGAGATGGAGCACGAAGGCCTGCTCACCAAGAAAGAGGCGCTGATGCGGGTGGAACCCGATCAACTCAACCAGTTGCTGCACCCAGTGCTCGACGAATCCAAGCCCTTGAAAGTGCTGGCCACGGGCTTGCCGGCGTCACCCGGCGCCGCAGTAGGGCACGTCGTGTTCACTGCTGACGAGGCGGTGGTGGCAGGCAAGACACAACCGGTGATCCTGGTGCGTGGCGAGACCGTCCCGGACGATATCCACGGCATGGAAGTCGCGGTGGGCATCCTCACCTCCCGTGGTGGCATGACTTCGCACGCCGCCGTGGTAACGCGCGGCATGGGTAAGCCCTGTGTGGCGGGCTGCGGGGCTGCGGAAGTCGACGAGAAGAGCAAACAGCTCAAGATCGGCGGCACGGTCATCAAGGAAGGCGACTGGATTTCGCTCGACGGTTCGACAGGGCGGGTGATCGAAGGCAAGACCAACCTTGTACCGCCGGACCCGAAGAGCGGAGCATTCGCGGAGTTCATGACGTGGGCCGATGAAGCAAGGGAACTCGGTGTGCGCGCTAACGCCGACATCCCACGCGACGCGCTGGCCGCCGTCAACTTCGGCGCCGAGGGCATCGGGCTTTGCCGCACCGAGCACATGTTCTTCGCCCAGGAGCGCCTGCCTCACGTGCAGCGCATGATTATGGCGTGCAAGGAAACGGCGGATCCCAAAGAGGCCGCGGGTTATGCCAAGGAACGCCGCGCCGCCCTGGCCAAACTGCTTCCCATGCAACGCAAAGATTTCTTCGGCTTGTTCAAGGCCATGGCCGGGCTGCCCGTAACCATCCGCACCTTGGACCCGCCCCTGCACGAATTCCTGCCCAAAAGGGAAGAGCTGATGGTCGAAATCGCCACGCTCGAGGCGTTAAAGAAGAAAGGTGCTAAGCTAAATCAAGCCAAGAAGTTACTGGAAGTAGTTGAATCTTTACATGAATTTAATCCAATGCTCGGCCTGCGCGGCTGTCGGCTGGGAATCATGTACCCCGAGATCACCGAAATGCAGGCGCGGGCCATCTTCGAGGCGGCTTGCGATTGTAAGAAGAAGGGAATTGAAGCAAAACCTGAAGTTATGATTCCGTTGGTTGGCGATGTGAAGGAGCTCGAACTGCAAAAGGAGATCGTGGACCGCGTGGCGGGCGAGGTCTTTGGCAAGAAGGGAGTCAAGGTTGATTACCTGGTGGGCACCATGATCGAGTTGCCCGCCGCGGCTCTCTCGGCCGGAGAGATCGCCCAGCAGGCTGAGTTCTTCAGCTTCGGGACGAACGATCTGACCCAGACGACATTCGGGCTCTCGCGCGACGATTGCGGCAAGATCATCGCCGCTTATGTGAAGCAGAAGATCTGGCCGGCGGACCCGTTTGCGGTGCTCGATCCGAAGCGCGTGGGCAGGTTGCTGAAACTTGCTACTGCGGAAGGGCGGGCAACTCGCAACAATTTGAAAGTCGGCATCTGCGGTGAGCACGGCGGCGACCCGGCGTCGATCGAGGTCTGCGCCGAGGCGGGGTTGAACTACGTGAGCTGCTCGCCTTACCGCGTGCCCATCGCGCGCTTGGCGGCAGCGCAGGCTGCTGTGAGGAGGCAGGAGAAGGGTGCGTATTCAACCGCGTAAGAGCAGGTGTCAGGTGCCGGGTTTCAGGTGTCAGGTTTTCAGACTGACCCCGTAGGGGCGGCCCTTCTGGCCGCCCTTCGGCGTAACGGACGGCGTGGTGTTTTGGCCGCGGTATGCGCTACGAACTGGTGATCGGTGATGAAGCAAGAGAGCAGTTAAGAGCCCTGCCCAAAGCATTGCGTCGGAGCATCGGGCATCGGCTTGAGTTGCTCGAGGATGACCTGACTGGAAATGTGAAGAAACTGTCAGCTCAGGAAAAGAAGTATCGCTTGCGGGTGGGAGCTTATCGTATCTTGTTTCAATTGGAAGGTTCGACTATTTTTGTGTATGCTGTCAAACACAGGCGGGATGCATATGGGTAAAATCGAGCCAGCGACAAAGTCCCGGAAGGTCACGCTGCGCCGACTGAGTGCAGAAGTCATTCGCCTACGCAAACGGGTGGAAGACCTTGAAGACCTGCGCGATCTTAACGAAGCGATCGCACGCAACAACGGTAAGCCTGGCACGCCTTGGGAGCAGGTCAGGAAAGAACTTGAGTTGTGACCGAGAGAATGTCGGACTCAATTTCAACTACACTTGTAGGATTATTATCAGATGGTTAGTGGATATATCTGATGTATTGCTTTAAGTTATGAAAATCGTAATGACTTTTAGGACTTGGCATGCGCCCTAGGCACGCAGCGAGTGATTGGGTTGTGTACCACAAGGTTTAAGAACGAGGATGGCCTGAGAAGCTCCTAGAAGTTTTCCGGCAGAAGAACGTCAGTATACCGATGGGAGCGCGCGCCTGGCTAATCGCCGGCGAGAAGGCAAAGCCGAGATATCGGTACTTCCTGAGCGCGTGGTTTGTAGTGGACAAGACCGGACGCGAACGGGGGAAGAACGTTGTTTTCGGTTCGCAGGGGAAGCGCCTGGAGGGAAAGCATCGACTGGACCAGGAAGCGTGGTTCGCCAGGTTCAGGAACGAGAAAGGGAATTTCAAATTTGGGATCTCCCCCCTCACGGACGCGGCAGTCGTCCGGAGTCTTGAAGAGATTGCAGGGCTCCAGTAACAGATGTAGATGTCGACGCGTCGACATTGCTCTATCCGCAGGCCTCGCAATTTTGCCCGCCACTCATTGTGTTTCAGTTTCACTACAGCACCGTGCCGCTTTCAGGAGATAATCCCATGTCCGAGAAGAATCAGCTCGCGAAGTCAGTTGGCCGTCGGCGGTTCATCGGTGCGTCAGGCGCCGCAGCTTTATGGAATCTCACGCGAAGCGTGTTGAATGCGAAGGATGGCGCCCCATCCGCCGTGGGCGGCGCCGCCGGCCCGGCCGGCACACACACTTTCGGATACCAGGGCGACCATTTCCGGTTGGACGGAAAGCCGTTCGTCATCATCTCGGGCTCCATGCACTATCCTCGAGTACCGCGGCCCTACTGGCGGGACCGCATGCGCAAAATGCGAGCCTTGGGGCTCAACACGCTCTGCACCTACGTCTTCTGGGACTTGCACGAACCAGAGCGGGGCAAATTCGATTTTGCGGGCAATCTCGATGTGGCCGCCTACATTCGTATGGCCCAAGAGGAGGGGCTGTGGGTATTGCTGCGCCCCGGACCTTATATCTGTTCGGAATGGGATTTTGGCGGCCTTCCGCCCTGGCTTTTGGCAACAGCTGGTCTCAAGGTTCGCACCACTGATCCGCGTTTCCTCGAGGCTGCGGGAAAATATTTGCACACCGTGGGAGAGCATCTCGCGCCTTTTCAGATTACGCGCGGCGGACCCATCATCATGGCGCAGGTCGAGAACGAGTACGGGTCTTTCGGCCACGACCACGATTACGTGAAGGCCATTCGAAACGCCATACGCGACGCCGGTTTCGACGTAACCCTGTACACCTCGGACGGGTCCAGCAAAGCAGAGCTTGATGGGGGGTCGATGCCGGACTCGCCGGCCGCCATCAATTTCGGGCAGGGCGAACAGGAAAAAGAGTTCGCCCGGTTCGCTAAGTCCCGGCAAGGTGTGCCGCGCATGTGCGGCGAATATTGGGACGGCTGGTTTGACCACTGGGGTGAAGAGCATCATGTGACCACCCCTGAGGAAGCGGCGCAGGGTGTTGAGTGGATGCTGTCGCGGGGAATTTCCGTCAACCTCTACATGGCTCACGGCGGCACAAGCTGGGGTTTCATGAGCGGCGCGAACTTTGACGGAAGCTACCAGCCGGACATTTCGAGCTACGACTACGACGCGCCGATCGACGAGGCGGGGCGGCCCACGCGGAAGTTCTCCCTGATTCGCGATGTGGTCGCGAAACACTCGCCTGCGGGAACGCGTTTGCCCGACCTGCCCGCTCCCTTGCCCATGATTGAAATTCCGCACCTGGAATTGAAAGAAGCGGCTGTTCTGGACGGCCTGCTGGGGAAGGCGGTTACTTCGGACCATCCGCTTCCGATGGAGGCACTGGGTCAGAACTACGGATTCGTTCTTTACCGGGTCGGGGTCAGCAAAGCAATTAAAGGACTACTTGAACTAACGGATGTAAGAGATTATGCGGTCGTCTCCCAAGGCGCTCGACGGCTCGGGGTGCTGGATCGCCGCCTGAAGCAGCACTCGCTCGAAGTGGATCTCGAAGGGGGCGTGCCTCTGGATATTCTGGTGGAGAACATGGGCCGCGTCAATTTCGGTCCGCGGCTGGTAGACGACCGGAAGGGAATCCTCGGGCACGTCACTCTGGCTGGGTCTACCTTTACGGGTTGGGAGAATTATCCGCTGCCGATGACGGACCTTTCGCGGTTAAACTTCTCATCGTCAAATCCGAAAGTGCCCGCTTTCTTCCGGGGACAGTTTCAACTCTCATCGTTGGGCGACACGTTCCTTGACATGCAAGGCTGGGAAAAGGGTTATGTGTGGGTGAACGGGCACAACCTGGGCCGCTACTGGAAGATTGGGCCGCAGCAAAGCCTGTTTTTACCGGCCACCTGGCTTAAGCAGGGAACGAACTCGGTCGTGGTGCTCGATCTCGAGCCCAGTGATCACCGGACACTACGCGGGGTGAAAGATCCGATCTAGTCGACGCCGAAGTCGTAGTCAGGGTATTAGCGACCAGAAGCTGCGCAAAAAACTGTCTCCTTGTTATTCTGAGCCCTTCGCTGTCATCCTGAGCCCTTTGCTTGTCATTCTGAGCGGAGCGAAGAATCTCGCTCTGCCGCTTAGGGTGTACTCCGCGAGGAATCGCGCTCTGGTGTGTTCTCACGGCAGTGCGAGATTCCTCGTCGCAGGGCTTCTCGGAATAACACGCCAGAAGGGTTTTTGCGCAGCCTGATCTGCGTAAATCCTGCCATACATAAAGTATTAGTTTAAGTGTTGGTTCGCCCACTCGCGGTGCCGCTGCCCCTCGGCCCAGGGCGCGCATTCGGCCGCGCGGCGATCCAACAACGGCTCACGCGAAGGCGCCAAGCGCAAGGGACCGCAAGGCCGAGGTCCAGGTCTTATTTGCAACCTTGGCGTCCTTTGCGACTTCGCGTGAAACAGATTTTCCATCCTTGGGTTAAGCACCGGTTCCTGGCGGGCTTGCCGATGGCCCGAAGTTTGGTCCTGGACGGCGCCCCGGGTCGGAGTGGCCTCTGGTACAGTTATTTGAAAGCATCGAGCGTTCAGTTCCTCGGAATATCTTTCCCCGCCCATGCAACTTTCAGTCCCAACTTGCATCCTAATGGCTGAGTGGCGAAAGGGTGTTGTGTGTCAAGCACAGGTGGAGACGATTTCCCTTGTGCCATGTGGCGATCAAGTGGGCGCGGGTTTCGGCCGCAATTGGAATACTGACGCGCAAGCAAAAGCGGTGAACTTGCGAGGCGAGGGTGATATAATCGGGACGAACTATCGGTTAGGGGTGAATCCATGAGCAGATCGCGAACACAAGTCATAGCGCTTCTGGCAATGCTCTGTATTGCCGCTCTTCCTTTGCGCGCCGGCGACGACAAGAAAGACGACGTCGACGAAATAGGCAACCGGAAAGTTGCGCATAAGAGCATCATTTCCGAGGAAAAGGAAATCGCCATCGGCAAGCAATACAGCGTGGAAATTGAGCGTTCCGCGAAGCTGATGACGGACCCGGTCATCAACGAGTACGTCAACCGGGTGGCGCAGAATGTGGCGCGCAATTCTGACCTCAAGATTCCGCTCACGGTGAAAATCATCGACGATCCTACGATCAACGCCTTCGCGCTGCCCGGCGGTTTTCTGTACGTCAACACCGGCCTGCTGCAGGCTGCGGAAGAGGAAGACCAGGTGGCTGGGGTGGTGGCCCACGAAATCGCCCACGTGGCCGCGCGCCACTGGGCAAGCCAGATGACCAAGGCGACCATTCTGCAATTCGCCATGATACCGCTCATGTTCGTCCCCATGTCGTATCCGGTGTACATGGGCGTGATGGAAGCGTACATGAATGGCGTGCCGCTGGCGTTTCTGAAGTTCAATCGAGGCGCTGAGGCGGAGGCAGACTACCTTGGAATTCAATACATGTACAAGGCGGGGTACGACCCGAACTCCTACGTAGCCTTCTTCGGCAAGGTGATGGACGAGGAGCGGCGAATGCCCGGGAGCATGCCCCAGGTCTTCATGGACCACCCGCCCACGGGCGATCGAATCATCAAGAGCGAAGAGGAGATCAAACAGATTCTGCCCAAGAAGGAGCAGTACCTGGTTTCGACGTCGGAGTTTGACGATGTCAAGGCGCGCCTGCAACAGGTGATCAGCAACCGCAAGAAGCTGAAGCCCGGCGAGACCGGCGGACCGACGCTGCGCAAGCGGCAGCCCAGCGACCAGACATCCGCTCCGACCCAGACCGCAGGGCAGGGGCAGCCTTCAGGCAGCAGCGGCGGCGATGAGCAGCCGCCAGTGCTCAAGCGGCGCACTGACTCTTCTTCCGACTCGGGTTCAAGTACTACTTCAAGCCCAAGTTCTAACCCGGGCACGACGAGTCCGAGTCCGACGCCCAATTCGACCCCAAGCTCTAACCCGGGCACGACGACCAGTCCAAGTTCGACGCCTAATTCGAGTCCAAGCTCGACTCCGCCAAGCCCGAATTCGACCTCCAACTCGGGTCCGAATCCCAACTAGAGTTTTTCCTCTCCGCATCAGGGATGGCCGCCCGCTAGCGTGGGCGGCCATTCTTGTTTATGGCGCAGGAGGGAACATGGCGCTCTCTCTCCCATCCTCGTTTTGAAGATCCGTGTCATTCCGAGGCCTTCGCTGTCATCCTGAGCGCAGCGAAGGATCTCGCTCTGGGTGCTTCGGGTAAACTCCGCGAGGAATCTCGCCATGATCTTTGCTCCTCGGATCGCTCCGGGCAGAGCGAGATTCCTCGCTCCGCTCGGAACGACAGGGTAGTTCGTTGGGTTATCTAAGCCGTGATCGGCGAAAGCGATTTCTCAGAAATGGGGCGGGGCTGGCGGGGGCGCTATCCCGAGCTTTCGCAACTCCTCGGAATAGTATTTTCGGTAGAGGATTTCCCATTCTCCGCCGCCTTCGAGTATGGTTCGCTTCTGAGAAGCGATGCGGCCTTTCACAATCTCGTCAATCTTCTCTTCTTCATGCATGAGGTCGGTGAGGATCTTGACGATTTGCACGCGGATCGTATTGGGCTCGTCGTAGATTTCTACCTCATCCAGAGCCTCGATGGCGGCTACGACCTGGTGTGAAATCTGAACGATTTTCTCGTGACTCATCTTCATGGTTGCTAGACTGTTCTCCTCACAGAATGACCTTGCGTTGGCGCACCAATTCCTTCTTGATCGCTTTGAAGGCGTCTTCGTAACCGGCGCCCAGTTCTTTCATCTGGTTACCGTGCTCCTCCAGGATTTTTCGAACTTCGTCGTTAATGCGATCTTCGACGCTCAACTCTTCCAGCATCACCTGGTTGATGACCTCGATGACATAATCAGGCTGCTCAAAGGTAATCAGCCCGTCATCGGTCAACCGCTTGAGCACCTGCTTCGCCATATACGCGACATACTCGCGCTGAAACTGCATGGATGATGGGTCTCCTTGACGGCTGTGATACGCTAGTGTATATTTCATGGGATGCGGGTGTCAAGTTTGTGCCGCAGGTAGTATCCTAAATTCACTCGCAGCGCCGACCTTTGGGCCAGTCCTTGCCGGCTTGAAGATCGGGGCTGCGCTGAAATCAGTTTACCGTGCAGTGGGCCTTGAGCTGTCTTGGACTGGGCGGGGCGGTTAGCTCAGTTGGTTAGAGCGTCTGCCTTACAAGCAGAAGGTCGCCCGTTCGAGCCGGGCACCGCCCACCAGAAAACGAGTGATGAGTGACGAGCAAACCTTTGTGTGCATCTCTTCCTTGCTCGTCACTCTTCACTCGTCACCGCCTTTCAGGGGACGTAGTTCAGCTGGTTAGAACGCATGCCTGTCACGCATGAGGTCGCGGGTTCGAGTCCCGTCGTCCCCGCCAGCTTGTCAAGCCATTGAAAACAAGATCCTTACTTCAAATTACAGATTTTCCAAGCTTGTCTCGTCTTTGCAACAGAAGTTAGTAAGTCTCTCCCGGTTCATTGAAAACAAGGGAGTTATTGCTTGAGTAGGGCGCATGCTTGAAAAGGAAGCGGCCGTGAGTTCGAGCACACCGTCGAAACTAGAAGTGCTTAGAAATCAAAGGCTTTTGTCAGCCTACAGTGCCCTTTGCTCGAAGGTGTTCCAAAAGTGTTCCAGAGGTGTTCCAAAACTCTTGCCGCGGTTGTGTCTCTCCAAAATCAATCAGCGCCGAAAATAGCGTGCGTTCCCACCGATAAAGGCAGCATCGAGGCTGCCTTTGCAGGTTGTCAGGGAGGGAACACATGTTGGGCCAATTAAGCAGTCACACTTTGCTTGTGGACGATGAGGAGATTATTCGCAAGCAGTTGGCGGGATAGTTGGTGGCGGCGGCCGATTCCGTTCCCACAGCCGCAGACGTTTTGGACGCCCTAGAGAAGCTCCGGGCGGGGCTAGCTGACCTTGTCATATCCCGTGCCCGGCATGTCGGGCATGGAGTTTTTCAACGTGGTGCGCAAGCGCTTCCCCTAGATTCTCGTCATTGCCATCAGCAGCGTCCACAAGGATGAAACCGCGGAGGGGTTAGCCGTCGACGATTACCGGGTAACGAACGGTTTCGGATTCCAAGAACTCCTCGCAAAGGTCTCAGCACCGCGTGGAAGGCCCTCGCCTCGGACCGCGCCTCCGCCGGTAAGCAATGAGCCAGCGCAAGCGAGATGAGACGGAGCTAGTAAGTTGTTATACCGTCAGCTGCAAAGACAGCATACGCGAATTCATAATACCTCGCGTTTTCGACACGGGAAGGGAAGATAGGTAGGCCACCTGCGTGCATTGGGGGAATATGTTTCGGTTCGCCGTTGCTGCCTCTTCAGTAGGAAATTATTGAGATCGAAGTGTGGAGCCCATATACCTAAGACGCTACCTGACATGACAGGGCCAATCTTCGCACGCGGTTGTAACCCAAACACTCCGCTGAGGTTACATCGAAGCGGGCAACAGGATTGGACCGTTATGTCGGCAAACCGCGGCTGGCGGAAGGTTATGTCGGTGGCAGGACGATCGGGGTTTTGTCGAGTTCCACTGCAGCCACACGGTCGGAAATAGCCGTGAACTCTTGCTTGCCACGCGACACTGAAAAGTCCTGTTGCTTTCCCTTGTAGCGGAGGCGCAGCTTGAAATCGCCGTCCGACTCCACCGAGATTCTCACTTTCCCCTGCTCACCGGCTACTGGTTCAGCAACGAGAGACGCCACGTGCCCGTTGAAACGGAACCGCTCACAGCCCGTACGGGATTCGGATTGGAGTTCCCAGAGGAGTTGATTGTGAGGGCCGTCGGGCTTCAGTCCGATCCCGTACTCTAGCAGGTACATGATAGGAGCAATGCCGCTCCATCCGACGAAATCGCCTTTGGCCGGTTTGCCGGGTTGCACGGCATCTGGCGCGTAGTTTTCCCAGATCGTTCCCGTCTTCTTGAACACCTGGGCGACCAGTTCCAGGTGGGACAGAGCCAACTCGCGGGCCAGATCGGAATAACCGTAATTCTCCAATCCGCGAATCACCATCGTCTCCGTCGGGACCCACACCGAGCCTCGCCAGTATCCGCCGTCGGGACTATATCCGCGCTCGTCAGCCGCCGTCGTGGGGACGCGGTTCAGCCGAGCAAAACTCGCCGGGTTACGGAGCTGCTTGACTAAGCCGAAGTTCCAACAGCCTTCGAGGGATATCCTACTGATTCCTTGAGGGATACTGCCATGCTCAGTTTCCGGTTACTGGGAACGCACAGATCAGTTCGTACGCCCGCGCCTGGAGGGGCGTCG
>JBEKLY010000191.1:0-15416 GCA_050010015.1 Terriglobia bacterium
GGGGCGACAGATCTCGCGCGGGAGCCACTGCCGCCCCTCCGGGGCTGAAATAACCAGGGGTGGCTGCTCGGTCCCACGGCTCACGCCGTGGGCTACTCCCTGTCGGCCCTCCGGGCCTGAATATAGTGGCGAACGAGACCCGAATTGCCACCACTTGACCAGTTGAGGCGTTAAGTGAACGCTTATGGGGCAAGCCCCACCCCTACAGCTTTTCAAAGTAGCAAAGAATCCTTGCTGTTTCCATTTAGCTTGCAACATTTGTTCACCGTGTCGACGCTGAGTGAACTGCAGAGATCCTTCGCTCCGCTCAGGATGACAGCGAACGGGCTCAGAATGGCTGCGCAGTGATAGACTATCAACACAGTGTCCCGCCTCCTGACTCCTGACTTCTGACTCCTGCTCTACCTCTCCCCCCACTTGAGCTTCTGCTGTAGAACCCGGAAATAGTCCTTGTCGGGAGACTGGATGAGTTCCACATAGGAGTCCGCTTTCTTCAAGGATACTCGATCTTCGTTATGCGCGGCGAGCCCGACCTGGCCGTCTACGGTAAGATAGGCGGCCTCGCGCTGGGTGGTGACTGCGATTTCGATGCTCGCCGTATCGGGAACCACCAGCGGACGGTGGGTCAGCGTGTGCGCGCAAATCGGAGTTACGATAAACGCCCCAACGCTCGGCATGGTGATGGGACCGCCCGCGGAAAGGCAATAAGCCGTCGAACCGGTGGGCGTCGAGACAACCAGGCCGTCCGATTTGTACGAAGAAACAAACTCGCCGTTGATACGCAATTCGAAGTCCAGGATGCGGGAGATTGCGCCCTTGTTCAACACCGCGTCGTTGAGCGCCAGAAACGAGGCGATCACCTCATCGGCGCGGATTAGAGCCCCTTCGAGCTGCACCCGCCGCTCGATGCGGTGCTCGCCCCTGAAGACGCTCTCCAGAGTCGGGTAAAGCTCCTCCTGTGTAGTCACCGTCAGGAATCCCAGCCCGCCCAGATTGACCGCCAGGATCGGCACCGGCTTGCCGTGCAGCGCCCGGGCCGTGGCCAGAAGCGTTCCGTCGCCACCCAGGACAATCAGCAAATCCATGGCGCCCGCCAACTCGTTGCGCGTCAGGCAGGGCTCCGTATTCCTGATTATGGCGCCCGTTTCCTTGTCGATGCACACTTCAATGTCGCGTTCGCGCAGCCACGCGAGGAGTGGCGGAACGATCTCACCGATCTCGAGCTTCTTCGGCTTTGAGACGATCCCAACCTTCTTGATTGTCATTTTGTTCTAGGCACACTTCTGCCGCACCTCGTTTGATGCTACACAAAAAGGCGCTTCTTTGCTCGATCTTCAGGATTCGTTCGCATCAAACACCGGTTCGTTTTGCTATTAATGGGTCGGTCCGCTGCAACCCCAGAGGCCGTCTAGCCGACTGCATGTCACTTTCTCGGTGCGGCCCTGGGCTGGGCAGCTTCGGTTCGTTTCCGCAAAACGTGCTGTTTCTGGCTCCTTTTGGGGTCAAATTGCTGCCAATTCGTGCGCAAAACGCGCATAAATTGCAGCACTCAAAATGTGATTTTCCTTTGTTTTCAAGTACTTCTTAGCTTCGTTCCCACTATTTTCAATTTTTTATAGCATCCTGCGTTCCCCTTGCCGGCCGGATCCATACCGCGTCGTTCGCGCCTGGCCAGCCCGTGCTCTCGCCTAGGACAATATGTCGACAAAAAGAACACACATATAGGCTATCATGGCCAGCCTGGCTTGTCAAGCGGAAAATGCGAACACGGTCGAATTGCCCCAATGTTCCCGCCTCGTGAGGCGGGAGGGAGGTCACGAAAACACTCTCTCCCCTTGGGGGAGAGGGTGGCCAGCGACGGCGATTTCATCAGCCGGCGCGGGTCGGGTGGAGGGGCCAAGCATAGGCGCTAGAATGACCCCGTCACCCCATGCCAAGCCCGTCAGCCGACGGGCGCGAGAATGTGGCCCACGGCGCCAGCCGTGGGATCACGGCAGACAGAGAGCACACTGAGCCACGTAGTGGCGACAGAAGATCTGCGATTATCAAGACAGCTCTGTCGCCCCTCCCGGGGCTTTTCAGGCGCATCGGCCCTGCTTTCTCCCCACGGCTGTCGCCGTGGGCCACATTTTTGCGCCCGTCGGCTGACGGGCTCCGGAACCCCGTCGAGCCTATTCTAGCGCCTACGAGGGGCCCGGGTTCCAAGTCGGTCTTCGCCAGACCGCGTGCAGGAAATACTCGATGTTCCCCTCCGCGCCGGGCAGAACACTCTCGGCCTGGGCGAGATCGCGGAAGCCCAACTCAAGCAGCGCGTTCGAAACTTTGTCCACCGCTTCCTGGCGAAGCGCTGGGTCACGGACGATGCCGCCTTTGCCGACTTGACCTTTGCCCACTTCGAACTGCGGTTTGACCAGCACGAGCAAGTCCGCCGGCGATTCGAGCAAGGGAGGCAGCACGGGGAGAATCAGCGTAGCCGAGATGAAAGAGACGTCCATCGTCGCGAGCGCCACCCTCGCGCCGAGTTGCGCGAAATTCAAGTACCGTGCGTTGATCTTCTCCAGCGAGACCACACGAGGGTCCCGGCGGAGTTTCCAATCCAGTTGATGGGTGCCCACGTCGACGGCAATGACGCGGCTCGCGCCGTGCTGCAAAAGGCAGTCCGTGAAGCCGCCCGTCGAAGCGCCGATGTCCAGGCAGGTCTTCCCCTCAGGCGAGATGCGAAAATGCTCGAGCGCGCCCTCCAGCTTCACTCCCCCACGGCTTACGTACTTGAGCGGCTCGCCCAACAGGCGTAGTTTCGCGTCGGCGCTCGCCATGGCGCCGCACTTCTCAACTTTTTGCTCGTCGACGAGCACCTCGCCCGCCAGAATCATGGCCTGGGCCTTGGCGCGCGTCTCGGCCAGCCCGCGCTCAACCAGCAGCAGATCCAGGCGGATTCTCTCCAGACGCTCCTTTTGCATCGGTGAAGACAGATTAGCCTCAAATCGAAAAGAATGAAAGTGAGCGGGTGGGAACGCGGCTTTTGCTGATTGTCAGAAAGCGATTTAGGTGCGACTTTGCATCGCCAGAACTACGTCGTCTTGGTGACGTCCAAGTCCTTGATGACGAGATTCCACGTCATATCATGGAAGGCATGGAAGGGCGGGGCTTCAGAGTCTGTGTGAAAACCTGGTTTTGGTGTCATTCCGAGGAGCCGCGGGCGACGAGGAATCTCGCACTGCTCTTCAAGCATTCAGAGCGAGATCCTTCGCTTCGCTCAGGATGACAGCGAAGGGCTCAGAATGACAGACTGTCAGGAGAGCGAAGAATGGCCTCCACATATCCGTCGAGAAACCCTGCCAGTCGGCAGGCGGCGCGGCGGCCTGCGAGGGCGAAGCGGATCATGGCCGGCAGACGGTGCGGAGACCGCAGAGGCTCGAGAGCGATCCGCCAGGGGCGCAATCGACCATGCTCGTCCAGCATTTTGCTGAAGTCGCACGGAATATCACTCTGGGCCGTATCGGCGACGCTTCGCACGGCGACCGCGGCACTCCCGGCCCGGCGCGTTTCCGTCAAGATCGCAAAACTTTCCATGTCCACTGCATCCGCAAGGCCGCCCAAGCGCGCCTTATCCTCTACCGTACGTGCGATTGCATTCACTGAAACCAGAGAATCGACGGCCTTGGCGCCACATTCAACAGCTAAACGCAAGAGTGCGTCGCTGCTACTGACTTGTTGATCGCCCCGATCAGAACGTACAAAGCGCGCGACCAGCACATCGCCAACTCCGTACGCCGGTTTCAGGGCGCCAGCCAGGCCTGACGCCACTACCGCGTCCGGCAGCCTGGCATTGAGCACATGTTGGATTGCGTGTGCCGCGTTCGCAGCTCCCATACCCGTGACCACGGCGAGCACTTCCGCACCCGTCATCGTCGTTTCGTAGCACTCCAGTCCCTGGGCTTTCACCGGCCGAAAGGCGCGCAGACGGAGCCACGGCGCCAGTTCCGAGCGCACCGCAAAGGTCACGACCACATTCATGTATTCAGGTGGAGTCAGGACTTCGAGTTCAGGCCATGCGAGCCGTCGGAGAGCTGCCATTTCATCAGCTTCCACATGTCGGAGAACTGACGCTTTGCACCAAGGACAGCAGACGGCTCATAACCCACGTGCACCATGCAGTGCTCGCACCGAGGGTCGCGCCCGCGGCCATACTTTTCCCAGGGAGTCTTGTGCATGAACTCCTGGAACGAGGCGTAATGGCCGTCGGTGATCAAGTAACACGGGGCCTTCCAGCCCTTGGGATTATAGGTGGGATTACCCCAGGCCGTGCACATCAATTCTTCGCGTTCACCCCGGAGGTAATCAAGGTAGATGGGGGAGGTCATCAGCCTGTATTTCTTGAGCAGTTCCCCCGCCATCCGAAATTTCTCGTGAACTTCCTGCCGGGACATGAAGATTTCTTTCACCTGGACAGCAGCGTAGGAGTAAGCAGGCGAGACCATGTGACCGTCGACGCCCAGGGTCTGCGTGTACTTAAACAGTTCATCGATTTCGTTGAGGTCGGTCTGTTTGTAAATGGTGGTATTCGTACAGACCTGAAAACCGGCGGCCTTGGCAGCTTTGATGCCTTCCACCGCCTCGCGGAATACGCCATCTCGCTCGACACAGATGTCGTGCGTCTTTTCAAGTCCGTCTAAATGGATGTTGAAGAAGAACCTCGAAGTGGGACGAAATTCCTTCAGGCGTTTTCGGGTAAACATCCCATTCGTGCAGAGGTAGATGTGTTTCCTGCGCTTCAGAAGGCCGCTCACCAATTGGCCGATTTCGGGATAAATCATCGGCTCGCCGCCGCAAATCGAGACAATCGGAGCGCCACACTCATCCACCGCGGCTAAGCATTGAGGCACAGTGAGTTTTTCGCGGATTGTCTCTTTGTACTCGCGGATGCGTCCGCAGCCCGTGCAGGTCAGGTTACAAGCGTGCAACGGCTCGAGCATCATGACCAGAGGAAACTTCTCAACTCGACGCAGCCGTTTGCCGGCAATGTAAGAAGTCAGGCTAGCGGTCAGGGAGAGTGGGAATCTCATAAAAAGTGCCCGTTTCCGTTTCCCCCGTTGAGCTTCTCCTTCGGCACAGCGTGAACGGTTTCATCCCGAAGGCTGTGGTCAACCAGGCGTAAATAACGAGCCAGGGCGTAGAGAGGAAAACTGTTGCGGTAGAGGTGATATTTGAGATAGAAAACGCGGGGAAAGCCGGTGCCCGTGAAGGCATCTTCGGCCCAGGAGCCATCCGGCTGCTGTTGATCAATCAAGTACCGTACGGCACGAGTTACGGCAGCCTCGTCAGGATCTCCGGCTGCCAGCAGGCCGACCAGGCCCCAGGCGGTCTGCGAAGGAGTACTCGGCCCCTTGCCCTTCTGGTCTGGATGATGGTAGCTGGCGCAGGATTCCCCCCAACCGCCGTCGGGGTTCTGGGTTGCCCGAAGCCAGGACGCCGCGCGTTGACAACAAGCTTCGTCCCGCAAGCCGAGGGATTCCATGGCACGCAAAACACCGCTGGTGCCGTAGATGTAGTTCACACCCCAGCGGCCGTACCAGGCTCCGTCAGAGGTCTGATCGCGCTTCACAAACTCCACGGCTCGCTTCAGCCGGGGATCAGTGACAGACCATCCACGTCTTCCCAGGCATTCCAAGGCCCGCGCCGTCAGGTCTGCCGTCGAAGGATCAATCATGGCGTTGTGGTCAGCGAAGGGAATCTGGGTGAGAAGCTTTGAGTCGTTGTTATGGTCAAATGCCCCCCATCCCCCATCCCGATTTTGCATTCCCAGCATCCACTCGAGGCCACGGCGTTCGGCTTCATGGAGACGAGAAGAATCCGGATAGGCAACTCGCTCGAGAGACATCAGAACGAATGCAGTGTCGTCAACATCCGGATAAGAATCGTTGCGAAATTCAAACGCCCAACCGCCTCCTTCGCAAGGTGGTTCAGTGCGCCAATCGCCCGGAGTCAGGACCTGACGCTCAAGCATCCAACGCGTAGCGCTCACCAATGCGGGGTCGTCCAAAGGGATGCCGGCCTCCTGCAAGGAAAACATGGCAATGGCGGTGTCCCAAACCGGCGAGAGACACGGCTGGAGACGGATTGAATCCTCGTCCTCGATCTCGAACTGTGCAAGTTGGGCGATTTCGCGCCGGGTAAGGGGATCTTCAGGGCGATAGCCGAGCGCAACCAGCGCAAATACAGCATTCATCATGGCGGGGAAAATTGCACCCAATCCATCGCTGTGCTCGAGGTGCGCCAAGAGCCAGCGCTTTGCGGCGCGCTCGGCTGGCTTGCGCAGCGGTTTCCACGGAAGCCGCTCGTGAATCTTAAGCAGGCGATCGACAATCTGGAAAAAGTTATGCCATGTAAACAGGTTGCGGTCCCAGGCAAAAGCGGGAATCGGGATTGAGGAGTCGCGGAACAGTCCCTGGATTTCCTGGCCCGTGATTGCGTCGGGCAGAGGCCAGCGGGGCTTAACAGCGTAGAGAATCATCAGCGGTACCACGATGGCTCGAGTCCAGGAAGACATGGCGTAGATGTTGATCATGAACCAGCGCGGAGAGAGCATGAGTTCCGGAGGGATGGCGGGAACATATTCCCAGCTAAGCGTGCCGGTTAGAGCTAAATAGAAACGGACATAGGAATTGCTACGCTCTAAACCTCCCAGGTCGTGGATTCGTTGCAGGGTCTTAATCATGTGGGGCGCGCTTGCCGGATCCCCGGCCAACCTGAGCGCCAGATAAGCCTTTATCGTCGCATTGAGCTCCGAAGGGCCGTCAAAATAAATATTCCATCCGCCATCGGGAAGTTGAGAGCGCCGGATGTAATTGGCGAGTTTAGCGATTCGGGTGGGATCAGCCTCGCCCAGCACATGGAGATAGAAAATGTAGTCGGACTCCAGGGTTGTGTCGGCCTCGAGTTCTCCCACCCAATAACCCTCGGGCGCTTGCAGGGACAGCAAATGCTGAGCCGACCGCCGCACAGCGTCTCTGAGGCGGTTCTGTAGAGTCGGCGGCGCGCTGGTGGCGACAGTTTGCGTAGTGGGTTCGCTACTCTGCAGCATATACCTCCCCGGACTGAATTGATGGCCGGCCCGTTTTCAACTCAGGCGGCAGGACGAAGCTTACATTCTCCTCAATCCAATCCATTTCTTCAACGCGGTTGAAGCCCAACTCTTTCAGACAACTCACCACCTGCTGGACCAGTACTTCAGGCGCAGAGGCGCCCGCAGTGACCGCGACGTTTCGCAACCCTTTTACCCACTCCGGGAGAATCTCGCGAGCTTCCGCGATCAGGTAGGCTGCCGTCCCCCCGCGCTGTGCAACCTCTACCAGGCGATTCGAGTTGGAGCTATTCTTGGCCCCGACCACCAGAACTGCCTCGGCCCGCTGGCCCAAATTCCGTACCGCCATCTGCCGGTTTTGGGTGGCATAGCAGATGTCCTGGCTGGCAGGCCCGATGATTTTGGGGAAGCGAGCACGCAGACGGCTTATGATCTCCTGTGTATCGTCAACGCTTAACGTCGTCTGGGTTAAGTAAACCATGCGGTCAGGTTGGGGAATTTCTAGTCCATCGACCTCCCCAGCCTCGGAAATCAGTCGAATGGCGCCCGGAGCTTCCCCAATCGTGCCAACCACTTCATCATGGTCCCGGTGACCGATAAGAATGATCGTGTAATTCTGGCGGGCGTAACGAATCACTTCCAGATGGACTTTCGAAACCAGGGGACAAGTAGCATCGATGACTTGGAGCTTTCGTTCTCTGGCTTTTTGGCGGACTTGCGGCGAGACTCCATGAGCGCTGAAAATGACGATCGCGCCGGAGGGAACCTCCTCGAGCGATTCGACGAATACGGCGCCCTGTTGGGCTAAATCGTTGACAACATGGCGGTTATGCACAATCTCCTTGTGCACGTAGATGGGTCCGCCAAGTTGCTCGATCGCCAATCGAACGACTTCGATAGCGCGGACGACGCCGGCACAAAAGCCTCGCGGACGAAGAAGCAATAGCTGCCTCTCGTCCGCTGGGCTCTTCGCGTTCTCGGGCCACTCCATGCGCTCCTCCGTGTGCATCCTCCCTCGGGCACAAACAAATGTATTGTCAGAAGATATAAAGCTATCTTCCTTGTCAATTACTGATGCTACAAACTTGCAACAAGCCCCACATCTACAGTTTACCGAAATTACATTCCAATATCAAGAAAGTCGCGTGCTGCCCTAATTTGACTGGTAGCGCCGACCTTTAGAGCCTGCCCTGAGCAGAGCGAAGGGTCGGCAGATGCCGGCCGAAAGGCCAGCGCTACGCCGAAACCAGGATACTACCGAAAGTCGGGCTAACGTCTAACGAAGAAGTACAGGGTCATCGAAATGCCTACGGCGATGACGAAGCGGCGGACGACTTGCGGGTCGAGTTTTTGGGCGAAATAGGCGCCGCCGTAGCCGCCCGCGACGGCGCCCACGAGCATCACCATGGCCTGCGGCCACAGCACCGCGCCCGCCAGGATGAAGGTAACGACGGCCGCGCCGTTGATGGCGGCGTTCAGGAGCGTTTTCAGCGCGTTCATGGCGTGAATATCTTCCATGCGCAGCATGGTAAGCAGAGCGAGCATCATGATCCCAATGCCGGCGCCGAAGAACCCCCCGTACAGGGCGATGAGGAACTGGAAAAGATTGGACGCCGCCACCACCAGCCAGCGCGGCTGCTCCGAAGCTTTGAATGTGGTTTCTACCCAATTTGCTATCCGCTTGCCGAAGATAAGCAGCAACGTAGCGAGCAGAAAGAGGTAGGGCACAAAGCGCATGAAGGTTGCCTGCGGGGTTCGCAGCAACACGAGCGCTCCCAGAGTTCCGCCGGTCACGCTGGTGGCGATCATTTCCGCCAGAATCTTGAAGTCTTTGGGAAACCGCTTCCGGTATGCGCTGGCGCTGGCCACGCTGCCGGGCCAGAGCGCAACCGTGGAAGTGGCATTAGCCGGGATGGGCAGCACGTGCGTAAAGATCAAGGCAGGAAATGAAAAGAAGCTGCCCCCTCCGGCCACCGAATTCATGGTGCCTGCGATTCCTGCGGCGAAGAAGAGCAGTACGGCATTGGGCAGGGTCATGGAAGGGCAGTTGATAGTCAGTGCTTCAGTGGCTAGTGCCGCGTCCCAATGATTTCGCAACATAAGTCGAGACGATTCGGCCACGCGTCAGCAGCCCCGTCAGGGGCGGCATAAAGTAGCCCAGGGCGTGAGCCCTGGGTTGGACGGCCCTCACCCTGCCTTCGGCACCCCTCTCCCGCCCGAGCGGGAGAGGGGACGGGGGTGAGGGGGGACCCCACGAACCCACGGCTTACGCCGTGGGCTACTCGCTTACGCCCGTCGGCTGACGGGCTGACATATTCAAGGAACTTCTGGAGCACGACACCAGCACTTAGCAGAATTAGCAAGCAACCTTCATCGTCGGAAGCGGAAGGGCGGGGCTTCAGTCCCGCCGATAATCCCGCGAAGTAAGTACGGGGCTTTAGCCCCCGAAGCAGCTTAGCTTCAGGGCCTAAAGGCCCTTCCGACCTCGCACCCGCAGACGCTGGGCTGAAGCCCCGCCCTTCCTGGGGCCGTTTGAAATTGCGCTCATTAAACCAACTAAGCACCAGCCACTTTTCTTCACGCCCGCAGCGCAGACCGATACTTCCCCGACGTGTTCGCGGGCCACTCGTCGGCGTACGTTTTAATACGGTTCACGATGCCGTCGACGTCGAGGCCGTACTTGGCGTGCAGCAGGGTGGGCGCGCCGTGCGGCACGATGCGGTCCGGCACCGCGATGCGCAGAATGCTGGCCGGAACTCTCCGGTCATGAAGCATAGCCGCGACGTGGGCTCCGAAGCCGCCCGCTTCCGTTCCTTCTTCGGCGGTCACCAGGAATCGCTTCTCAGCCGCCAGGCAGGAGATCAGGTCGGCATCGAGCGGCTTCATGAAGCGGGCGTTGATGACGGTTGCGCTGATGCCCATGGCCTCGAGGCGCCCGGCGGCTTCGAGACAAGGGTAGACCATGCTGCCCAGGGCGAGAATACCGATATCGGCTCCCTCCCGCAGAATCTCGCCTTTTCCGATCTCGAGTTTCTTGAACTCCGGATCGAGCGGGGTGCCGATGCCATTCCCTCGCGGATAGCGCAACGCGGCGGGACCGCCGCACGTGAGCGCCGTATACAGCATATGACGCAGCTCGTTTTCATCCTTTGGAGCCATCACCACGATGCCGGGCAGCGCGGAAAGATAGACCAGATCGTAGAGCCCGTTATGAGTGGGCCCATCGGCGCCTACAATGCCGGCCCGGTCAAGCGCGAAGGTCACGGGAGCGCGCATCAGGCAGGCATCGTGCATCACCTGGTCGAAAGCGCGCTGCAAGAAGGTGGAATAGATGGCCACAACCGGCCGCATGCCCTCGCAAGCCAGGCCCACGGCGAAAGTCACGGCGTGCTGCTCCGCGATGCCCACATCGAAAAAGCGGTTCGGAAAGCGCTTGGAGAATTCATCGAGGCCCGTGCCTTCGCTCATGGCGGCGGTAATGCCGATGACGCGCGAGTCTTTTTCCGCCAGCTCGCACAGGGCCTTGCCAAAGACCGAAGTGTAGGAGGGCGCAGAAGCTGGGGCTTTGTGGAAAGCGCCGGTCGACACATCGAATTGCGTCACGCCGTGATATTTCACCGGCAGCTGCTCGGCGATATGATAGCCCTTGCCCTTCTGGGTAACGATATGCACCAGCGTCGGCTTGGGATTATTCTTCACCTTGGCGAGCACGGCCAGAAGCTCGTGGATGTCGTGGCCGTTGATGGGCCCGATGTATTCGAACCCCAGCTCTTCGAAGACCAGACCGGGAATCAGCACCGTCTTGGCGGACTCCACGATGTTTTTTGACAGTTTCAGCATGCGTGGTCCCAAGCGGGGAACCGACAGCATCAACTTCTCAACTTCTTCCCGCAGGCGGTGGTAGGCCTGGCCGTGGACAATGCGGTTCAGGTAGCCGGCCAGCGCGCCGACGTTGGGTGAAATCGACATCATATTGTCATTGAGGATGACCAGTACTTTCTTCTGCAAGGTGCCCAGGTTGTTGATTCCCTCGAGTACCTCACCTACGGTCAGACCCGCATCTCCCAGCACGGCCACGACGTTGTAATCCTCACCCTTCAGGTCGCGCGCCACAGCCATGCCGAGCGCGCCGGAGATGGCGGTGCCGGCATGAGCTACGTTGAAAGTATCGTAGGGACTTTCCTCGCGCGACGGAAAGCCGGAGATGCCTCCATATTGGCGAATGGTCGGGAGGCGATCGCGGCGCCCGGTCAGGATTTTGTGCCCGTAAGCCTGGTGGCCGATGTCCCAAACGATCTTGTCCTTCGGCGTGTCGAAAGTGTAGTGGAGCGCCACGGTCAGCTCCGCTGCGCCGAGGCTGGAAGCCAGGTGACCGCCGATCTTCGAAATTACGGAAACCATGTAATCCCGCAGTTCATCGACCACCAGAGGCAATTCTTCGCGGCGGAGCTTTCTAAGGTCCGCGGGTGAATCAATGCGGGGAAGGTATTTATATTCCATCAGTGCTTCCTCACAAGCATAAACTGAGCGAGGCCTCGTAGGGTGTGCGCGCGGTCTCCGTAAGGTTCAAGAACCTCACAGGCCTCCGCGACAAGCTGCGAAGCCATGCGCTGCGACGCCTCGATTCCATGAATGGCCGGATACGTCGCCTTGTGCTGCCGGTCGTCCTTGCCCACCGTCTTGCCCAACGATTCCTGAGTTCCCAGCACATCCAGCAGGTCGTCGACAATCTGGAAGGCTAATCCGATTTTCTCGCCGTAGCTCGAGAGGCGAGCCAGGTCTTCTTCCCCGCCCTGCGCATAGAGAACGCCGGCCCTTACCGCGGCCCGTATGAAAGCGCCGGTCTTGGCGGAGTGAAGGTATTCGAGCGCCTGGCTGTCAACCTCCCGGCCGGCCATCTGGAGATCAATCACCTGGCCGCCAATCATGCCGCCATCCGTGCCGATGGCGTGTGCGACTTCATGGATCACCCGCAGCTTCGAGGCTTCGGAGGGCGGGCCCGGGCAGGAAAGGACTTCGAACGCCAGGGTCAGAAGTGCGTCGCCGGCCAGGATGGCGGTGGACTCGCTAAAGGCGCGGTGCGATGTGGGTTTGCCCCGGCGCAGATCGTCGTTGTCCAAGGCCGGCAAGTCGTCGTGGATCAGAGAGTATGTGTGAATCAACTCCAGCGCACTGCCCGTTCGCACGAGCATTCGCTCGTCGCCGCCGAGCAGGCGCCCCGCTTCCAGGCAGAGGATTGGCCGCAATCGCTTTCCCCCGGCCAGTACCGAATAGCGCATCGCTACGTGAATGCTGGGCGGGAAACGGTCGGCGGGCGGGAGCAGGCGGTCCAGTTCCTCATCGATTCGGCGGGCCGCCGTTTCGAGGTACTCTCGGATGCTTAATTCTGAAGCGGTATTCACTGTTTTCTCATTAGCGAAAGATGCCTGCCCGCGCATCCTACCGGAAAACCTTAATTGTGACTTGAATCTGCCCGAATGGGAAGCACTTTGAGAGCAGTCGCTCGTTCCCGTCGTTTGACGGGCACCCAGAAAGTATGAAAATGATTCCCCTCCTTGGCTAAGGAGGGGGTAGGGGTGGTTGGTCCTGTCGCGGTGTGGCACCCACCACCCCCTACCCCTCCTCCCGCTGAGGAGGGGAGTTATTCTCAGGGCATTCGCTCACGGCGGTCGGTTGACGGGCGTCCGGAAACCGTGAAAATTGAAGTCCCCGCTGCCCCGCTCGTCACTCGTCACTCGTCACTGCCTTATCGCCCGCCTCGAACGGTTCGGCCACCACTTTGCCCCCGGCTTTCTTAGTCAGAATCTCCACCTTGCCTTCCGCTTCTTCCAATTGCTTGTGGCAAACCTCGGAGAGTTTCATCCCTTCTTCATAAAGCTCCAGGGCTTTTTCGAGCGGCAAATCAGCGTCCTCGAGCTCGCGCACTATTCCGTCCAGGCGTTCCAGGTTTTTTTCGAAGCATTCGGGTTTAGAGGATTTGGGTGTTTGGTTCATTGGAATCCGTCCGTTGTCCGTGGTCTGTTGTCCGTTGCCGATTTTTCGTAATCCGCAGTTTGTTGTTTGAATTCATCGCGTCTCAAGTCAAAGGCGCCTGCGATCTCGCTACGCTTCGGGAACCCCTTCCGCATATCGGTGCAACGGACCACGGACAACTGACAAAGGACAGGCCCCTTAAGCATGCTTGCTCGCCGTCTGGAGTCCCAGAACTTCTGCCACCTCCACCGCCATGGCGTAGCGGCCGAAGGGCGCGGCAATCTGCACACCCTGCACCAGGTTGCGGATGGAGAGCAGAGTTTCCTGGGCGATTTTAACACCTTCCGCTCGAGCCGCCTCGCCTGTGTCCGCCTTTCTCATGCGCTCCATGATGGCGGGCGGAACAGAGATTCCGGGCACTTCATTATTCATGAATTCAGCATTGCGGTAACTCGTGAGGGGGCAGATCCCCGCAACCACCGGTATCGAGCCCGCGCGAGACCGCATGCGCTTCATGAACACACCCAGTTGCTCAACGTCGAACACGGGCTGGGTGACGGCAAAATTAGCGCCCGCTTCGAGTTTGAGCTCAAAACGGCGAAGCTCCTCGTCAGGGTTCACGGCATGGGGGTCGAGCGCCACGCCAATCAGGAAGCTGGTTTGCTGCCCAAGTGGATTTCCCCCGGCATCCAAGCCTTGGTTCAGGTTGTGGAAGATGTTGACCAGACCGATGGAATCCACCTCGAAGATGATCGTCTCGAGGAGCGCTGAGAACTGAGCGGTATCCCGGGTCACGGCAAGGATGTTCCGCAGTCCTAATGCGTGCGCTCCCAAGGCATCGGCCTGAATGCTCATCACAGTCCGGTCGAGAGCGCTGAAGTGCAGGAGCACCTCGATGCCCACTTGCTGCTCGAGGAGCGCCGCCAGGGTGAGAGGACTCATGCGGCCCATCACGCCCATGCCGTCGGGAATGTTGATTGCGTCCACTCCCTTGGCCAGCAGGAAGTGCGCGCCTTCCACTTCCTTGGTGGCGTCGCAGCCCTTGGGCGGAACTACTTCCGCCAAAACAGGAAACTCACCCCGCGCCAGCTTCTCAGCGAGGCGCGAGCGTTTCTCGACTGGAACCGGTTCGAGAGTGCGCGGCGGCCGCTCCAGGACTTCCACTGCGATGCGCGCGCGCTGCGGGCTGAGCGATCGGACCGCCGCTTTGATCGCTTTGATGTGCTCCGGCGTCGTCCCGCAGCAACCGCCCACCAGCCGCGCTCCGCATTGAATGAATCGCCGGGCGTAGCTGGCCATGTACTCCGGCGGGCTCTGGTAAATGTTGCGGCCCTGAACCGTGCGGGGCATGCCCGCATTGGGCTGCGCGGCGAGCTTGCGGCTGGTCACAGCCGCCAGGATCTCCAGAGCTTCCAGGATGGCTGCCGGACCGACGCTGCAATTGAGCCCGATGACGTCGGCGCCCCACTCGTCGAGTTTGCGGCCGAACTCCTCCGGCAACGCCCCGCTGGACGTACTGCCGTCTTCCTGTACGGTCATCTGTACAACCACCGGCAGGGAGCACACGTCGCGCGCGGCCAGCAAGGCCTGGTGGGCTTCGTTCGGATCGCTCATGGTTTCCACCACGATCAGATCCACGCCGCCTTCTGCCAGAGTCGCGATCTGCTCTCGAAACGCCGCCCTGGCTTCCTCGAGTGAAGTCGGTCCCAGCGGCTCCAGGCGGACCCCCAACGGCCCCACGGAGCCGGCGACGTAGAGAGTATCCCCTGCCACCTCGCGCGCCAACCGCGCTCCGGCCAGGTTGATTTCACGCACCTTCTCGCCCTGATTGTATTTTTCCAGGCGCCGCCGCGTGGCCCCAAAGGTGTTGGTCTCAAGGATCTCCGCCCCAACCTTGGCATAGGCGAGGTGGACCTCCTTGACGAGTTGCGGCGAGCTCAGGTTCAGCTCATCGAAACAGCGGGTCGAGGAGATGCCTCTTGCGTAGAGCATTGTCCCCATCGCTCCGTCGCAGACCAGAGCGCGGTTCTCAATTCTCTCGAGGAATGGTTCTCGCATTCTTTATAAGTTTAACACGTCGCTTCACGCGCAGGTAGCAGTTGACCGGGGGGATGAAACTTTCAAACGGGCTGTCATCCTGAGCGGAGCGAAGGATCTGCATTTGCTTGTTTTTAAGGTGACACTGCGGATGCTTCGCTCCAGTCAGCATGTCAGATGCCCTTGTTGCCCACCCTGCCATCTGCGATTCAGACAGTAAGAAACCAGGCTGGGCAGCTGACCCGCGGTCGGTGTGTCAACCGGTCTGCCCGATCCGTCAACAGCGCTTTTGACGGCCTTTCCGACGCCCAGTTGTCCTCCT
>JBEKLY010000192.1:0-15372 GCA_050010015.1 Terriglobia bacterium
CGACAAATCCAGAGCCCCGCCGGCCTTCACCGCTCCACGCCGCCCCTACTCTACGCGCACTCGAGCCGATTTTCATCTCTTTGGGTGGGCCCCGGCCCATCCCCACTCAGGATGACAGCGAACGGGCTCAGGATGACATGTCATTCTGAGCCCGTTCGCTTCGCTCAGGGTAAACTCCGCGAAGAATCTGCATTTGGTTGGGGCTTTGCCGCGCTGTGTCTGTGTGCCATAGTGCTCTAGAGGGATTCTGATATGCTGATTCCGGGTTTTGCAACGCCGGAGGGAACGGCGCGGTTTCGGGACCGCTTTCGAGCGCACCTGCCGGGACACTTTCGCGTGACTCAGGGGCTCTGGATTTCCTCCATCGGAATTGGAACGTTTCTGGGGGAGCCCACCGCCGAGCAGGACGCACGATACCGGGATGCTATCCGGCGGGCTGTCTCGTTGGGCGTCAACATCATCGATACGGCAATCAATTACAGGCACCAGCGCAGCGAGCGCGCCATCGGCCAGGCTCTCGAGGCGCTGATTTCCGCCGGGGAAATCCGGCGGGATGAAGTGGTTGTAGCCAGCAAAGGCGGCTTCCTTAGTTTCGACGGAGAAGAACCGGCCGACCCTTCGGCATATTTCCAGGAAAGGTTCTTGGACCCCGGCATCATCCGCATGGAAGAAGTTGTCGCCGGCTGCCACGTTATATCCCCCAAGTACTTGGAGAACCAGATTGACGCCAGCCGGCGCAACCTTGGGCTCGAGACCATCGATATTTACTACGTTCATAATCCGGAGACGCAACTCAGCCAGGTGGGCCGTGAGGAGTTTTTCCGCAAATTAAGGGCTGCCTTTGCGGCGCTCGAAAAGGCGGCGTCGGAAGGCAAAATACGAATGTATGGGACGGCCACCTGGAACGCCTACCGGGCCACTCCAACTTCCTCCGAGGCCCTTTCATTAACCGACGTGTTACGCGCGGCGGAAGAAGTCGGGGGCAGGGATCATCGCTTTCGGGCAATCCAGTTACCTTTCAACCTCGCCATGCCGGAAGCGGCGGTTACAAACACTCAGTCAGCCGGCCGAAAGACGGAGCCGCCTTTACAGATAGCAAGGGCGAATGGACTCCTGGTGTTTGCGAGCGCCTCTCTCCTTCAGGGCCAACTCACCCAGGGCCTGCCGCCGGAGCTACGAACCTGGTTTCCGCACATGCAGACCGACGCGCAGCGCGCCATCCAGTTCGTGCGGTCCACGCCCGGCATCACCAGCGCGCTGGTGGGCATGAGCAATCTCGAGCACGTGCAGGAGAATCTTGGCGCAGCTTTGGCCGAACCCATGACGCTCGAACAATTCCGCGCCATTTTGCAAGGGGCATGAAAGTCGCGCCCTCGTCACCCCAGCGCAAGCGGGGGCCCGCCGGTGGAATGTAGGGGCGGTTCGCGAACCGCCCCTAACGGATGGATTCCGGCTTTCGCGGGAATGAGGTAGTTTCGAAGTCAAGGAGGAACCCGTGCCTCGCACACCTTGCATCACGCTAATCACCGACTTCGGGACGACGGACCACTATGCGGGGACGATGAAAGGAGTCATCCTGAATATCAACCCCGACGTCCAGATCGTCGACATCTGCCACCAAGTCTCCGCCTACGATATTTTTGAGGCCGCTTACGCCTTGGTCCAGAGCTACCGGTTTTTCCCGCTCGATACGATCCATCTGGTGGTTGTCGACCCTGGGGTGGGAACCGCCCGGCGGCCGATCCTGGCCAGCGCCGGCCAGTACAAGTTTGTCTCGCCCGACAATGGAGTGCTCTCCCTGCTATTCGGGCGCGAGAGGGACGCGAAAGTCCGGCACATCACCGCGGATCACTATTTTCTGAACCCCGTCAGCAACACTTTTCAAGGCCGTGATATTTTTGCACCGGTAGCCGCCTGGCTGAGCAAGGGAGTGCAGGAAGAAAAGTTCGGCGACTTGATCACGGACTACGCGAAGTTCACTTCTCCCAGACCAAAACGGGTGGGCGAGAATCTGATCAAGGGCATGGTTCTGAAGGTTGATACATTTGGAAACCTCATCACGAATATCGCTCCCGAAGATGTTCCGGAACTGTTTGCGGAGAATCCGCCCGCCTTCAGAATCATCGTCAATGATCGGGAGATAACGCGCCTTAATTTGGCCTACTCGATGGGCGGGGCCGCGGAGCTGTTTGCCATCGTGGGTAGTTCCGGCTACATCGAAATATGTACCAACCGGGGGTCTGCCGCCAAGTTGCTGAAGGCCAACCGCGCAGCGGAGGTGGGAGTGGTTATCGGCGGCGGAAAAGCCGATTGAGAATTTGTCAGATTGAGAAATCCCCGACGAATACACCGGGCACCCCGTTGTAGATGACCAGTTCGGGGTCTTTGAGCGTCACCTTGCTATAGGGCGCTACGGAATGTGTAAGCCAGACGTTTCCGCCAATGACGCTATGATGACCAACCCGGGTATGTCCCCCCAGGATCGTGGCGTTGGGATAAACGGTGACGTTGTCTTCGAGATCCGGGTGCCGCTTATTCTCGTGCCCGCGGCGTAATTGGCCCTCTTCATCCTTCCGCAATGGATTAAAGGCTCCGAGCGTAACGCCGTGGTAAAGAGTCACCTGCTTGCCGATGGTGGCGGTTTCGCCGATCACCACGCCGGTTCCGTGATCGATGAAAAACGACTCGCCGATCGTTGCGCCGGGATTGATGTCGATCCCGGTGTGGCTGTGCGCCACTTCAGTCATCATGCGGGGAAGGAACGGCACTCCCATCAGGTAGAGGCGGTGAGCCAGTCGCTGCACGGTAATAGCTTCCACGCCCGGGTAGCTGAGCAGAATCTCCTCGTGGCTGGCGGCCGCCGGATCGTTCCGGAAAGCCGCTTCAATATCCGAAGCCAGCAAACTGGCCAGATCCGGTAACTGCGCAAACAACTCTTCAGTCAATTCCTCGGCGCGATCCTCGATGTCGCCAGACGAATCATCCCCCTGGCGGCGTCGATCGAAGCGCATGGCGGAGCACAATTGCTCACGCAGCAGCGTCTCGATCTCAGCCAGATAAAGCCGTGGCTCCGCCGGCGCGCCTTCCCATTTCGAGCCCTTGCCCCGATAAAAAACCGGGAAAAGCAGCCCGAGGTAGTGCCGGCAGATCTGCGCCGCGGCTTCTCGGTTGGGCAACCGGAACTCGCACCCATAATCGCCGGAAAGCTGCGCGTCCAGCGCTGTCTTGAACTCAGTTGCAAGGTCGTCCAGACGTTTTTGATTCATGTTCGGGCCTTTCTTAGTCAGAAGGATCGGGAGATCGGGAGATCGGGAGATCGGGTGAACAGTCCACTCGAGCGCTGATCTCCTTCGCTCATCGATCCGAAACTGCTAGGGTGATGTAATCATTGTCACGCACATCGAACAACTCGGTTGTTCACCCGATCACCCGATCTCCCGATCACCCGATTCGAGAATCCTATCCGATGCCCTCGAACAGCACGGTCGACAAATACCGCTCACCGGAATCCGGCAAGACAGTTACGATTGTCTTTCCGGCAAACTCCGGCAGCTTCGCCAAGCGAACGGCCACTGCGGCAGCGGCGCCGCAAGAGATACCGCTCAGGATACCCTCTTCCTTGGCCAGGCGGCGGGCGAACTCGACCGACTCTTCATTCGATACCTGCTCGATGCGATCGACCAGCGACAAATCGAGAACCTTGGGCACAAAACCCGCGCCAATTCCCTGGATCTTATGCGGGCCGGGCTTTACGGGCTGACCCGTGGTGGTTTGAGTCAGCACCGGGCTGGCTGTGGGCTCGACCGCCACCGACAAGATCTGCTTACCTTTCGTTTTCTTGATGAAGCGCGAAACGCCGGTGATCGTACCGCCGGTGCCGACACCGGACACCAGCACGTCAATGGCGCCATCCGTGTCATTCCAAATCTCGGGGCCGGTAGTTTTCTCGTGGATGTCAGGGTTAGCAGGATTATCAAACTGCTGGGGCAGGAAATAGTGATTGGTGTCGGACTCATAAATCTCCTGCGCCTTCTTGATTGCGCCCGGCATTCCTCCGGGCCCGGGTGTAAGGATCAGGGTGGCGCCCAAGGCCGCCACCACTCGACGGCGCTCGAGCGACATAGTCTCAGGCATGACCAGCGTTATCTTGTAGCCGCGCGCGGCCGCAACGAAGGCCAGCGCGATGCCCGTATTGCCGCTGGTAGGCTCGATGATCTCCTTCTCGGGCGTCAGGACGCCGCGTTTCTCGGCGTCCCAAATCATTGCCGCGCCGATCCGGTCCTTCACCGAATAGCCGGGGCCGCGCCCCTCGATCTTGGCCAAGACAGTTGCTTTGCTTCCGTTGACGACGCGGTTGAGCTTGATGAGCGGGGTTTTCCCGATGCTGAACGAATTATCCTGGAAAATGTTCGACATTGAATATCCTCTCCATAGTGGTTTTTGTGTACTGAGATTCGAAGTCGTCCGGGCGACAGCGAATGTTCTCGGAATGACTCTGGGATGATCTTGGATTTGCCCCTGGCGCGCCTTACGGTCGAAGCCGTAAGGAGCCCAGGCTACGTACAGATACAGCGGAGGCTCAAAGAGGCACTACGGGGCCGCGACCAAAGTAGCATATCGGGAATGAGCAACTCTTTGGAATCGACCATCAGTATTTCGGCACGCTCGGGTCAACTTGGTCAGACCAGGCGAGAATGCCTCCCTTCAGGTTGTGAATCTTCTGGAATCCAGCCTTCATCAAGAATTCCACGGCTTTGGCGCTGCGTTGACCGGAGCGGCAGTGGACGACGATCTCACTTGCCGAATCCAGTTCGTGCATGCGCTTCGGAATCTCACCGAGCGGGATCAGCGTGGAGCCCGGAATGCGGCAAATCTGGAACTCGTGCGGTTCACGCACGTCAATCAGAACGAAGGGCTGGTTCTCGTCGATCATCTTCTTGACTTCACTCGGCCCGATTTCCGGAACGCCAATCATAACAGGTGTGTACTCCTCCCCGCGAATTCCGCAGAACTGCTCGTAGTCAATCAACTGGGTAATCGTCGGATGGGCACCGCAAACCGGGCAATCAGGATTTTTCCGGAGCTTCAGCTCCCGGAATTTCATACCCAGCGCGTCAAATACCAGCAAGCGCCCGATCAGCGTTTGACCCTGTCCAATAATCAGTTTAATCGTTTCCATGGCCTGAAGGCAACCGACGATTCCCGGCAGCACACCCAGGACCCCTCCCTCCGCGCAACTGGGAACAAGGCCCGGCGGAGGCGGCTCAGGATACAAGCACCGGTAACAAGGCCCCTGGCGAGCGTAGAAGACGGACGCCTGGCCCTCGAAGCGAAAGATGCTTCCGTAGACATTCGGCTTGCCCAGCAATACGCAGGCATCGTTCACCAGGTAACGTGTGGGGAAGTTGTCCGTGCCATCGACGACGATGTCAAAGTCCCGGAAAAGCTCGAGCGCGTTTTCGGAGGTCAAGCGTGCATCGTGGCCCACCACTTCAACGTTCGGATTGATTTCGCGGATGGCCGCCTGCGCCGACTCCAGTTTCGATCGCCCCACGTCAGCAGTGCCGTGGATCACCTGGCGCTGCAGGTTGGTATAATCCACCACATCGAAGTCCACGATGCCCAGCCGCCCGACGCCTGCCGCGGCCAGGTAAAGCAGCAGCGGCGAGCCCAGCCCACCTGCCCCGATGCAGAGCACCTTCGCGTTCTTCAACTTGAGCTGCCCATCCATGCCCACTTCCGGCATGATGAGGTGACGGCTGTAGCGAAGTATCTCGTCCTTGCTCAAATCGGAGACGGAAGTCAAAGTTGCCGTTGCCATTCCTTCTCTGCCCTCAGCTGCTCAACCTGTAGTGTGGGCGTCCCGCCCGCAGTCTCGGGAGCGTCCCGCTCCCGTAATAATGTCGCGTGCGGAAAGTGCCTTGACCCGTAGCACTGAACTTCACCAGCATCTGCCGACCCTTCGCTCCGCTCAGGGCAGGCTCTGAAGGTCGGCGCTACACTCACACTACGACGCCGCCCGCAATGGAGGGAACAATGCTGATCACGTCGTTTTCATTCAGAGGCGTTTGCTCCCTTTGCAGGAAACGAATGTCTTCATCGCCGAGATAGACGTTGACGAAGCTGCGTAGTTTGCCTTCCTGGTTGTAGAGATGCCGCCGCAGTTCTGTATACTCGCTGGCGAGCCTCGAAAGCGCCTCCGCTACCGTCTTTGCTTCCACTTCAACCTCATCCTTCTTCCCCACGTATTGACGAAGGGGAGTTGGGATCATTATCTTAACTGCCATTCCTTCTCCTCATAGTAAGTGTTAAGGTTACAGCACGCCCCAATTTATCTGATGCTTCACGGAACGCGGCGATTCTCAACAACCTCGACTGACTCGGGGTTGAATACCGCCCCATCATCAGCCAGCACCCAGCAGGTCAGGTCTTTCGCAACGCCCCGCTCCACAGAAACTATGAGATAAGAATACCACGGCCAGGCGTGCTCGCGGTCATAAACTGAGGGCCGGGCGGGGTGATCCGGATGTGAGTGGTAGTAGCCCAGCACATCCAGACCGCGCGATCGTGCGTCCTTCTCCATCCGCAACTGCTCGAGCGGGTCAATCAGGAAGCGGTTGCGCTCCGTCTCGCGCGCCAGGTCGTCAACGGGCAGAAGTTCCTGAGCATGCCCTGGATCGTGCCGCAAGTTCTTCAGCGCCACTACCTCCAGCACCTGCTTCGTTTCACCTTCAGCCTTGCCAAGCAGCGCACCACAGCACTCGCTGGGATAGTCCCGCGCGCCGTGCCCGCGAATCGATTCCATCTGTGCTTGTGCAATTCGTAAGACCATCGGTGCAGAATGCAATCACGAACTGGATGCTGAAGAACTCCCTAGGCTGTCATCCTGAGGAGTCCGTCAGCCGACGGACGACGAAGGATCTCCGCAGTTCCCTGAAACAACAAATGCCGGGATTCTTCGCTTCGCTCAGAATGACACCTCCAAGGTTATTTCCCCAATCTGCCAGGGTCACCCCTACGAGACCTCGTCACAGCTTGCGTTTCCAGCCCTCGATGGATTAGATTCAAATTTTAGGCTGAACATGAGGAAACTGCAATGACTGACCTTCGGGAACAGTTTAAGGCGGAGGGCTTTGAGATTATCGATGGCAGATCAGTCCCCGGCTCCATCGGCGTGAAGAAGTACGGATATGTACTCTACCTGGAACCGCAGGCTGATCAATATTGGGTTGCTCTCGGGCCGCCTTATTTCCAAATCCGCGGCTTGGATTGCGAACTCGAGGACAGGGGCTATCAGAAGTTCTGGCGCCACGGTGACACGCGGTTCCCGATTCGTAAAACCGACCTCGAGACCCTGCACCGCTTTGACGAAGAAGCCCGCGAGATCCTCCGACTGCGATCGCTCTACAACGAATCTCTGGGTTCAACTTGCGCGCGCACTGTCTACGACCGGCTGGAAGGCAGGCCTGACCGCTAGCCTGCGCGTCAGCGTCTCACCAGGCTCCCAAAGATCGCCTGTCAATTGTCATTCCGAGCCCTTCGCTTGTCATTCTGAGCCCTTCGCTTGTCATTCTGAGCGGAGCGAAGAATCTCGCTCTGCCGCTCAGGGTAAACTCCGCGAGGAATCTGGAGTTCGGCTGGTAGGGGCGGTTCGCGAACCGCCCCTACTCGAAAGTCAGGTCATTCCCGCGAACGCGGGACTCCATCGTAATCCGGTCCGATGCGGCTGACGCTTTCAGGGCGGCCACGCGGGCCGCCCCTTCGCTGTTAGGATTGAGACGCGGTCTTTGAGCCTGTGGGCGTCTTGTTTGCCGTGTTCGAGGTCGAGGAAGGAGTCCCTGCCGGCCCAGTCGTGCCGGCGGCTGGAGCGGGTTGGGCGCGCTCTGGTCCTAGCGCAGACGGCGGTTTTGGGGGAACACTCGAAGCCTCAGGCTCCGGCTTAGCGGGCGAACTTGCCGGCGGCGGGGCTTGCGCGGGCGGAGGTGGCGCTGCCTCGTGTCCAGCTTGCGGCTTTGGAGGCCTTGGCTGCCAGGGCCGCGGAGCGGGCCGGCTTTCCGTTTGGGGGCGTCGCCCCTGGGCCGGCGCAGGTTGCGAAATGGGTCGGAAGACAATCTCAATCTGAACTTTGTCCAGATCGCTGTCACCAAGTTCGACAATCTGGTCAAAGCCCTCCTGCCGGATGTCCGTCTTGGTCTGTCCAAAAGCCAGGTAGTGCCGCTCGATCACCGGACTGCCGACCGACCGTTCCCGCTGCCGATCGCGCTCGATACACTTCTCCAGGGGCACGTCGAAAAGGAAGATCACACACGGAACTTGAAACCTCTTCGCCAGTTCCAGGAACTCACGACGATGGGACGGCGTCAGCGCGGTGGAGTCCACCACCGAGAGCCGGTTCAATCCCATCCGCAATTCCGTCAAGTAGCGGACAAGGGCGAAGGCCTGCGTATTGAATCGCTGGTCCCGCTCGTCGTCGCACACCCGGCCTCTGGCCCAGTCAGACGAGACGATTTGTGTGGGGCGAAAATGGCGCTGCGCAAAAGTTGACTTCCCGCAGGCCGCCGGTCCGCACAGCAAAACAACCGAGGGGCGGATCAGCCTCACCCGTTTCTCTTGGCTCTGATTTGCAGTTGGTTCTTGTGCCATAGTGGTTATCGTGGTTCGCGTCGCGATGCGATGATTTGTTCATACTCGCGCCGAACTCAAAGACAAAAAGGGGTCTCGAGACTCCCTAGGGGTTCCTAACCCCCTACGATTGTAAGATACCGGACTCTTGGGAATGGTTGCTCTTTGGTTTTTCCGCTTGGGTTCTCAGATCCCGCGATCATTGTCCCAATCCAACGGAACAGTCGTGCCGCTCGCGGGCCACGCGTTCCTCGGCCAGGTAGGCCCGAGTGCGGCGAGTCAACTCATCGAAGTCCACCTGGTGGGCGTCGAATTCCGGTCCGTCAACACAGGCAAACCGGACCTTCCCGCCTACCGTGACTCGGCAGCCTCCGCACATTCCGGTGCCATCCACCATGATGGGATTGAGGCTGGCGTAAGTGTGAACACCCCATTCCCGCGTGACCTCGGCCGCCGCGCGCATCATGGGAATCGGTCCGATGACGTGGGCTAACCCAAGCTCGCCATCGTTGCCTTTGCGCCAGACACGCATCAGATCCACCACCGTGCCATGCACGCCCGCAGTGCCATCGTCGGTCGCCCAAAAGACTTCGTCGGCCGCGGCGCGCAATTCCTCGTCCAGAATAACGAGGGACGACGAACGCGCCCCACACAACGCGATGACGTGGTTCCCCGCCTTCCGGAAGGCCCGCGCCACCGGCAGTAGCTCGGCAACCCCGACTCCGCCCGCCAGGCAGAGAACGTTGCCGACATTCTCGATGCTCGCCGGTTCACCCAGCGGCCCCAGAAGGTCCGCCAGGCGATCGCCCGCTTCGAGCTGCACTGTAGCCCTACTTGTCTTGCCTAGCGCCTGGACGACCAGGGTGATGCTGCCCTTGGCCTCGTCGCCGTCCACAATCGTCAACGGAATGCGCTCGCTGGTCTTCGTCGGCCGGATGATGATGAACTGGCCGGGCTTCCAGCGCCTGGCAATTTCAGGGGCTTCAACCTGAAGCCAAGCGATCTCCGGAGTCAGCAGCCGCTTCGCCAAAACCAGGTTCCCCTCAGGTAGCACAGGCACTCCTGCCTGTGCGGTGTCAGGTAGCACAGGCACTCCTGCCTGTGCGGTGTCGGGCAGTTCAGCCACTCCTGTCTGCGCTTCGCCTTCTGTCTGGTCGGGCGGCACAGCCAAGAGTGGTTGTGCTTCGGGTGGCTGATAATTGAGAGCGCTGTGGATGGCGGCGGCGGCGGCGCGGCCGTCTCGCATCGCCAGAATCACCGTGGAACCGCCCCGGACCACATCACCCCCCGCAAACACGTTGGGCATGCTGGTCATACCGCTCGAGTCAATCACCACCTTGCCGCGCTTGGTCACGAGCTGCGGCGTGGCGCGCTGCACGGTCGGGTTGGGGCTTTGACCGATCGCCATCACCACCGTGTCCACTTCCATGCGGTATTCCGAACCCGGCATCGGGACCGGCGAGGGGCGCCCGCTTTCATCAACCTCCCCCAGCTGCATGCGAATGCACTCCATTTCATGCAGGATGCCTTTCTCGTCGCCGAAGAGGCGGACCGGCGCAGCGAGAAATTCAAAGTGCACGCCCTCTTCCTCGGCGTGCTCGATCTCTTCCAGCCGGGCGCGCAACTCCGCGCGTCCGCGACGGAACATGATGGTGGTGTCGCTGCCCATGCGCCGCGACCATCGAGCCGCATCCATGGCGGAATTGCCGCCGCCCACCACCACCACCCGCTTGCCGATGCGTATCGGGGTATCGGATTCCGGGAAGCGGAAAGCCTCCATCAGGTTCAGCCGGGTCAGGTATTCATTGGCGGTGTAGACGCCAATCAGGTTCTCGCCGGGAATGTTCATCAGGTGCGGCAGGCCGGCGCCGGTGCCGAGGAATATGGCCTGGAATCCTTCCGCGAAAAGTTCGTCCACTGCCTCCGTCTTGCCCACGATGAAGTCGGTGCGAAACTCGACGCCCATGCTGCGCAGACGGTTAACTTCGTCGCGGATGATTTCCCTCGGCAAACGGAAATTCGGAATGCCGTAGGCCAGCACGCCGCCCAGGCCGTGCAAGGCTTCGAACACCGTCACTTGATAGCCGTGCCGGACGAGATCGTAGGCCGCAATCAGGGAAGCGGGTCCGCTCCCCACCAGCGCCACGCGCGGGCCGCTGAGCAGCGGCGCCGGCGGCGGACCGGCGGCCGTGCGACGATGATAGTCGGCGGCAAACCGCTCGAGCGAGCCGATGGCCACCGGGTCCAGTTTCTTCCCCAGCAGGCAGGCGCGCTCGCAGAAAAGCTCATGCTGGCAGACCCGGCCGCAGATGCCCGGAAACGGACTCTCCTCGCTGATCTTGTCGAACGCACCCGCAAAATCCCCGACTGACATCAAGCCGATAAAGCCTTTGACGTTAATGTGCAGCGGGCACGCGTCGACGCAGGTGGCGTTCTTGCACTGCAGGCATCGAAGCGCCTCGACTTGAACCTGGGCGAGAGTGAAACCCAGAGCGACCTCTGCCGGACCGCGCAGCCGCTCTTCCGGCGTAAGCAACGGCAGGGGTTGGCGAGGCGCTTTGGGGTTGGGCCTCACTTTGGGCCGGCTGTCAGGCGCCGGAGTTCCTACGGTGGTCGTGTTCAGGGTACTCAAAGTCAGCCTCCATTAAAGGGTGCTAGGATTTCACTTGAAGGTTTCCGAAGCGTGAAGTTCCGAGCGGCATAATGTCAGACGTGCGGTGTCACAAATCCAACCATTGACTGCAATTCCCTTGCCAGCCTATGACCGGAGGCGTTTTGCGGGGGCGAACCTGCCTCACCGTGTGGCACCAGAAGGACTTTGCACATACTCGCTCTCGTGTCATTCCGAGCGCGGCGAGGAATCTCGCCCTGAGTTGTTTTCGAGGCACTGCGAGATTCCTCGTCGCCCGCGGCGCCTCGGATTGACGGGCGAGCGGGGTTTTTCTACAGGGGGCGCGGGGCTCGACTATGTGGCATTTGAAGCACCTATGATTCGGGAAAGTGGGCCATTGTGCCCAACGAACCGGGAAATCGAGTGAGCGGTGATCGGGGGATCGGGTGTAGGGGCGGTTCGCGAACCGCCCCTGCGTGTGTTTCCGGCGTGGTCCTTTGTTTTCATAGACATTCTCGCTTTGTTCCCGCGATTGTCGTACCGCCGGCCTTCAGGTCGGCACTTTGGCCGATTTCTCCTGCCATGCTGACCTAAAGGTCAGCGCTACGCGTAAGGCCACAAGGGCTGCCCCTACGCGACGCAATGCCAAATTGTCCGTTAGGGAACTCAAACTGCGGGGTCCACACTGAGCTCGATCTAACCTCGGGGCGGCAACCTAAACGTCCGAATGTAGGCTATCATGTTTGGCTATGGCTTGTCAAGTCTTTTCTCGCGGGGCGCCGGGCTGGAATGCCGATCAGGGATTCAAGCACACCTAACTGTGGTTGTCTGGTTTGCACCTGTGTTACGATTGATATTTGTTCACCCGATCTCCCGATCAACCGATTTCACGATTTTGAGAGTCAGCGATGATTCTGGCGGTAGTAGACGACCTTCTGTTTCTCTCCAAAATCCAGGAGACAGCAAAACACCTCGGTGTCGACGTAAAGGCCGCGCAACCTGCGGACCTGCCCGACGCGGCGCACGCAACCGTCCCGACCGCGTTCCTGGTCGATCTGAATCATCGGTCGGGCAAAGCTTTGGAGGTTGTGCGCGCCCTCAAGTCTGACTCGAAGACGAAGGACATCGCAGTCATCGGGTTCGTTTCACATGTTCAAAGCGAGCTTATCGCCGCGGCGCGCGACGCCGGCTGCGATCTGGTTCTTGCGCGCTCGGCATTTGCCAGCCAATTGCCGAGTTTACTGGGACGGTTTTCGGCGGCGACTTCACCAGAACGGGAGGGATAACAGTGGCACGCAAGATAGCAGAACGGGGACGAAAAGCTCCGGCTGGTGTGCTGAGTCAAAAGTTTGCCAAAGAGTCGAGCCCGCGGAGCGGGCGGCAGCGTGTAGCCCACGGCGCAAGCCGTGGGTTGCCAGTCAGCACCCTCACCCCCGTCCCCTCTCCCGCCCGGCGGGAGAGGGGTGCCGAAGGCGGGGTGAGGGCCACTCAACCCAGGGCTTACACCCTGGGCTACTCTATGCCGCCCCTACCGGGGCTCCGAAAGATCGGCGCGCATAAGGAGGGTTTTCTAAACGAACTTGTGACTCAAGACGCCAGCCCGGAGACAAAAATCTACACGTGTGTGGGTCGGGTGCGAGTTGCAGCTTTGCTGTGCTCGACGCTCGGCGTCCTTTTATTCGCCGCTCTTGCCGCGGCTCAAAGCACCGCGCCTCAGGCCAAGTACCCCGACTTCCCAAGCGAGACGCCGGCCAAGTTCGAGCCGGTGACCACCAGCTTTGACTACGTCAAGCGCGATGTGATGATTCCGATGCGCGACGGCGTAAAGTTGCACACGGTCATCGTAATTCCGAAGAGCGCCCGGCGCGCGCCGATCCTGCTGACGCGCACGCCTTACAATGCCACGGGCATGGTCACTCACGCGGACAGTTCCCACTTGGGGCCGATCCTCGTGGGCTACGACAACCTCACGGAGATCATCGTCGAAGGCGGCTACATCCGCGCTATCGAGGACATCCGCGGCAAGTACGGATCCGAGGGCGATTATGTGATGACCCGCCCGCTTCACGGCCCGCAGAACCCGACTCCCGTCGATGAGTCCACCGACACCTACGACACCATTGACTGGCTGGTGAAAAACATTCCGGAATCAAACGGCAACGTTGGAATCCTGGGAATTTCCTACGACGGTTTTCTGCCTCTGATGGCGCTGGTTAATCCTCACCCGGCGCTTAAGGTTTCAATTCCCATGAACCCCATGGTGGACGGCTGGATGGGCGACGACTGGTTCCACTACGGCGCCTTCCGCGAGCAGAACATCACCTACATCTACGACCAGGAGGGGACGCGCTCGGGTGAGGAAAAGTGGTGGACAGACACCTTCGACGATTACGACCTCTACCTGCGGGCCGGATCGGCGGGCGAACTCGGACGGCTGCACGGGGTGGAGCAGGTGGGCTTCTGGCGCAAGCTTCTCGAGCATCCGAGCTACGACGCCTTTTGGCGCGACGAGGCCATGGACCGCATCCTGGCAGCTCAGCCGCTGAAAGTACCAATGATGCTGGTGGGCAGTTTCTGGGACCAGGAAGATATTTACGGCGCCGCGGCCGTTTATAAAGCCGTCAAGCCGAAAGACACCGGCTACGACAAGGTGTTTCTCGTGATCGGCCCCTGGAATCACGGCGGGGAGCAGGACGACGGCAGCACGCTCGGCCCGCTGCACTTCGATAGCGATACTGGGCTCTACTTTCGCCGCGAAATACTGCGGCCGTTTCTCGACCATTTCTTGAAAGACGGCGCGCCGCCCATGGATACCGCGCCCGCCATGATGTTTGAAACCGGAACCAATGTGTGGCGGCGCCTGCCCGGCTGGCCTGCGGGTTGCGCGAGCGGCTGCACGGTCCGCCCTACGCCGCTTTATCTCGAGGCCGGACTGAAGCTGGGATTCGCGGCGCCGGGCGCAGGCGATGCGGGGTTCGAGGAATACGTCTCCGACCCCGCCAAGCCCGTGCCCTACGTCTCGCGGCCGGTTCGGCCCATGGGCTACGACGAGGAACACCCCTGGCCGCATTGGCTGGTGGAAGACCAGCGGGAAGCCTCCGGCCGCCCCGATGTGTTGGCATTCGTTTCCGATTATTTGACGTCGCCAACGAAGATCAGCGGCCAGGCCGTGGCTAATCTGGTCGCCTCGACCAGCGGGACAGACTCCGATTGGGTGGTTAAGCTGATCGATGTTTATCCCGACGAGGTGGCAAGCGAGCCGCACCTGGGCGGCTACCAACTGATGATTGCGGCAGACATCTTCCGCGGCCGCTATCGCGAGAGCTTCGAAACACCAAAACCCATCGCGTCCGGCCAGCCCCTGCTCTACCGCTTTGCGCTGCCCACTGCGAACCACATCTTCCTGCCGGGCCACCGCATCATGGTGCAGGTTCAGTCCAGTTGGTTCCCACTCTACGACCGCAATCCCCAAACCTTCGTGCCCAATATCTTCTGGGCCAAGCCGGAGGATTTTCGCAAGGCGACGCAGCGTATCTACCACACGCCCGATCACGCGAGCTTCGTTGAACTGCCTGTGGTCACGACGCCCTGATAGAGTCGCTTGTAGGAGCGGCTAGCGTCCTGCCCCAGTAATTCGTGAAGTAAGTCGGGGCGATTCGACGCTGTGTCGCGAGCCCCGCTAGCGTGCTGGCGATATTCTTAAGCCCCAAAGGGGCGGTCTAACAAAGCCCAGACCAACGGCCTGGGTGAGGAATCCATACCGCGCAATTGGCCAGCCCTGAAGGGGCGTGATGAGCCGTTCGAGGCAGCAGAGGCGACGTTCCGGGGAGGCCAACGCCTGGTTATTCCGCCCCTGCAGGGCTTGCTCCCAGAAAACGATGGTGTCTCGTTCGCGACCCAGGCCGTTGGCCTGGGCTTTGTTAGCTCGCCCCTGCAGGGCTCGAAGCATTCCCAACCAAGAATCAAATACGCCCCATCGCTGAAGGGCTGGCGTATACCACAAACTTCTGGGACGCGACACTAGGTCTTTGACCGCATGAAACGATTCTATAATATATTGTTTTCGAGGAATCTTTGGGCCTATACTGGGGCATGTCGCGACGCCCCCTTGAGGTGAAGGTATCGGCCGAAGATCAGAA
>JBEKLY010000193.1:0-15114 GCA_050010015.1 Terriglobia bacterium
CAGCTCTCCGCATCCGCCGCGAGGATGGCCTTGTACACAGCCGGATCATAGGCCTCCATCCAGGAAAGCAAAGTCGGGCCGAAGTTAAAGCTGATCTTGGCATAGTTGTTTACTATCTTGACAATGCCCTTTTCCTGATCCAGAATCCGCGCGACCGAGTTCGGCGTATAACATTCAGCATTAACCCGCTCATTCCAGTCGTGGTAGGGACGCGCGGACTCCTGATGTTCGATGGCTTCGAGCCAGGGATTCTCCCGCGGGGGCTGATAGAAGTGTCCGTGAATGCAGATGTATCCCATGGGTTTCGGTTTAGACCATTCCACGTTCAAAAACGCAAAACGACTTCGGGCAGAGACTCACTTGAACCGTTCCACTCGACTCGAACCTTGACGGAACAAGACTGCCGGCGCCTCGCCAACGTTGGTCCGCAGAGTCCAGGACTTTGCACCAATTTCCCTCAGGAACAGCGACCAGAACAGATTTCCCTTCTTCGCCGAAGTTCGCTACGATGAGCGCTTCGCCGGCGGTGTTCCAACGGCGGAGCAGAAAGACCTTCTCCTCGTCGAGGCCGCGAACCTCGAGCTGCTGTTTGTCCGGCCGTGCCAGCCCCGGCAGCGTCCTCCGCAACTTGATCAGTTCCTGATAAAACCCCTCCATTATTTGATGCCATCCAGTGTTCCGCCGACTGTGATCCAGCTTGCTTCGCAGGAAAGTGGCCTCGTCCTGCGGGTCGGGCGGCTCAGCTTGCCAGCCAAAGGCGGCAAACTCCTCGCGGCGGCCGCGGCGTACCGCGTCCACCAATGCCGCATCCGAATGGCTGGTGAAGTATTGAAAGGGAGCGCGCTCGCCCCATTCCTCACCCATGAACAGGAGGGGAATGTAGGGAGATAGAATCACCATGCCCGCCGCCAACTTCAACGCTTCGAAGCTCACGAGCGTGCTCATGCGGTCGCCCAACAGGCGGTTGCCAACCTGATCGTGGTTCTGGGAAAAAACCACGAACTGCCGCCCCGGGACATGGCGAGACGAGTTGCCATGCCGCCGACGGCGATAGGCCGAATACTGACCGGAATAAACGAAGCCTTCCGCGAAAGCCTTCTCGAGGTGCTCGAGCTTTCCAAAATCCAGGTAATAGCCGGTTTGCTCGCCGGTGAGCAAGGTATGCAAAGCATGGTGGAAGTCATCGCTCCATTGGGCGTCCAATCCGCACCCGCCTGATTCTGCGGGCTGGATATAGCGGACGTCATTAAAGTCGCTCTCCGCGATGAGGTATATTTCCCGCCGGGCTTGTCGAGCAAACTCGTGCACCGACCGCGCCAACAACTGTAGAAAAGGCTGCCCATTGCGGTCCACGATCCCGTGGATCGCATCCAGGCGGAGAGCGTCGATGTGAAAGTCCCGCAGCCAGTAGAGAGCGTTCTCAATGAAAAACCGGACCACCTCGTCGCTTTCCGGGCCGTCGAAATTGAGCGCTTGACCCCAAAGTGATTGATATTGGCTGGTGAAATAAGGGCCAAAATCATTGAGGTAGTTTCCCTCCGGGCCCAAATGGTTGTAGACCACATCCAGCACGACCGCCAATCCCCACTCATGACAGGCGTTAACCAACTTCTTAAGACCTTCGGGGCCGCCATAGCTATTCTGTACTGCGAAAGGGTAGGCTCCATCATAACCCCAATTACGGTCTCCTGGAAACTGCGCGACCGGCATCAATTCAAGAGCCGTCACCCCGAGTTTTCTTAGGTCCTCCAAGTGAGCGAGGACAGCATCAAACGATCCTTCGGGAGTAAAGGTGCCGACGTGAATCTCATATACGATGTAATCGTCAAGGCGCAATCCTCGCCACTCAGCATCGCTCCATCGAAAGGCCCGCGGGTCCACAACCTGGGAAGGTCCGTGAACGCCGGCCGGTTGAAACAAAGAGGCTGGGTCGGGCCTGTCCTTCTTTCGATCGAGGCAATAAAGGTATCGCGTTCCAGGCTCCACCCCTTCGACGATACCTCCGTGGTATCCGCGGTTCCGCACCTCCAGACGAACCAACCGCTCGCCGCCATGGTCGGCAGAGTGCACGGCCGTCGCGGCTGAGAAAGAGTCCCGCGGGTCGAGAATTCGCAACTCGACGCTCTCTGCATGCGGAGCCCACACCAGGAACTGGCATTGCCGCCCTTCGAGCAGGGTTGCGCCCAAAGTCAGACTCATACTTCCTTTTTGTTGTGCTACCCTTTGAGATTATAGCCGTTTACTTCGCTTATTAGCGTGTAGAGCCTCTGCTACTGCAAGTTGGACAGAGCCAACGCTTCATTGGCATAGAGCTCCAAGACACAATCGAGGTGAAACTTCCTAAGGCCTCGGATGAGCCTCTCCGGAGCTGCGAAAAACTTGATCCGGCCTCCCGCCTGTCGAACCAGGTTATAAGCACCCCCAAGGGCGCCCAGCGTATAGCTATCGGCGCCGGACACTTGGGCGAGATTGATGGCGAAGTTCCCGGCGCCCTCTTCCAGCAATTCCCGTATGGCATCATAAAGAGCGTGAACGGACCGTTCTTCGGCGAGAGGACCCCTTAGGTCGATGACTGCCGTACCACGCACCATGTGGCAGGACAGACCGGCGTTCGGTTCCTGCTGAGGGAAGAATTCATATCCGTTCGGAGTGTCCACTAAATGAATTCGCATGCACCCTCCTTTCGGATCGCTTGATGACCACGTGTCTTCACCTTCTTCGCAATCCCGTTAGCAGAAAGATCATTTCTCCGGGGCTGGAGTAACGCACGCATATTCCAGCGTGCCCTGGAGAGCTGAGATTTGGAGTTTCCGATGGAACAGTCCTGAAGCTTGGCAATCTCCGTGTGGCGATAACCTTCCAGGTCATGAAGAACAAGTACGGCTCGCCGGCCTGCGGGAAGCTGCGTGATGGCGCGGCGGATCAGTATGCGATCAATCAGGCCGACCAGCGTTTGGTCTTCCGTGCCATACTCCCGCCAAGGGGGTTCTTCCTGTGACACATCTGCGTGTTCGAAGGGCACGATTGGGAGCCGCTTCCGCCGGTGATGCATCAGTACAACGTTAACCGCCACGCGATGGAGCCAGGTGGTAAACGCCGACTCGTGACGGAAGGTCGAGATTTTGCGAAAGATCTGAAGGAAGGTCTCCTGGGTCAGGTCCTCCGCCTCGCTCGAGTCTCCTGTCATGCGGACGCAAAGCAGATAAACACGTCGCTCGTAGGCATGGTAAAGGGCTTCAAATGCGTGTTCGTCGCCGCCCTTTGCTCGAGCGATCAACCGAGTTTCGACTTGGGGGCGGGTTATTAAATCGCTGCTCATTGTGCGCCTCGTTTCCCTTACCTTCCCCGTCGTTCGAATACCTGAAATTACTTGCAATAAACGCTCCCGCAACGTCATTGCCAAAGGAGGAACGGGGCGCCCGCGATGAACTCATTTGCTTTTTCTTGAACGACATGCAGTCAGGCAGGGAATTTACAACGGAGTAGGCGAGGGGGGTAAAAATTACCTGATTCAGGAGAGCCGGTCGTTCCGATGACAACCATTCGGCACGGATCTCGCCTTTACTTGATGGGCAAACGTTGAGGCTCGTCGTTTCGCGTTTGCGGGTTCCGCATCAAGCCCGGATCTCTCCCAGGCTCTGGAATGCGGTGCAACTCGGCACGGGTTTTGGGGAGGCATTGCGGATACTCACTCTGCAGGAACTCGATCAGCTTTTCCCGTACATAGCAGCGCAAGTCCCACGCCGTGCTCGAGTCTCGGGCGTCCATGAGCGCCCGCAATTCCACCGTGTGCTCGCGCGCGTCTGTAACCTGTAAGACGCATACCTTGCCCATCCACTGATTTGTGGATTTCAGGATTCGTGCCAATTCTCGCCTCAACGCTTCGATGGGCACGGTATAGTCCGTATAGATGAAGACGGAACCAAGGAGGTCCGCCGTCCTGTGAGTCCAGTTCTGGAACGGTTTTTCTATGAAATACGACAGAGGCACCATCAGGCGCCGCAAGTCCCAAATCCGGACCACGACGTAAGTGGTCGTAATCTCCTCGATCCAACCCCATTCACCCTCCACCACGACAGCATCCTCAATCCGAATTGGCTGGGTGAGCGCGATTTGAATTCCTGCAATCAAACTCGCAAGAGTGGAGCGCATCGCCACGCCCAGCACAAGACCTGCAAGGCCCGCAGAGGCCAGGAGGCTGGCGCCGATCTGATGAATTTCGGGAAAAGTCATCAACATAATCGCAACGGTGACGACCGTCACGACGACCTGGGCAATGCGGCGCAGCACTTTCACCTGTGTTTGGATACGACGCGCCGCTAAGTTGTCGGCGATCTCGACCTTGTACCGGCCGGTAATGACGTCTTCGCCCACGTCGATCATCACAACCAGCAGCCAGGCGACGGAAGCAATCAGACCGAGGCCGACCACGTGGGCGAGCGCGTCTTTAATCGTGAAACTGACCGGGAGGGCGCGTTCCGCGATGATCACGGCCAGAAGCGGCAGGATAAGTGTAGAAGGTCTTCGGCTGTGCCTAACCAGCGAGGCATCGACGACGCTCATTTTTAGGGACGGCTTCGCTAAAACCGAAAACGTAATGCGATGTGCAAGCAGGCCGACAATAATGGCGCCAGCGATAATTCCGGGGGATAACAGAAAAGCCTGCCAATTGATCAGAATGTGTGCCATCACTTCACGATATTGCGCGCCGGAATTTGTTCCTGCGGCCGTTTCCCAATCAGTTTGAACAAGGCGCGCAGCAACAATAACTCTATAAGCAGTCCAAACAAAAATGAGCACAGCAAAGCCGTCAACGATTCCACGAATTCCATCAGTCTCGCTCCGCTGCGCCTGGATGCACAAAATCATCTGCAATCAGCGTCCAGGCGGACTTCTGAACGGCGTGCGCGCAGCTCAGGGCTGCACTGGTCAGAGTAAACACAGGGCAAGATTGTTGCCACAACTCGCGAAGCTGTGTTGAGTCTCTCATTTCGCAGACTTCCGGGCCTCGGACGCCGCTTATGCGTAAAACGCGAGCAGGATGTAAATTTCCCTCCGCATGTAGTTTTTTCGCAGCAGCCATCCTTTCGGGCACGCAGGGGCGAACTCGGTATTTTAGAATCAAGAAGATATGGATTGCCTCGAATGGCAAGCGATATGCAATCAGAGTGTGCGTGGGGTTGTAAGAAAGTGCTGGAGCGGTATTGTCTCTACAGCTCGGCAGACTATATTCTAACGTCAGCGGCACGTCCGGCGACAAAAGGGGAAGGAATGGGGAACCGAAATTCCAAGCTCCACGAGTGTTTTTGTGCGAAGGCAACCAAAGCAATCTTGCCTTGCTTCCAAATATTCAAGGGCACACCAAAGGTGGCAAGATAATCCGGGGCGTGCCTGAAGTGTTTCCCCGAGTATCCAGAGTTCAACACCGGGCCGTTAGTGGCGCCCGGCGACTGGAAGCAAAAGGGATCAGCAGCAAAGAAATGAACTTCAGGGCTGTTGGTGGTTCGGGCAGGGAAGTATAACAGAAAGGCCGCACGCGAGGTGATGACTCACGCGCGGCCAAGCCAAAACGCTCCTACGTGTTTCGGACGGAGAAAACGCCATGGCATTCGAAAAGCCTACAACAAAGACTTCCAGTTTTCAACCTCTCTTCTTCTCCATGCCAGGAGCGTTAAATCCTGCTCCGAACTCCGGCGACACAGACGCCGGGTACCGGATTCGGACTGGCAAGGGCCATTCTTACCGAAGATAGATGCGCACACTCTGCGGGCGGAAACAATCAAATGATTCGCTCCCAAGTCTTGCGTCGCGGAAAACGGGATGGGGTACGGGAGATTAAGCACGGGAGGAAACTGAAGTGGTTTTCAAAAAGTCGTCAGTGATGTTGGCGGGGCTATTCGTAATATGCGGAGCGTGGGCCTTAGCCCGGAATCAAAACAGCACGGGCACGGCGCAACAATCCGATCCCGTCGAGCAGGCCCTCGCTCACGGCGTCGACCACGTCGATGCGACGGATGCTGGGCCGGCTCCGGTCCTCGACCGGCGCAATTCGCGATACCGGATCTCCAGTGAGGACGTTCTTGACCTCCAGTTCCAGTCGACTCCTGAATTCAATCAAACGGTCACCGTGGAACCCGACGGGTATATTACGCTGAAAGAAGTCGGCGACGTTCAGGTGGAGGGCGATACCCTGCCTGAGTTGCGACGCGCCGTGCAATCTGCTTACGAGAAGATACTCGCCAACCCAGTCATCAGTGTCGATTTAAAAGACTTCCAGCGGCCCTACTTTATGGTGCTCGGGCAGGTTGGACGGCCCGGCAAGTACGACCTGCGAGGCGTTACTACGGTTTCCGAGGCAGTGGCGCTTGCGGGAGGTTTCACGACTCAGTCAAAACACTCCCAGGTGCTGCTATTTCGCCGCGTCAATGATAAGTGGACTTCCGTCACCAAAATTGACCTTAAACACATGCTGAATTCCCGCAATCTTAGCGAAGACTCTTCACTCCGCCCAGGGGACATGGTCTACGTTCCCCAGAACGCCATATCAAAGGTGAAAGCTTGGGTTCCTACTCCCACGGTGGGGACCTACGGACCCCTCCCCTGAGGGTCGCGCGCGTCTAACCTCAGCCCCGGAGAAGGGAAAAGGAGAAGCCAGCATGCATGAGCAGCGCCGACTGTTGCCGGAAACACAACCGACGGACATCGTGGTTCGCACTTCGCTCGGGGCCGCCGTACCCTCTTCACCCGACACGTTGCGAGAACTGTTAGGCGCGCTGTTCAGGAACCGGCGGGTCCTCAGAAACGTGTTCCTGTTGACCTTCGGCGGAGCGGTTCTGGCTATCTTTCTTTTCGGAATCAAGTATGAGGCGGACGCGCAGATTCTGGTCAAGCACCGGCGTGCCGACGAAGTCGTATCCACGGACACGAGTTCGCGGGACCCGCAGCCTTCCACGGACGTGCCCACGGAGCGGGAAATCAACACGGAGATTTCGCTGCTGAAGAGCCAGGATCTTTTGCAGGCTGTGGTCAAGGACCTGGGCCTTGATAAAGTGCAACGACACAGCTGGGATTCCCTGGTCCCGTGGCACGACCAGCAGTGGAGGCTCGCCCAGGCGACGCGAGGTTTGAGCGACGGCCTGAAAATCACCGAGGTTCCTCAATCCAACATTATTCACATTGCTTATCGTTCGCGTCGTCCCGACCTGGCCGCCCAGATCCTGACTGACCTGAATAAGCAATACCTGGCGAAGCATCTGACCGTTTATCGGCCGGCCGGCGTATACGATTTCTTCCACCAGCAGGCGGAACACTATCGGGAGCAAGTCCAGAGCGCCGAAAAGCAGTTGGCGAGCTACGATCTCGCCAAAAACTCCAGTGATCCCGAACTCGAGAAGGAGATCCTGGTGAAGAAGGCGGGAGAGTTCGAGGGCGATTTGCGGCAGACGGAGTCGGCGGTTGCCGACGCACAAAAACGGATTAACGAGCTCCAAAGCGACATTAACCGGACGCCGGCGCGTTTGACGACTCAGGTCACCTCCGGCGACAACCCACAACTTTTGGCGAACCTCAAGTCCAGCTTGGCAGAGCTGGAGACCCGGCGGGTCGACCTCCTGACGAAATACCAACCGACTTACCGGTTGGTTCAGGATGTCGACAAGCAGATAGCCAACCTCCAGAGAGCCATCGCGGCCCAGAACCAGGCTCCGGTAAAACAGGTGAGCGATGCCCAGAATCCCACTTATTTGTTACTCCAGGCCGAACTCGTGAAGGCAAACGCGGACCTGACCGGTTTCCAGGCCCGAGCCCGCGCCACCGCACCGGTCGTCAACGCCTACCAGCAGCAGGCCCTCCTGATCGATCAAAAAGGAATCCAGCGGCAGGACCTGTTGCGCAATATCAGAGATGCAGAGCAAGACTACACGCTTTACGTCCAGAAGCAGGAGCAGGCTCGCATCTCGGATGAACTCGACAAGAGCCGCATTCTGAACGTGGCGATCGCGGAGACTCCGGTGGTCCCGTCGTTTCCGGTTTATTCGCCCTTGGTGTTGGCTATAGCCGCAGCCGTTGTGGCGCTGATGATCAGTATTGCCGCCGCATTCGTCTCCGACTATTTCGATCCAACCTTCCGTACGCCCGAAGAGATTGCGGGGGTCATGGAGCTCCCCGTACTCGCCTGTTTCGCCAAAACCGACGGCCCTCCGCGGTTTGGGCTGATGACCGGCAACGGTGTCCTCGCCCACCATTCGTTTGCGCGCGCCAACGAGACTGACGACTCACTTTTACTGTCGAGCGAGCGGGAGTAGGGGCGTTTCTATATGTTTCTTCAATTCTACGGACTCAAGGAACAACCCTTCGGCGTTACTCCCGACCCTCGTTTTCTATACCTCGGGCCGGGGCATCAGGAAGCCTTGGCGTCGTTGGTCTACGGAATTGAGACAGGCCGTGGATTCATGGCGCTCATAGCTCCCCCAGGCCTTGGCAAAACCACCCTCATCATGCGGCTGATGGACAGGCTGCAGGACTCCGCGCTGACGGCGTTTCTGTTCCAGGCCCACACGGATTCCAGGGAACTCCTCAAGAACCTCCTTCTGGATTTGGAGGCTGAGCCTTCAGGAGAAGATTTGAGTGACCTGCAGGCACAACTGCACGATCTGCTGATTCGGAGTTCGGGCACCGGCAAGCGGATAGTGGTATTGATCGACGAAGCGCAGAATCTCGACGATTCGGTCCTGGAAATGGTGCGAATGCTTTCCAATTTCGAGACGCCAGAAGCAAAACTCCTGCAAATCGTTCTGGTCGGACAACCGGCTCTGGCCGATAAACTGGCAAAGCCGCAACTGGCGCAGCTACGCCAACGGATATCGATCATTACGCATTTTCCCTTACTCCGCGGGGACGAGGTCGAGAAGTATATCCAGCACCGGCTTCGCGTGGCGGGTTACAAAGGGGGCAGGTTATTCGCGCCCGACGCTTTGGCGTTGATCGCCCGGTATAGCAGAGGTGTTCCAAGAGTAATCAACAACCTCTGTTTCCATGCGTTGTCCCTGGGTTACGCGAAAAACCAGAAGAGCATCGACGTTTCCACTTTGGGGGAGGTTATTGCTGACCTGAACTTGGAGTCTCTTGGGCAGGGTCGTCGGGATGCAGCAGCGCCTGCCCGGCAACGTACGGCGGCAGTTGGGACCGCCCCTGGCGGGCCGGAAAGATCAGCGGCAAAGCTTGAAAATGCCGAGGTTGGCGCGGATGTTGGCGCATTCCCCCCGGTACGCGGCAGTGATCTTTTGGATCGCGTGGACTTCTCCGACTACGCGCCCGACTGGACGGGCGGATCCGGCAACAATCCCTGGTATACGGCGCCGGCCAGAACTCCCCGCAGGAACTCGAATCGCGGCGCAACGGCTCTCGCCACACTGGCAATCGTAGCTGTCGCGATCCTCGCTTGGCGGGCTCCCTGGCTGGGAAGGAGTCTGGATTTCATCGAGCAGGAAGCGCGTGGCGCGACATACGTCAAGGCGGCGTCGAAGGAGCTGCGTGCTGTAGTGCCCCCCGGCGGTGAGTCGCCTGCGCGGGCTCCACAAATTGAAGAACCTCCCCGCGGAAGCACGCCTCCGCGGGCCACCGGCACCGACCTTAATAGCCGCGCTCAGGAAGCGACCCGCACTCCGATTTTTGACGCGCCTGGCTCGACCTCCCTGGCCTCTCCGGGTACGCTGCCGGGCGACGCCAATCCTGGGCGCGCCCCGGACGCCCAAGCCCAAACCACAGACACCGCGAATCCGCACGGCGCAAACACCAGGGCCGGCGCGCGCAGGCACTCGTTTGCGCGGCGAAAAACCGACGAAATCGCCTCCGGCGGTCAAGCAGTAAACCGGCGAAACAAGCTGCGTGAAGGCACTGCGTCGTCAGTGGATGACCTCGGCGCGCAGGGAGTGCGCGGCAAACTCGTCGTGCAATCCAACGTGCGGGGCTCGCGGATTTCCATCAACGGCCGGGATGACTCAAGTTGGGTTACGCCTCACATGTTCTCGCTGGCTGCCGGGACCTACATCGTATCAGTTGCCATGCAGGGGTATTCGACGTGGACCCAACGCGTACACGTGGACGAGGGCCGGGACAAGTGGCTGGAGGCAGAACTTACCAGTAACGAGACCGGCGTATTCGCTGTGGTTACCGAACCCCCCGGCATGCAAGTGTACATCGACGGACAGCCCTACGGAGCGAGCCGGGTGGAGACGGTGCTGCCGGCGGGGTGGCACACCTGCAAAGTCATACCGCCGCCCGGTATCAAGCCGCTGGAGGGAAGATTCCATCTCGATGCCGGAGAAGCACTGACGAAAAGAATCCGGCTGAAGACGCGAGACGGCTCGCCCGTTCCGACAACCCAAGCCCAACGGGCAGGGACACCGTGAAAAGCACGGGCATTCTCCCGAGGAGTACACTTTGAGTAGAAACTTCGAATTGCTTCAACGAGCTTCCAGAGAAGAGCGGTGGCGACGCGACACATCCCCGCAGCCGCCGGTTGGCCGTACCTATGAAATGCGTCCTGTGCCGGACGCGCATGTGCTATCGCGTGAGAAATTGATGAAGCTTGTTCAGAGGGTCTTCTTTCGGCCCGGGGAAGAATCGCGGAGAGTGGTGGTCTTCGCCGGTGCGGTTGCCGGAACCGGGTGCTCTTCCATTTGCGTCGGGGCCGCCGAAGCCTTAGCGGCCCAGGTGGAAGAACCGGTCTGCATTGTGGATTCGAACCTGCGTTTGCCGTCCCTCCACCTGTGTTTGGGTGTCGAAAACCGCGAAGGATTAAGTGAAGCCTTATTGAATGGGGAGTCCATCCGGAAATATCTTCAGAAGCTTCCGACCCCCAACTTGTGGTTTCTACCCAGCGGGCGAAGCTCTTCTCCCATGGCGGGCGTAACGAGTACTAGCAGGCTGGCGGGTCGCATCGTAGAGTTACGCCAGGAGTTCCGCTACGCACTGATGGATTCTCCGCCGGTCAACGTTTACTCCGATGCGCTGCCGTTGGTGCAAGCCGCCGACGGAGTCATCCTGGTCGTTTCCGCCAACTCGACGCGGAGAGACGCAGCGTGCAAGGCAAAGGCCTGTTTTGAGAACGCCGGCGCCAATGTGTTGGGCGTGGTGTTGAATAACAGAACCTATCCGATCCCGCAGGCGATCTACGAGAGGCTTTGATCCTGAGGGCAGGACCAGGGACTGTTCGGTAGTTCCGATTTGAAAGTAGCGTCGACCTTCAGAGCCTGCCCTGAGCCGAGCGAACGGCTGGCAACTGGCAGGCTGAAGGCCGGCGCTACGAGCCGGTTTTGGATACCAGCGGCTGTTCAGGGCGGCCGGTCAATCGACCAACACGGTTATGGGGATCCCGACATGGGACTCACAGGGCGGAGCTTTATCGATAAGGAGGAACGACTATGAATGAAACAGACTTCGGCCACGCGGCAACCGGGCCTCACAAGATCGCAGTTCTGGGTCTTGGCCACGTCGGCCTTCCAACCGCGGTGGGATTCACGAAACTCGGCTGGGACGTTGTGGGAGCCGATGAAGACGCGGCGAAGGTCGAATTGATCAAGTCGGGCAAGGTCCCTTTCTTTGAACCTGGTCTCGACGATCTTTTGAACTGGAGCCTTGCCAGCGGAAGGTTTCAGGCTACGCCGGATGTGACTGAGGCCATTCGCGCTGCCACGGTGGTGTTTATCTGTGTTGGCACCCCGCAACGGGAGGACGGAGCGGCCGATCTTTCGCAAATTGAAGCGATCTCCCGGACCATTGGCAGAAACCTGAACGGGTACAAACTCGTTGTGGAGAAGAGCACGGTGCCCGCGATTACCGCCTTGTGGATCCAGCGCACCATCCAACGTTACTCGGCACTGAAGGCGAGCGAGGCAGGCGGAAACGGGGGCGGGAAGGCTCTGCCCGCGGGAACGGAATCTCTAGCAGCTGACTTCGACGTGGCTTCCAATCCCGAGTTTCTGCAAGAAGGTCAGGCGATTGAGAATTTCTTTGAACCCTGCCGAATTGTGATTGGCGCCGACTCGGAGCGAGCCCGTGGCATCCTGCGCGACCTTTACAGCGGGCTTCAACGCCCTATGGTGGTCAGCGACGTGACCACCGCGGAACTCATCAAACACGCCGCCAACGCTTTCCTGTCGACCAAAATCTCCTTCATTAATATGGTGACGGATATTTGCGACGCGGTGGGCGCAGACGTTACGCGCGTGGCGGAGGGCCTTGGGCTGGACCCTCGCATCTCTCCTGCTTTTCTTAAGGCGGGAATCGGCTTCGGCGGCTATTGTTTTCCCAAGGATCTCCGTGCCCTCGCTCATCTTGCCGAGCAGCAGGGTGTGGATTGCTCCCTCCTGCGCGCCGTGGAGCGCATCAACTCCCAGCGCGTCGAAGTCTTCCTGGACAAAGTTCGCAACTCGGTGTGGGTGATATCCGGCAAGAAGCTGGGCGTTTTGGGGCTCGCATTTAAGCCCAATACTGATGACATCCGCGAGGCCCCAGCCTGAAAATCGTCGACGCTCTGCTCAAGGAGGGAGCCGAATTACGCTTGCATGACCCGTGGGCGATGCCCGCGGCCAAAGCCCTCTATCCGCCGGAGGCCGGACGCGTCACCTACTGCGAATCACCCTATGAGGTGGCGCGCGGCGCAGAAGCGCTGTTGCTGCTTACCGAATGGGATGAATACAGACATCTGGATTTGGGACGATTGCGCGACTTGATGCAGGTCCCGGCTTTGATCGACGGCCGGAACTTCTTCGCCCCGGAAGAAGCGCGCCAGGCGGGGTTCAGCTATGCCGGAATGGGCCGCAGGGGTGTAAGCCCTTACGCGCGGGAGTTGGCTGCGTCGGGTCAGTCCCGGCCTGCCACCCCAATCTGGACCGGGATGGGAGTGGATCTCAATGGTTGAAATCGCGAGCAAGCGGAGTGCGTCACCACTCACTATCGTCACCGGCGGGGCAGGCTTCCTGGGGTCCCATATCTGCGACCGGTTGATCGCAGAAGGCCATGAAGTGCTGTGCCTGGATAACCTGCTGACGGGACGAATTGAAAACATCCAGCATTTGTGGGAGCACCCACGCTTCGTGTTCGTGCTGCATGACGTCACCAATCCCATTAACCTGGACGAATTGTTGTCGCGGGCGGCGCCGAGGCTCAACGGGAACGGACATTCTTCGGGCAGAGGGCTGGACTACATCCTCCACCTCGCTTCTCCCGCCAGCCCCAAGGCCTACATGCGACACCCGATTCACACGCTGAAACTCGGTTCGCTGGGCACCTATCACATGCTTGGCATGGCGAAAAAATACGGGAGTGTCGCACTGCTGGCGTCCACCTCGGAGGTTTACGGCGATCCCGATGTGTGTCCGCAGAACGAGACCTATTGGGGACGCGTCAATCCTGTCGGCCCGCGGAGCGTCTACGACGAAGCCAAGCGCTTCTCCGAAGCCATGGCCATGGCCTACATGCGCGAGCACGGAGTCAAAGCTCGGATTGTGCGAATCTTTAACACTTACGGCGAACGGATGCGTGTTGACGACGGGCGAGCCTTGCCGACGTTCCTCGCCCAGGCCCTGCGAAACGAACCCGTCACCGTCTACGGAGACGGCGCCCAGACTCGAAGTTTCTGCTACGTCAGCGATCTGGTCGAGGGCCTGTACCGGCTGCTTCTGTCGGACGAGACAGGCCCCGTCAACCTGGGGAATCCTGAGGAGATCACGCTGCTGGCGCTGGCCAAGTCCGTCATCGAACGGACCGCCAACCGCAGCGAGATTGTTTTCGAACCGCTTCCCGTCGATGACCCCCTGCGGCGACGCCCGGACATCTCAAGAGCCTTTTCCACCCTGATGTGGCGGCCTCGGGTCGGGCTGCGCGAGGGCATCGACCGGGTCATACCCTATTTCAAATCTCAACTTGGGGCGCTCCAGGCGGGCGCGGCCCACGCCTCAGAAATGAAGGTCGAGGGCGTAAGCCAAGCGCCCTAGTGCGGGACGCTCCCGCGACTACGGGCTAGACGCCCGTGCCACAGGGAGCGATTTTCGAGGGAGCGCAACCAGGAGTCGCCGCAGGTTGCTCTTCCCTCTCGGATTCACCCAAGCACCAAGGAGTTCAAACATGGGCATTGTGCGTCGACAACTTCAGATCAAGGCTCTAAAGCTTTTCGACCTCTTTGTGATGACGTTTGCTTTCGTTGTAGCCGCAGTCCCGGTCTCGCAGGGGGGAGAAGCTTCTTTTGCCGATTTCCTTTCCATGCGCATCAAGGTGGAGAACTTCATCCTCTTTTTCGGATTTCTCGCCTTGTGGCACATCTTGCTGGTCTCGATGCAGGTTTATGAGTCGCAGAGACTTGTGTCGCGAGGCGATGAGGCCATTAGAATCTTCCAGGCGACCTCGCTCGGCACGCTGTGCGTAACCTTGCTGTCAATCTTCTTTTCCATCAGGATGGTAACTCCTACCTTCCTGCTGGTGTTCTGGATGGCGAGCACCGGCCTGACGATCGGAAGCCGCCTCTTCCTGAGGTTCTTCCTTGAGCGCCTTCGACGCCAGGGACGAGACCTGCGCCACGTCCTCATCGTGGGAACGAATTCGAGAGCGGTAGAATTTGCCCGCAAGCTCGAGTTCCGGTCAGAATCCGGATACAGAATCATTGGATTTGTTGACGTATCCTGGAATGGTTTCGACAAATTCTGTCAGTGCCACTTTCCTCTGGTGTGTGATTTCAATGGCCTCGCAGAGTTCCTCCGCAACAGCGTCGTCGATGAAGTTGTGATCGGCCTTCCCATGCGATCCTTCAATGAGCGATGCCTGGCCGTCGCGGCGCTCTGTGAGTTACATGGCATCGTTGTGCGGTTCCTTCCTGGAATCTTCAATTTGAAGCTTGCGAAGCCGCGCGCCGAGGATTTCGGTGGGGATTCCTTGATCACGCTTTCGACGGGGCCTATCGATGGCTGGCCGGTTGTGTTCAAGCGCGTGCTCGACGTTGTAACGGATGTTCACCTCTAAGTTTTTGAGATAACTTGTGTTGCCTGGCGGGGTTAAGTGTGATTTTGGTCTTAATTGTGTAGACATGCATATTAAGGTACATATCGCATTTATGCCTTG
>JBEKLY010000194.1:0-39596 GCA_050010015.1 Terriglobia bacterium
AGCAACATTTATCCCGAGCTTTCCTTCCCGCGCATTGTCATTCTCGCGCATTCCGGCGATCTCTCGCCTCAAAACATGCTTCTGACAGTGACACGGCCGCTCGAAGAAGAGGCGCGAACCGTGCTGGGTGTGTGGCGGGTGCGTTCGAGGACCATCCGGGGCGCGACAGAGATATCCGTCCTTTTTAATCCCGACACGGACATGCAGTACGCGCTTCAGCTCATGCAGGCAGGCGTCAGCGACGTCAGATCTGACCTGCCTGCGGGGACCGACGTCTCGGTCGAGCGCATCACGCCCTCGGCCTGGCCTATCCTGATGTTTGTTTTGAACGGTAATGTCCCGGACTCCGACCTGCGCGATTATGGCTACTACAACCTGCGCCCGCTTTTCAACCGAGTGCCGGGCGTGGCGCTGGTGGAAGTCGAAGCGAGCGATACGCGCGAGGCATCGGTCATCGTTGACCCGCAGAAGATGCTCGCCCACCGCCTTACTTTGCCTGACATCGCGGACCGCTTGAAAGCCACGAATGACATAACCTCAGTCGGAAGGTTGGACAAAGACTATTCACGCTACCTCGTTTTGGCCACTGGCCAGTTTACCGACCTTGACGATATCCGGAATTCCGTCGTGGCCGTGGACGGCCAGACGCCCATTCGAGTGCGCGACATCGGGGAAGTGCGGGATGGAGTCGAAGATCCCCGCATGCTGGTTTACGGAAACAACCAGCCGGGCGCCTTGATCAGCATCTCACGCCAGATCGGCGGCAACATTCTGCAAGTGGCCGACCAGGCCAAAGCGCTGGCGAAAAACCTCGGCTCGGCGATTCCCAAGACGCTTCACCTCTCGGTAGTTTATGACATGGCGGAATTCGTTCGCGAGGCGGTGGCCAGCATCCGCGATGCAGTTCTGATCGGATGCTTCCTGGCCGTTGTCATCCTCTTTCTCTTTCTCCGCGAAGGCCGCACCACTCTAATCGCCGCCATTACTCTTCCCATCACGGTCATCGGCACATTCTTCTTCATGAATTTGTTCCACAGCACGCTGAACCTGATGTCGCTGGGGGGAATCGCCGTCGCCATCGGGTTGATTATCGACGACGCGGTGGTGATCATTGAAAACATCTACCGCCATCTTGGATTGGGAGAGACGCCCGCCGAAGCAGCCGAAAAAGGTACGCAGGAGTTGCTGAGCGCAGTGATCGGGTCGACGGCAACGACGGTGGTGGTTTTCTCGCCCTTGAGCTTGCTCAAAGGCGTGGTGGGCGAGTTCTTCTCCGCACTCTGCCTCACGCTCGCGGTGTCGGTGCTTCTTTCGCTCGTCTTTGCGCTCACGCTGATACCTCTTCTCTCCCAGCGCTTCCTTTCTCCGGAGCGGCACCACAAAACCGCAGAGAGTTTCATCGGGCCCGTGAATCGGGCCTATGAACGGGCGGTTCGATGGTCGCTTCGCAGGCGTTGGGTAGTGGCTGCCGTCACTTCGGTGTCCGTTGCCGTGGCGTTGTTCATCTACACGCGAGCGGAGACTGGCTTCCTCCCCGAAATGGACGAGGGCGGCTTTGTTCTCGACATGTGGACCCCGCCAGGAACTTCACTGGCCGAAACCGATCGTATTTTCCATTTGGTCGGGGAGGAAGTTAAGAAGACGCCTGAAACTGAGGCCTTCCTGCGCCGCACCGGGGCGGAGATGGGGCCTTTCGCGACCACGCAAAATACCGGCGAGATCGTGGTCAAGCTGAAACCGCGTTCCGAGCGTGAACGCGGCATCGACGAGACTATGGATGATCTGCGCCAGAAGATTCTCAGCACAATTCCCGGAGTACGCGTTGAATTCACCCAGGTGCTCCAGGACATGATCGGGGACATGGAAGGGAGCCCGAATCCAATTGAAGTAAAGATCTACGGCAGTAACATGCCTGAACTGGAAAAGCTCGCCGACGAGATCGGGCCGAAGATGGAGAAGGTTCCCGGCATCGTGGATTTCCAGGGTATTTTGAAAGGCAATCCGGAAATTGTGGCGCACGTCGATTCCGTTCAGGCGGGACATCTGGGCATGACCGTCGACCAAGTCTCGCAGCAGATTCAGGCTGGCCTGCTGGGACTGACAGAAACCGACCTGCGCCAGACCGACCGCACCATCGGGATTCGCGTGCGCTTTCCTGACTCGTTCCGCTATAACTTTCCGGACGTGGAGCATTTCCCCATCGTCACGCCGAACAAGCAGATTGTGCCCGTATCCGCTTTGGCCTCGTTCGAGACCCGCCAGGGCGAGAGCGAATTGACGCGCGAGAATCAGCGCTTGATGGTGGCGCTTTCCGCCCGACTTGAGAACCGTGGCCTGGGCAGCGCCGTGGGCGACGTCAGAAATCTGCTGAGTTCCATTCAGTTTCCGGTCGGGACCAATTACGAAATAGGCGGTCTCTATGAAAGCCAGCAAAGCTCCTTCCACGACCTTCTTTCCGTGCTGGGCCTGGCGCTCGCGGCGGTATTCATTGTGCTGGTAATCCAGTTTCGCGCCTTTGCACCCGCCTTGATTATCATGTCGGCGGCTCCGCTTTCACTCCTCGGAGTCTTCGTGATGCTGCTGGCCACCGGAACGGCGCTCAACGTCTCGTCATTCATGGGCATCATCCTGATGGTGGGCCTGGTTGTCAAGAATGGTATTATTCTGTTTGAGTATGTGCACAAGTTGTGGGAGGAGCAGGGAATGCCGCTCAGCGAAGCCCTGGTGCAGGCCGGCAAGATCCGCGTGCGTCCGATTCTGATGACGACCCTGTGCACGCTGTTCGGGTTGCTTCCACTGGCGCTGGGTTTAGGGGCAGGAGCGGAATTGCAAAAACCCCTGGCCCTGGCCGTCATCGGCGGGCTCTCCATCTCGACCTTCATCACTTTGCTGGTAATGCCTGTGCTATACTCATTGCTTGAGCAGAAGAGAGCGAACTAGGAAATGGCTAAGATCCTTTGCCGCTCCGCAAAAGTGTAGGGGTAGGGCTTGCCCTACCCGGGATGTTGCAAGATTGATCCGGACAGCGGACAGCAAGCCGTCCCCTACGATCTTGTTTTCATGTTCTGGCACAGCCGGCGCCGGCTCGATTGGGATCTTAAGAGGGAGGTAATTAATGGACGACGTGCGCTATCAGGTGATCTGTTGGGAACGCAACGGCCGTACTTGGTTTCACGTCATCGATTCGTGGGCTCCAGCCAGCGAACAGCCGGCCGTCGAATACTCTTTCCTCACGCGGGCCGCTTCGGACAATGCCGCGCAGGAACTGAACAAAATCTGGATGGCTAAAGAGCAGCGACGCACTGGGCTGACGCAACTAAAGGCGGATTGATCGCTGAAACGCAGGCGCGCGCTCACGAACCCCAGAGTGTCGAGAGACGGGCAAGCAGTTCCACGCTCTCCATTTTCCAGTTTCTAATTTCCAGCTACTCTTCCGAAATTCGACCGGTCAGGTAGCGCGGATCCCGGTGTGGGGGTCCGCGGCTTGTCTGTTGCCCCACGGAAGAACTTCGATCCAGTCTTAGCCCTGCAGTGGCTGAAGGTGAGTAGCCGGGGGCAACGCCCCTGGAAACGTGCCCCCCTCACCCCCTTTCCCCTCTCTCCGCCGGCGGGGAGAGGCGTGCCGAAGGCGGGGTGTAGCGCCCGGTCCGGGGGTTTCTCCCCCGGCTACTCAATTTGCTCCCCTCCGGGGAGCGGCGGTGGTCGGCGCCTAGGCCCCACCGTCGGTGCAGCACGGGCTTCCTGCGTATTCGAAAAACCCAGTTGCGATCGGGTACAGGGAATTTTGAAACTGCTTTTATTCTCCGTTTTCCAGCTTCTAACTTCCCTTCCTCCCCGCCTCCAGCGCCGCCCGTGTCGAATCCATGGTCATGCGGAGGGAATCTTTGGGGATGCTGGTTACGAAGGGCTTAATCAGCCAACCTAGTCCTGTGGGAATGTCTCGCGTCAGTGAAATTGACTCGCACTCGATGTACACGCCGCCGTCTTTCTCTTCGAACTTCCAATAAGAATTGATTCGCCAAAGGAACCCTCGGTCATGGCCAATGGGTTTCTCGCGCTCATTCGCCGTGCCGGCATCGACCACTTCTGCGATTCGGGTCGAGTAGCTGCGGCAGTACCAATGTTTCGAATCCACCTGGAAATAGTGAACGTCATGATTCGTGTCGAGTGTAACGGTGATGACCTTCTTTTTTCTCAGCCTGTAGTAGATCTTGAAGTCATTGCCGTGCCTGCTGAGCAGACGCGAGCGAACCACCTCCGGTTTATAAATGTCCTGGACGTGATCGTAGTCTTCCACAAACGCCAAGGTTTGTTGAAGAGTGGCTCCAGGAACAAAAATCGCGCCCAGCCAGTGGTGGATCAGGCCGCCCGGCGCTTCGATTGCCTTGCCGGAACGATCCGTTGTCTGAAGCTGCTCCATGAGCAGCTCGCCGCGCCGGAGGGCTGCAAGCGCTTGAGACCGGCGCTCAGGCGGGTATCCATCCACATAAAGAAATTTGTCAGGCGTTGACACTTCGCCATTGATTCGTGCTTCCGTCAATTGCACGTATCGGTTGAAGGCCTGAACGGTCGCCGGCTGGAGCTCGACGTTGGTGACTTCGCCTGAGGGTGCCGCCGGGAGCTGCAGTGCCAGCAGGATCGCGAGCCATTGGCCTTGTAGTGCCAGCATCATTGTTTCCAACGATAGCACATCCGGCCGAGGCAAGAGGGTTGTCTGCGGGGTGAAACGCGGCCCGAAGAGTCCGTTAACCTGAATTCCGAAGTTGACCTCGAGAACGGAACGGGTGTTCAGATTCCTCGGAAGTAACCCCTCACCCGGCCCGCTCCGGCTGATGAACGCGCCGGCAGCAGGTCACCCTCTCCCCGAGGGAGAGGGCCGTCAACGACGATGGTTTTCAGCCCTCTCCCGGGGGGAGAGGGTGGCGAGAGTAGCGAGCCGGGTGAGGGGTTTCTTCTCACTGATCTTCGCAACTTCGGAATTCGGGGTTAACTGAACGCAGAAAACTCAAAACGGCAATCAACAAGCCTCGCCACAGAGGCCACGGCGTCGGCAAAAAAGAGGAGCGTATGTGTTTCTTATTGGATTTGGAATATTGAGTCAAGGCTTACGAAGAAGCCGCCTGGCCCCGCGGCAATCGCGCACTCACCACCGGCACCATCCACACTGCATATCCGTGCGGATCGCGGATGTTGGAGATCATCTGATTGAAACACGTCCACGCCGAGTCGCGCGCCGAAGGCACCAGCTCTCCGATCGGCCCCGTATAGCCGTCGCGCCAAGCCTCGATAATTGCGGCGAAGGTCTCCCTGGGCACACGAACCGTGTCGACGATAACGTAGTCCACTGTTATTTCCTCCAGGCCCATCGCCGCGAGGATTCCATAGGTGTTCCGGCCGATGAAGAGGTCGGTCTCGGTCATGGCTCCGAAGCGCGCCGGGACCTCGTGCCAGAAGTCTCGCGGATCAGGCGTGCCGCGCTGGAAATGAACCATCCCGTAGTCTTCCGGAATAAGGTGCAGGTAACCTCCAGGCCGCGTGACGCGCGCCAATTCGGCGAGCACGCGATCGGGGTAGGGAATTGAGTGAAGCAAGTGACGGCACACCGTGAGGTCGAAAAAATGGTCGGCTGCGTCGAGCTCGAACACGCTTTGGTGCTCGAACGACAACCGCGCGGCAAGGCTTTGGTAGCGCGACCGAGCGAGGTCCAGGTGCTTGTCGATAATGTCGACCCCCAGTACGCGAGCGTTTGGAAATAGCTCCGCCAGCCGTGACGAAATCTCGCCCGTGCCGCACCCTGCATCGAGAATGTGTGGATTAACAGGCAGCGCGTAACGGCCAAATAGCGCGCTTTCCTGCGGCCAGATCGCCCGCGCCTGTGCGTCCAGGTTTCGCACCATCGAATCGTCGGCCATCTGTTTCCTTTGCGGGTTGAGATCTGTCATAAGGCCCTCCCTGTTTGAAGATGCCCTGTCATTCCGAGCGAAGCGAGGAATCTCGCCCTGGTCCTTGTTCGTCGATTGGCACGAAGCAGAGCGAGATTCCTCGCTTCGCTCGGAATGACACGTTTCTTCTTGTAGTTTCTGTAGCGGCGCTGGAATCTGTGTTCTCATCCCCACGATAGCATAGCGGGTTGCGGTAGTGGGTTGAACTTGTCCTCGCGACAGGTTAAAATATAGCCATATCGACTACTGACTAGGCTCTCATCCGCGTCTGTTTCAAACGGCTTTAGGGGATGCCCGTTAGATGCCGAGGCGGCTCGACCCTGCTAAATCCGTTGCAACAATCGGAAGGGTGGTGGTTTCAGGTCACTGCGAGAGGGTGGAAAAGTAGCTGAACGCAACAAAAACGGAGGGCTATGATGGCTCGGAAAGCATGGATCTTAGTATTGGCAATGGGTTTGGCGGTCTCTGTGGCGGCGCAGACCGAAACCTGGCAGCTTGACCCCGCGCACAGTGCAGCACAGTTTGCGGTGCGCCATATGGGAATCTCTACCGTTCGGGGCAATTTCACCAAATTGGGTGGCACAGTTCAGTACGACCCCTCGGACCCGTCCAAATCGTCCATTGAAGCCACGATTGACACTGCGTCCGTGGATACTCGCGTTGAAATGCGCGATAACGATCTGCGCAGCCCGAAATTCTTCGATGTGGCGAAGTTCCCTACAATCACCTTCAAATCCAAACGGGTCGAATCTGCCGGCCCGGGTAAGCTGAGGATAACGGGTGACCTTACTATTCACGGCGTGACCAAGGAAGTGGCGCTGGAAGTCGAGGGTCCTTCCGAACCCTTCAAAGATCCGCGGGGGAATTCGCACATGGGCGCCTCCGCGACCACCACCGTCAACCGGCGCGATTTCGGAGTGGGCGCCATTCCCGCCGCCATGGTCTCCGAGAATGTCACAATCACGATCGATATGGAACTGGTGAAACAGGGCGGCGCAAAGCAGTGACGAGCAAGGCATGCGCAGGGCGCCGACCTGGACGAATCCGAAATGATCGACCGCTATCGACGCGTGGGCTCGCCGACGACGTACATAATGTCCGGTGAACTCGATTCCCATTGCTCTGCCTGACCCCGGTCGCCCTCGCGCGGTGACAAATCCCCCTAATCGCACCCGCAAGCTCTTCGCGGGCTTTGCCTACTTTGTGCCTTGGCGTGAAACCGGCATTTCCTTTCGCGAATCAGTTCTCGCCGTTCGACTTCAGAGGCGAATCCCTCCCGCACTTTTCGCTTTTTTGCAGCGCAAGTGAGCTCATTTCGCACGCTTAACAGTCAAGAATCTACGCCTTTTGACGCAATCTAAGCGAAACTCTCAGCTTTCGAAGCTGGAGCTGAGGTGACTATAAGTCGGCTACATGAACTGCTAGTTCCACGCGCTGTCTACCCGCCGCAAAGAGCCCCACAATAAGCCCTACAGGCACCCTCTGACGATATGTCGGCTATGCATGTGAAGTCCACTGTAGAGCGTTTGACAACCGGGGCCAACCCGCGTAAGATTTTCGGTTCGAATTCGATTCTGTAACTAAGAACAATGGAGGACTATTTATGTCTGTTAAGGTTGGAATTAATGGCTTTGGGCGCATCGGACGAAACCTGTTTCGCGCCGCTCTCAACGATCCGGGGATTGACATTGTGGCGGTCAATGACATCACCGACCCGAAGACTCTTGCTCATTTATTGAAGTACGACTCGATCTTTGGAATCTTTGGCGCCGAAGTTAGTTTCGCCGGTGACTTTATCACCGTGAATGGCAAGTCGATCAATGTCTTCAAGACCAAGGACCCCGCCGAGCTTGACTGGTCGTCGCTGGGTGCGGAGATTGTGGTGGAATCTACCGGCCTTTTCACCAAGGCGGAGGATGCAAAAAAGCACCTGAAGGGCACCGTGAAGAAAGTCATCATTACGGCGCCTGCCAAAGGTGAAGACATCACCATCGTGCTGGGTGTCAACGAGCAGGCCTACGATCCGGCCAAGCACAACATCCTCTCGAACGCTTCCTGCACCACCAATTGCCTGGCGCCCCCTGCCAAGGTTCTTAACGACAATTTCAAGATCCTCAAAGGCTCGATGACCACCATCCACGCTTATACCAACGACCAGCGCATTCTGGACCTGCCGCACAAGGACTTGCGCCGGGCCCGCGCCGCCGCCCTCTCCATGATTCCCACCACGACCGGTGCTGCCAAGGCCATCGGACTGGTGATCCCGGAACTCAAGGGCAAGCTGGATGGCTACGCGATGCGCGTCCCCACTCCGGACGTTTCGGTGGTTGACCTGGTCGTGCTCGTTGAGAAGCCGACCACCACGGAAGCCGTGAACGCCGCCCTCAAGACCGCCGCGGAAGGCCCCATGAAGGGCATCCTGCAATACGTCGAAGAGGAGTTGGTCTCCAAAGACTTCACCGGCAACCCGCACTCGTCCATGGTGGACGCCGGTTTCACCAAAGTGATTGACGGAAACCTGGTGAAAGTTGTCGCCTGGTACGACAACGAGTGGGGTTACTCGTGCCGCGTCCGCGACCTGATCGACTTCGTGGCGAAGACCCTGTAAGAAAATACGTCCGTGGTCCGTTGTCAGTTGTCCGTCGTCCGTCGTTCACCCTTGGATTTCAATTGATCTGGGACCTCGACTGGCCGACGGGCAACTGTGGGATTTCGCGGGCAGGGACCGCCATTTGAGTCAACCCTTTGAACGATGCTCTCTGACCCGGGTCCAAGGCCTACCTGCGCCCAACGGGCCCGATTGCAGACGAAGGTAAGGCTGGCGTTCAGTCTGAAACGGACAGCGGATTGCGGACAACCAATTATCACGAGCAACCGGCGACGGACCACGGACAACTGACATTAAAAAAAGGAATTATCCATGGCAAAACTCTCTATTCGCGATATTGACCTGAAAGGTAAACGCGTCTTCATGCGCGTGGATTTCAACGTCCCGCTGAACGACGCTTCCCAGATCACCGACGACACCCGGATTCGCGCCTCTATTCCCACCATCCAGTACGCTCTGGGCCAGGGCGCACGGCTGATTCTGGCTTCGCACCTGGGAAGGCCCAAGGGGAAACCCAATCCGAAGATGAGCCTGAAGCCGGTGGCCACGCGGCTGTCGGAACTTCTCGGGAAGCCCGTGGTCTTCCCCGCTGACTGCGTGGGCCCGGAAGTGGAGAAGCAGGCCCAGGCGCTGAAGGATGGGGAAGTGCTGCTGCTTGAAAACGTGCGCTTCCACCTGGAAGAGGAGAAGAATGTGGCGGATTTCGCTTTGAAGCTCGCCGCCTTGGCCGAGCTCTACGTCAATGACGCTTTCGGCACCGCGCATCGCGCCCATGCTTCGACCGAGGGCATCACGCATTTCCTTTCTCCTTGTGCGGCTGGCATGCTGATGGAGAAGGAACTCGAATACCTCAGCAAAGCAGTCGAGAACCCGGCGCGCCCCTATGTCGCAATCGTGGGCGGTGCCAAAGTCTCGGATAAGATCGAATTGCTCGAGAACTTCGCGAAGCTTGCGGACACCGTGCTCATCGGCGGAGCGATGGCTTACACGTTCCTCAAGGCTGAGGGCGTGGAAGTGGGCCTGTCGAAGGTGGAAGATGACAAGCTGGAAAGCGCTCGGGAACTGTTGAAGGCCGCCAAAAGCAGTGGTAAGAAGTTCCTGCTCCCTAAAGATCACGTGGTGGCGGAGAAATTCGACGCCAGCGCACCGGCGGAAGTGGTGAACGATGTCAACATTCCCGTGGGCAAAATCGGGATGGATATCGGACCCGCCACACGCGCCCAGTACACCCAGGAAATCGCCGGAGCAAAGACCATTGTCTGGAACGGTCCCATGGGCGTCTTCGAGATGCCTCAGTTCGCGGAGGGCACCCTGGCCATCGCTAAGGCAGTCGCCGCTTCTTCCGCCGTCTCGATCGTAGGCGGCGGCGACTCCGTGGCGGCCGTAAAGAAGATGGGCGTGGCGGATAAAATCAGCCACATCTCCACCGGCGGCGGCGCCTCGCTCGAGTTCCTCTCCGGGCTCACGTTGCCCGGAGTTGCAGCCCTAAACGACAAGTAAGCGGTCGTAAGATCGAGTGGATATCCCTCTCCCTTGGGGAGAGGGTGTCACGCTCTGGCGCTTTCATCAGCCAGAGCGTGACGGGTGAGGGGTTTCTAAACTGGTCCTTTGATCGCCCACTATTAACCAAGGAAATCACATATGCGTAAACCCGTAATTGCTGGTAACTGGAAAATGTACAAGACCATCGCCGAGGCGGTGGATTTCATTGAGAAGATCAAGCCGGTGGCGGCGGAGGCCAGCCATTGTGAGGTGATCGTCGCGCCGCCCTTTACGGCGCTCGCCGCGGCGGCTGCTGCGGCAAAGGGCAGCAAAGTGCAGGTTGCGGCCCAGAACTGCCACTGGGACAAGGAAGGCGCGCACACCGGAGACATCTCGACGGGGATGCTCCGCGACGCCGGATGCACCCACGTGATCATTGGGCATTCGGAGCGGCGCCATAACTGCGGCGAAACCGACGAGCAGGTGAACAAAAAGGTGAAGGCTGCACTCGCCGCCGGGCTGACGCCGATCGTCTGCGTCGGTGAGACCCTGGCTGAACGGGAAAGCGGTGAGACTGAGAAGGTCCTCGAGAGCCAGTTCGTTGGTGGTACGGCCGGATTGACCCCGGGGGACTTTTCCCGTATTATGATTGCGTACGAACCTGTGTGGGCCATCGGCACCGGACGAACCGCCACGCCCGAGATGGCGGCGGACGCGGACCGCCTGCTTCGCGGTTTGGCGCGGCGGCAGTTCGGAGAGCAAGAGGCGAACGGCGTCAGGATTTTGTACGGCGGCAGCGTGAAGCCGGACAATGTAGGCACGCTGATGGCGCAGGAAGAAATTGATGGAGCCCTGGTCGGTGGGGCAAGTCTAAAGGTCGATTCCTTTCGAGCCCTGGTGAATTACCCCCGCGGCTGAGGCGGCCGGAGAGAGATTTCCCAGTATGTTTGCGGTTCTTCAGATTATTCACATCCTATCGAGCATCCTGTTGATCGGCACGGTGCTGCTTCAGGGTGGCGAGAACGTTGATATCACTGCGGCTTTCGGCGGCGTAAGCCAGGCGGCGTTCGGGCCGCGCGGTTCCGTGACATTGTTGGCAAAGATCACCTGGGGTTTGGCAGTGCTTTTTATAGTCACTTCGGTGAGCCTGGCGATTCACGCCTCGAAAAACTCGTCGGGTTCCGTGCTGGAGCACGCGCCGGTCAAGTCGGCGCCTATGACTCCCGCGTTCCCAGCGCCTCCGCCGCCTGCGCCGGCGGCGCCGGCAAAGAAGTAGAAAGAAGTCGTCGGTAGTCAGCGATCGGTTGTCAGTCAGAACCCGCCGTGAAGTTGCGACGGTGATGCGGGCCGATGAACGCCAAATTAAGTTAGACTGAAAACTGAGAACTGATAGCTGACGACTTAAAACTGCCTTTCGTGCGGAAGTGGCGGAATTGGCAGACGCACCAGCTTGAGGGGCTGACGGTCGTAAGACCGTGGGGGTTCGAGTCCCCCCTTCCGCACCAACGCCTTACCTGTCCAAGATTCAACTTCCAGCAACTCGAGATTTGCAGGCGACGAGTGGTGCTCCTGAGGCAGACGCCGGGTGGCCCCATGCGAAGCCCTGTGTTACGGAGAGCTGCAACAAGCAGAGGCCGCGGAGCTTCGCGCCCCCGCGGTGTTCGGTAAGTCCGTAGGGGTGGATCGCGAACCGCCCCCACAGCCGCGGCACAATTCAACGCAGAACAGCCGCAGAGCTGCAGGAGCGGGGACTCATTCCGCGCTGCAATAGTGGATTTCACGTCGGGACTGGAAGGGCGGGGCTTCAGGGTCTGTGCTTTTGTGTCATTCCGAGGAGCCACAGGCGACGAGGAATCTCGCTCTGCCCTTGCGAACCTTCAGAGCGAGATTCCTCGCGGAGTTTACCCTGAGCACCCAGAGCGAGATTCCTTCACTTCGTTCAGGACAGGCTCTTCGCGGAGTTTACCCTGAGCGGCAGAGCGAGATTCTTCGCTCCGCAATGACATCCGGAATGAGGTTTTCACACGGACTCTCCAGCCCCTGAGGCAACCTTGGTTTCAGGGCCGGCTTACGCGCGTTCCGGATCGCCCGCCTACTTCCACTCGCCGCCGATCTTCCAATATTCCAGCGCCGGTCCTTTGAGGCCGCCGGGGCCCGCGGTTATTGCGAGCTTCGCCAGCTCGTCTATTTCCTGCGGCGTGTACGGTTTGAAGTTCTGCGCGATGCGCACGTCGTCATCGAGCTGTCCCACGGTACTACAGCCGACGGTGGCGCAATGGATCGGCAAACTGAGGGCGTACCTCAGGCATTCCTCGGCATTCAAAACGCGCAACAAAAATGCGTTAGCGAAGACCTTCATGGCTTGAATTCCGATGCCGCGCTCCGCCGCCAGCGGCAAAGTGATCTTCTGAAAACTCAGGTAAGCAGGGTCGGCGGCATGAAGAGGCATCAGAATGGAGTCCCATTTATCGTATGCCTGAAGCATTGCCACATGGGTATTGGGATCGTGGTGCCCGGTAAAACCGAAAAAGCGGCATTTGCCGGCCTTTTTCGCGCCCTCGAAGGCCTCAATCGCTCCCCCCGGCGCGAAGATCTTCTCGACATCGGTCGAGTCCTGAACACCGTGCATCTGCCACAAGTCCACGTAATCCGTTCTCAGGCTCTTGAGTGAACTGTGAAGGTCCTCTTCGGCTTCTTTTCGGGTGCGCTTGATGCATTTGGTGGTGACGAAGACTTCTTTCCTCACCTCGGCGAGCACGTCGCCGTAGATCTCCTCGGAATGCCCGTCCCAATAACCGTGAGCGCAGTCGAAATAGTTCAAGCCCAGTTCGTAAGCGTGGCGCACGTGAGCCCGCGCAGCTTCCTTGGTGCGCGTTAAGGCCAGGCGCGCTCCACCCTGACCGATGACCGTCAGCTTCACCCCAGTCTTCCCGAACTCTCGCATGGGAATGTCGCCGACTCTCGGTTTGGTCGGCCTGGCGTTGAGACCAGTGATGCCCAGGCCGGAAAACACTGCCCCCACAAAGGCTCTGCGGCGCATAGGTTGGAAAAGCCCCGTTGTCATCGATTCCTCCAGTCGTAGACGCGGTCCTTGCGGCCGCCTTGCGATCAAGGAGTATAACAATAGATGACGGGCGAGTGAGGTACAATAACCAGGCTTGGGGATGGCAGACCGGCTCCTGACTCGTTATTCACCACGGAGGCAAAATAGAAATGAATCGTCGCGAATTCATGGCGGTGCCTGCGGTGGCGATGGCCACCCGCCAGCCTATAGTCCCTTCCGCAGCGAAGCGAAGATCAGACGATGCTTCGGCGCCCTCTTCCTTGGGGCCGGGAGTCGGTGATGGTCCGGATGTCCTCTGGCAGCGGAAGATTCGCCGCATCGGTCAATTGAATATGACCGAGCACGACCCGGTAACGCTTGACATCGAGCAGTGGGCTGATTACTGGGCCAGCCTGAAGGTGGACGCCGTGCTGGTGAGCGTCACCGGAATCCTGGCTTTCTATCAAACAAAAGTGCCCTTTCACCGAAAGGGCAAGTATCTCGGCGACCGCGACTTTTTCGGGGACTGCTGCCGGGCGGCGAAGAAACGCGGGCTGCACGTGATCGCCCGCCTGAGCCCCGATCTCAACTGGGCAGACGCGGTCGCGGCGCATCCTGAGTGGTTCCAGCAGGACGCGGAAGGCCGGCCGGTCGTCCACGACGAAGACGACCGGTTGTTCCGGACGTGCATGTTTTCGACCTACATGACCGATTACATCCCAGCCATCATGCGGGAGATTAATTCAAGTTATGATGTTGACGGACTATTTACCAACGCCTGGCCGCCCCTGGGAAGTCTGCCAGTTTGCCATTGTGCGATCTGCCGCGAGCTGCCGCCGAGCGGAACGCTCGAGTACTGGGATAAGTTTAACGAGCGCACGATCTTCCTCTGGAAGCTCTACGATTCGATCGCCAAGGAAAAGTACGCCGGTAATTTCTATTTCGCCAATCTGGGCGGAGGAATCCGTTGCTCGGCCAACCTGGTGGAACTGGGCGAGCTGTGCGAGTGGTTCCAAGCCGACAACCAGGGGCGGGGCGGGGAAGATGCGCCGATTTGGGGATGCGCGATGCAGGGGCGTGTTTGCCGGGCCGTGCAGAAAGGCAAGATGGCGACCAATGTGACCGGAGCATGGTCTACGGGGCCGGTCCGTTGGCGCGGCGTGGCCAAGTCGTTTGCCGAAGCCCGCATGTGGATGGACGAAACCGTGGCCAGCGGCATGGCGCCCTATCAGCACATCGTGGGCGCCGAGAATGGGCTGGGCGAAGACCGGCGCTCGCTTGAACCGGCGCGCGAATTCTTCAATTGGACCGCGCAGCACGATCAGCATTTAATCAACAAACAGTCGATCGCATCAATCGGCGTGGTGATGGGACAACGCACCCAGTTGTTCTACCAACCTCCCCGGGGAGCTTCGGCCATGCAGTATATCGAGGGTCTGTACTACGCACTGCTCGAGGGGCGTTTTCTGTTCGACTTCGTGCATGAGGAGAAACTCGCGCTCCCCGACCTCGAACAATACTCGACCCTGTTGTTACCGAATATTGCCCTGCTCAGCGACTTTGAGCTCCGGCAGTTGCGCGAATACGCGGATGCGGGTGGCTCGCTGCTGGCGACCTTTGAAACCGGTTTGTACACTGAGCGCAACCGGAAGCGGCCGGAATTCGGGCTGGCTGAGGTTTTTGGAATCCGCAAGGCGGGCGAGATCATAGGCACAACCGGCAACGCTTACTCAGCGCGCATCGAGAAGCAGCACGCCATCCTCGATGGATTCACAGGCACAAATTGGATTGCGGGCGCCGAGTACCGAGTGCCCCTGGCAGCCGTCGAGGACCCCATCATGACCGTAGTGCCGGGCTCCGTCGCCTATCCTCCGGAACTTTCCTATCCCGATCCTTCGCACACCCAAGAGCCCGCAGTGGTCCTCCGCGAAAAGGGGAAGAGCCGGCTGATCTATTTTCCCGGTGATGTCGACCGAACCCTTTGGCACTCCGGGCACACCGATCTCAGCCGGCTCCTGCGCAACTCCATTCGGTGGGTGGCGGGTCAGGACCAGCCGGTAACGATTGCGGGAGAGGGACTGATCGAAACCTTCGCGTGGGAAACTCAGGCGGGCTTCGCAGTCCATGTGCTCAACTACACGAATCCGGCGGTCCACCGCGGCTGGATCCGCGAATTCTATCCCATCGGCGCGCAGCGCGTCAGGATGCAATTGCCGCAGGGCCGAAAGGTGTCGCGGGTGCAATTGTTGCGCGCTGGAGCCGACGTTCCGTTCCAGGTGGCGGATGGGGCGCTCGCCTTCACCATTCCGTCGATTGTTGATTATGAGGTAGCGGCGGTGTATTCCGTTTGAAATGCCAAACAAGGAGGCTTGACATCATGCGACGCACGATCGGGCTGGGCATTTGTATTTTGGTTATATGCTTGACTGCTGCTAGCGCCGAAGATGATACGAAGCACTTTGATGGGACCTGGGATACCACGGTTTCGTGCAGCAACACGGAGGGGGCGTTGGGCTACTCTTATCAATTCCCGTCAACGGTGAAGGACGGCGTGCTGCACGGTGAAAAAGGCGACAAGGGCAAGCCCGGCCGGTTCGAGCTGGATGGGAAAATCCTCCCTGACGGAACGATGAAGCTCTACGCCAAGGGACTGGTGGGAGCCGAGGAAGTCGCGGTCGGCCACCGTCCGCGTGGCAGCGCTTTTGGTTACCACGTCGAGGGAAAATTCTCCGAGAAGGAAGGAACCGGCAAACGCGTGGAGGGCCGCCCGTGCGAAGTCGACTTCGCCAAGAAGTAGGCCCGCCGGCGCGAGGGCTCCGGACCAGCGCGTGTGCTCACCGGTTGCTGACCACCGCCGGAGCGGAGTCGAGGAACTCGTAGCGGTCCCGGTGCTCCTCGGGCAGGGCCTGGCACTGGACATTGAGGTGCATCACCTCATGAGTCTTGCCGAACTGCGGCCAGTTTGCGAGGCCGGGCGCGTTCGGATCGCCGGTCTTTATGAAGTTCGCCCAGTAGGCGTTCATCGTCTTGGCCACCGTGTAGTCGTCTGGCTGCCAGTCCGCCTTCTTTGAATCGAGCATCGTGAATATGTACTCGAGTTCTGCGGCGTGCGGCGAACCGAAAGTCTTCAAACCGGTTCCTTTGTCCGCCTCCGGAATCGGGACGGTTTGGTCGAATTGGTACCGGTAAACCGTGTTTCCGGCTTTTGCCTGCTTGTCGAGCCACTTCCACGTACCAAAGACGATGAACCGGTCGCTCGCCAGATCGCCGGCGGACCGCAGCGCCTCCTCGTCGGTGGATGCGCCGTACACCTTCAGGGCATCGTCAGCGCGAGGCCCGTATTCGCGACGCAACTGCTCGGCGAAGGTCTGGGCGTTAGGCCTCTCCTTCGCGATCAGCACTTCCATCCGGCTCTCGTCCGCGTTCCACCCCGCCAGCAGCGGAACCTGGCTCTGCTTCCCCTGGGCAAAGATGGAAGATACATCGGAGGGAAGAAAGTAGCCATCCACGATGGGCCAAAAGCCGAATCCGTTATCCTTCTTCGAGGCCTCAGCGAGCAGATCCGTAGCCGGCATGGCCCGCAACGCAGCAAGGTTTTTGTCGCCGCCGATGTTCGCGGCGAACTCCGCGCCCTGCTTTTCAGCTTCCGCCAGTGATGATTGGCCGCGCCCGCCGACCGGTCCGAAAAAAGCTCCGCTTTCGCCAATTGCCTGCTGGAACAGATCGCGTGAGAGTGGGGAGGCCATGAGCGCGCTGACCGAAAGCGATCCGGCCGATTCTCCGCCGATGGTCACCTTCTGCGGATCGCCGCCGAATGCCGTGATGTTTTGCCGCACCCATTCGAGCGCCGCGACCTGATCGAGCAGTCCGTAGTTGCCCGACGCTTTGTGGGGAGATTCCTCGGTGAGTTCAGAATGAGCCAGGAAGCCAAACACGCCCAGCCGGTAGTTCGCGTTTACTACCACGATGCCGTGCTTCGCGAAGCTCTCACCGTCGTATCGGGCCTCGTCGTTGGCTCCGGCGGCGAAACCGCCCCCGTAGAACCAAAGGTATACCGGAAGCCTCTGGTTTTTGGATCGGGGGGGAGTCCAGATCGTCAGATTGAGGCAGTCCTTGCTCATCTGTTTGCTGCGAAATACGATGTCGCCAAATACTCTACCTTGCATGCAGCGGGGGCCGAAGTCCACAGCCTTGCGCACGCCGCTCCAGTGCTTGACCGGTTGTGGCGGTTGCCAGCGCAAATCGCCCACCGGCGGAGCTGCGAAAGGAACACCCCTGAAAATCCGCAACGAAGAGTCGGCGTTGACCGTGCCTTCCAGAATGCCGCTTGCGATCTTTACCCGGTCAGTTGCCATGGCAGAACTTACCAGTACAGCAACGCTCAGTAGAACACAACTCATGATGATACGACTATGCTTGGTCATGTGCTTCTCCATTGAATCGCCGTCACCGCGCCTGCGCGCGGCGCGTGCTGTTGACTAGAGCCGCGTTACTGAAGAGGGCAAAACGCTCGCCAGACTGTCACCCTGAGGGCAGCGAAGGGTCCCAGTAGTTGTTCTCTTTAGCGAACTGCGGGGATGCTTCGCTTCGCTCAGCATGACATCGTGCGGGCAGCGTGTTGCATTTGCCTGCGCAATGCAACACAGCTGCTCGCGCCGCCAAAGGTTATCAAATCCCTCAGCGAATTGCGATGCTGAATCTATTTTGAGATTACTCAGCCGAATGCGCCTTGAAGTGCGGCAGCGCCAGCTACAGCCGTGGGTTGGGATTACACGGCGGCAGCGTCGCTGCCGCACTCCAAGGCGCTTCGCGCGTTTTCCCATCTTCCGTGCCGCGGTGTATACTCTTCGCGTCTTAACGTCATACCCGCAGTCGACAGGAGCGATTCATGCGACACTGGAACGGACTCATTATTCTCGGGACGGCCCTACTGCTTATCGGTGCGGCGCCGAATGGCTCGCAAGCACCGGTGCGAACCAGCAGCGGATTGATTTCTGGAACGACTGACAAGAACGAAGTCACCGCGTATCTGGGTATTCCCTTTGGCGCGCCGCCGGTTGGGGAGTTGCGCTGGCGCCCTCCGCAGCCCGCCGCCCGCTGGGAGGGCGTGCGAAAGGCGGATCATTTCGGCGCGAGTTGCATGCAGAATGAGCCCGGTTCGCGGCTTCCGTGGACGGAAGAGTTCATGACGCAAGGCGCTGTGAGCGAGGATTGTCTGTTCTTGAACGTGTGGGCGCCCGCGAAATCTGCTAACGAAAAACACGCCGTCATGGTCTATTTTTATGGGGGCGGGTTTAACGAAGGCTCGAGTTCGGTAGCGGTCTACAACGGCGCAGAACTTGCCCGAAAGGGCGTCGTTGTCGTAACTCCGAACTATCGCGTCGGTGCGCTTGGCTTTCTTGTGCATCCTGAGCTGACGAAAGAATCGCCGCATCACTCCTCGGGGAACTACGGATTGCTTGACCAGATTGCGGCCCTCGAGTGGGTGCAAAAGAACATTGCCGCATTCGGTGGCGACCCCAGCCGGGTTACCATTTTTGGACAGTCGGCAGGCGCTATCTCCGTTGCTGACCTGATGCGTTCGCCGTTGGCCAAGGGCCTGTTTGCCAGGGCCATCGCGGAGAGCGGCCCCGGCTTGTTCCCGGAAAACCTGCATGGCGGGGGAGAGACGCTCGAGCAAAGGGAACAACAAGGGTTCAAGTACGCCGGAGCCAAGGGGGCTCACTCGCTCGCCGAATTGCATGCGCTGCCAGCTTCGGAGTTCTTCACGGCGACCCCCGGCGCCAAAGGTGCTCCCTCAGTTTCCGCATTTCCCGTGACGGACGGATGGGTGCTTACTGCACAACATCCGGCGCATGAGGTCCCGCTCATGGTCGGCATGGTCGCAGGCGACGCCGCCTTTGCGAGCGGCTTCGGCGCACCCACGGCGCCCACAGTCGCTTCTTACACGACCTCTGCGCAGAAGACCTACGGCGACATGGCCGTAACTTTCCTGAGACTCTATCCTGTCGACAAAGACTCCGACGTGCCCGCTGCGAGAACGGCGGGCCAGACCGACCGGGCTCGAGTCTCCATCGATTTCTGGTGCGAGAGCCAGGTGAAGAGGAGTGGGAGGGTTTACACCTACTTCTTCGATCGCCCCATACCCTGGCCTGCGCATCCCGAGTTCGGTGCTTTCCACACTTCGGAAGTTCCGTACATTTTTGAGACCCTGAAGCTGCTCGATCGCCCTTGGAAACCCGTAGATTTCAAGCTATCGGAAATGATGGCGTCCTACTGGTCCAACTTTGCCAAAACAGGCGATCCCAATGGATCAGGCCTCCCGCGATGGCCAAGCTACGACGCAGACGGTCACAACACTATGGACCTGGGAGAGCGTGTCGGACCAATGGCGGAAGCCGAACCTGCGAAGGTAGATTTCTTCCTTAGTTATTTCAAAAAGTGATCAGGCAGTGGGACAGGCACTCTTGCCTGTCTCGAAGGCTGCGAGAAATACACCGGTGCGCACAGGCAGGAGTGCCTGTGCTACTTCGCCTTCTTATCGCGAAGCGTCACGTTGGCAATCAAGGGTTTAGCCCAGAAGGAGACGCTGAGCACCCAGCCGAAGGTCACGTAGAGGAACATCATCCCGGTGCGCAGCCCGAAAGCGTCGCCGAGTCGCCCGATGATCAACGGTACGATAGCTCCTCCCATAATACCGACACAGAGTATGCCTGCGAGCGGCCCGTGGTATTCCGCCACGGAGTTCAGGCCCAGCGAGATAATGATCGGCCACATCACCGACGCGCAAAAACCCATGGCAGGAAACGCCAGCTTTGAAGCAGGTCCCGGCCCAAATAAGGCCACCGTCAGGCAGGCGAGCGCGGCGAGGCTGAAACAAAGCAGGACCTTGCGGCTGTCCAACAGCTTGAGCAGCAGCATGCCCAGCGCGCATCCCGCCGTCATCAGTCCCCAGAACCAAGCCACCGCCGCGGCTCCCGTGGTGTGCGGATCGTAGCCGTGATAGTGCGCGAGGAACTCGGAAATCCAGTCGGCGGTTCCCTGCTCTGAGCCCACGTACATGAATATGCTGGCGAAGAACAGGAGGACGACCTTCTTCTTCATCAGATGCGCGTACATCTCGAGGGCGCCGGCTCTCTCATCTTCCGTGCGCGTCACCTGCGGGAACCGGGATGTCCAGAGCGCCACCAGCATGACGGCAATAACCACCGTGAAGATCCAGTACATGGATACCCAAGGCAAACCTGCCGGAACCACTCGACTCAAACCTCTTAGCAGGAGGTTTTCCTTTGCCGGGGACTCGAGGTGCAGGACCACGTAAGAGTAAACCTGCGGGCTGACAAACGATGCGGCGCCGAAGACCAACTGAGCGAACGCCTCGTTGAAGGCGAAATGTTCCTCGCCGCCCGCGACGCGCAAAAGAGGGTTAATGGCGACCTGCAGCGCGGCCATGCTTCCGCCGATCAGAAAAAGGGAGACAAGTGAAACTTGATAAACTGGCAGAAGCGCGAAGAACAAAGCGCCAAGCAAAGCCACTGCAAACGAGAGCACCATCACCTTCTTCTCGCCCCACGCCTCCACCAGAAAGCCGGCGGGAATCGACAGCACACCATAGGCGATAAAGAACGAAAACGGCAGCAGGGCTGTGGCGGTCAAGCTGACGTGAAAGCTCTTGATAATATCTGGGATAATGGGTCCGAGGATGTTGGTCAGAAAAGAAATAACAAAGAAGGTGGTAAGAACCACGGCCACCATGTATCTGCTACGAGTCATGAGTGATAGCGGCTCCTTCGCAATCTGCTGAGGGTTGCATAATATCGTGACGGACCAACCGCCTCACCTGTCCGTCGGCTGACGGACACCCTCTCCCCCAAGGGGGCGAGGGCATCAACCTCGGCGGGGATGCGGCCTCGCGTAGCGCTGACCTTCAGGTCAGCATGCACGATGCCGACCCTTCGCATCGCTCAGAGCAGGCTCTGAAGGTCGGCGCTACCTATCTGCGGTTAGTCAGGAACGGCACAAGCGCTCTACCTACTCGGTGACTGTTACCTTCGACCCCAGAGTGAAGCGACCCGCCTCGCGGCCGGCTTGTGCGGCCAATGCCAGGGTAACCATCTCCACAGGAAGAATCTCGAAAATCGGCAACACACTCGGACGCGCCTGGGGAATACGCAGGGAAGCGAGTTCTGCACTCGGCCCGATTAATTCCGCTCTGCCCCCGTTCTGGCGGATGTCCCCGACCAGTCTTACGTTCAATCCGCTGGTTTTCTCGTCGCCTTCGAAAACCAGAACGAAAGTTTCCTGACTCAGCATCTCGAATGGCCCATGCCGGAGTGCCGCGCTGCTCATTCCTTCGGAGTGACGGTGGGTCGACTCTTTGATGATGAGTCCGCCCGTTCCAACAGCGGCGAGCGACCCTCCTCGCCCGGCCAGGAAGAGGTCGCGGGCGCCTTCCAAGCAGGCGGCGAGTTCGAACACGTGGTCGCGCCAGGATGCCAGGTAACGCCGAACGATAGGAACTGCCTGCGCGAGTTCGGCGGCGGTCTCAACGAGATCCGCATTGGTGAGAAGAGATCCCAACTGATCGAGCGCGGCTAGGGCTGCCACATAAGTTTTGCAGGAAACCGAGAATTCCTCTCCTGCGGTCGTCAGGAAAACACTGTCTGCCTGCAAGGCCAGGGGGCTGTCGGCCGTGTTGGTGACGCCGATCAGTACGAAACGGCGGGCGTTTACGTTCAGAAGGCGAACGGTTTCAGCGCTCCGCCCGGATTGAGAAACTGCAATGATCAGGCTCCGTTCATCCAACAGGCTTGGGAAATAGTACAGCAGTTCCGAAGTTTCGAGCATCACGGTGGTAAGGCCGGCGGCCGTAAGCCGCGCGTGCAGCGGGTGGAGGGCATAGAAAGACGAGCCCATCCCCGTCAGGACAACCCTTTGTATTTCTCCCTGTGCTACACGGCGGATAATCTGCGCGAAGCTGCAGGGTACACTGAAATTCTGGAGTGTCGCCTCGAGCGCCCGGGGCTGGTCCAGGATGTCGCGGACGTAGTCGTTTTCAATAATGGTGTACTTAGTATTAGCAGGCACGATGATCTCCTGAGAGTGTCAATAACGAAGTAACCCCTCACCCGACGCGCTCCGGCTGACGAGAGCGCCGGAGCGCGACACCCTCTCCCCAGGGGAGAGCGCTGTTCACTCAAACCGCGAAACGGTGGTGCCAAACCTGGGCCGCGCCAATCAATGCCACGTCCGGGCCCAAGGACGCGAGTGAAATCTCCACACGCTCGAAGGGCACGAGACGGCAATTCTCGTGGATAACCTGGCGAATGCGATCGAGAAACAAGTCGGCACTTTTCATCACGCCGTCGCCCAGCACGATGGCGTCCGGGGTAAACACGCTGACGATATTGGCGAAGCCGACGCCCAGGTAATATCCCTCGCGCTCGACCGCTCGCCGGGCCCATTCATCGCCCTCGGCGGCGCGTGCACAGATCAGCTTGGCGCTCAACTCGTTGCGGCTGTAACCTGCCGGGGCATTGGCCTGAATCCACTCCACCATGGCAGGGCCGCTCGCCAGGCTTTCCCAGCAGCCTCGAGCGCCGCAAGAACAAGGCGGACCCGCGGGTTCGACAACGTGGTGTCCGATCTCGGGATGGCAGCCCCCCGCCCCGCGGTAGACCTTGCCATCAAATATCACACTGGCTCCGATTCCGGTGCTGATGGTCACATAGACCAGGCGGACTTTCCCCTTGCCGGCTCCCCACACTGCTTCGCCGAGACCCGCTGCGTCTGCATCGTTCTCCATCGCCGCCGTCACACCGAATTTCGCTGACAGTGTCTCAACCGGGTTGCCACCCTCCCATCCCGGCAATAGGTTGACATTGCCTAACGCACCCGACACCGGGTCCACTGGCCCTGTGCACCCAATCCCGATTCCCTCTAGTTTAACGTACGTTCTATCGACGCATTGAGTGAGCATTTCGGCCACACGCTGCATGGCATCGACGAAGCCCCGGGGTACGTCAGTGGGGCACTCTGCTTTGGCCAAAACGCGTCCTTCCTCATCCACGACCCCTACCGCTATTTTTGTACCGCCGATGTCAACGGCGCCGATCATGGGAACTCCCGTCTTTGCTGCCGAACGACCCCCTCACCCGGCCCGCCCCGGCTGATGAAAACGCCGGCTGCGGTCCACCCTCTCCCCCAATGGGGAGAAGGAATAAATCGTGAGTGGAGTTGGCCCTTGTGGCCGCCGCGCGACCCCCCATCCGGCCCGCCCCAACATCACGCGGCCTTCTGTAGCGCTGACCTTCAAGTCAGCACGCCATATGCCGACCTGAAGGTCGGCGCTACTTCCACGCGACAACCGCCGCGCCGAACGGCTGCAATTCCAATTCCCACCGCGAGCCCTGGAACGGCACTGGCTGTTCTCCGTCGGGCGTCAGACGCCGAATGGACTTTAATGGTTGCGCAGCAGTTATCGAGACATGCTCCGCCTTACCGTGGTGATTGACAACGATAACATAACCATGGTCCCGCGCGTCGAGCGACACTGCCTCTACGGAGGGCTGATCGGTGCGGAAGCGGGGCTTGACTCCCGCCCAATCGCGAAACGCCTGATAAATCCGGGAGCTATGTTCGTCTTTGTCGAAGGCCGCAGGGAGGTTGGCCAAATAGCTTTCCAGCGGGTAGGCGCAGAGCAGGGTTGCGCCCTTGCCTAGGCGATTGGCGACGAGCGCCGGGCGCCCGTCCTGGTCGACAGCAATCGTTGTGGCGCCGCGAACCTCGAGTGTCGCCGCCCACTGCCGAGGTCCACCGCCGCTCGAATAATGGAAAGTGTCGCCTGGTTTCAGGCCGCCCCAATCAGTCACAACCTTCAGGGTCACATCGTTAACGGGAGAATGATCCACCAATCGCGCGCCGAACAAGCTCTGCATTTCCGGAATTGCCGCGTCCCCACAAAGCGAGGCGTAAAGGGCTCCGCCGTTTTCGACGTACCTGCGTGCCCTTTCCCAGAAATCAGTGTGCACGTGAACCAGGAAATTGTCCGTGCTGGTCAAAGGCGAAGGCAGCAACAACAAGGGTCGCGATTGCCAGTCCGAATACTCACGAGGAAAATCCGCCTTCAAGCCTGCCTGTCGCGCCAGGATGAACGCCGAGAGCCAACTCCCCGTCAACCAATCGTTCTCCTCCGACAAATCGGGCAGCTTCTGCCCGGCCACCGCGCCTCCTTCGTCGGTTGAGGTATAGGGAACAATCGCAGGCCCCGCGAGCCCGAAGTGGGACTGGTCACCGTAGGGTTTCGACCACTCATCAGGAACGATAATGCCTGCTTCGGAGGAAGCCGGTTCGACGCCGTCAAGGTCCAGCCTGCCTACGGTTTTTTCGAACTCGTCAAACATAGTTGCTGTGGCGCGCTCTTTCCCCTCCCAGGTGGTCAATCCGAATTGGGTTTCGTGCGGAGAGCGCAGATAAGGGACGAGGTGATACTGCCGGGGAGCGGCGTCGGTATAGCACCAGATCAGGAACCCGTTCGCGCCGGCCCCCAGCGCGGAGTAGAGATTTGCCCGGAGGTACGCGGAGATCTGCTCGGGTTCATACTGCGCCGAAGACGCTCCAATCTCTTGCACCATGACCGGATGCCCAGCGCTTGCGGAAAGAGCCGTCTCGAGCGCCGCGGCATACGTTCCTCGCACGGAAAGCATGGGATCGGGAAAAAGCTTCTGCGAATAGATGGAGTAAGGGTGCACACTGAAAAAGTCTACGTCGTCGCGGAGGTTGTCAGGACGGAAGGGGCCGCGTCCCACGTCCTCCATGCTGGTTCCCACGACGAGAGGATGCAAAGAATCGTAACGGCGGATGGCCCCCCGCAGTAGGCGCGTCCAGTTAATGGCCATGGAATCGGTCGTCTGATCGGAAATCCAGAAGGGTGGTTCATCGGTCAGATCCCAGGCCAGAATAGCGGTTTCCTTGCCATAGCGGCGAGCAAATTCGGCTGCGAAGTCGGTCTCCAAGCGCAGCATGTACGGATCGGACTGGGGATTACGACCCTGACGATAAGGCACGTCCCAAAAAGCCTCGCCCACTTCGCCGCCGATCAAGAGCATGGGATGGAGGTAAATGTGATAGCGATGGGCCAAGGAAACAAGGAAATCAAGACGCTTGAATGCCTCCGGGTTAAAATCGCCCGGCCGCGGCTCGAACCATCCCCAGACCATATCGAGACGAATGGTGTTGAAGCCCAATTCGTGCATGCGCGCGAAATCCGCCTCCACCGACTTCGGATCCCAGTCATAAGGCCATTCCATGGCAGCTTGGGCGGGAACCCAGTTGGCGCCGACCGGAATGAAGCGGCGTCCCTCGCGCGAGAAGTAGTTGCCATCGAGCTGAACGGCGGGCAGAGAAGCTTCCTTCAACTCCTGCTGCAAAACCGGGTCCATCGTTGTGTTCTGCGCTCCCCGCGCTATGCCTGTGATTGGCGCCGTCGAGGCCAGACACAAAAACACCAATCCGCACCAGCGCCACAAGACGCGATGAGGGACTCGGCAGACGTGGGTTGTCCGAAACATGCGTAACAAGTCTCCTCGGGCCATTTTGTTGCGCAGAAATGGTACTCTTTTTCGCTTCGATACGCACCTTTTCTCCACCGAGAGGACCTCGTTTTGATTCTGTGCAACTTGCTCGCTATGCCGCACGAAGTAGTGGTAAAGTTTGAAGCTGCGGCGTCGGCCCGCCGGTGCGAAATCGCTAAGGGGCGGCGCGAAGCCGCGTCAACAATCATGGAACGGCGGCTGGGAGCCGCCCATACGTCAAGGAGGATTCATATGAATCGTCGAGAATTCATGGGGACCGGCGCAGGGGTTGCGGCGCTGGGGTCGGCGGTGAAGACCACACTTCTCTCGCCGCGCCCGCTCGGGGCCGCGGCGCGCGCCGTTCCGGCCAGCGACCGCGTCCGCTTCGCATCCATCGGAACCGGGGTGGAAGGTTGCACCATCCTGCAGGCGGCGCTGAACTGCCCCGCCACGGAGATTGTCGCGGCCTGCGATCTTTATGACGGCCGTCTGACCGCCGCCAAGGAATATGCCAAGAAAGAGATCTTCACCACCAAGGACTATCGCGCCATCCTGGACCGCAACGATGTGGATGCCGTGCTGGTGGCCACGCCCGACCATTGGCATGCCAGGATAGTGAAAGACGCCTGCGCGGCGGGCAAAGACGTTTATTGCGAAAAACCGATGTCTCACACGGTGGACCAAGCCTTCGCCATGATTGAGGCCATGCAGAATCACAACCGCATCGTGCAGGTCGGCAGCCAGTGCCGGAGCTCAATTGTTTTCGCGAAAGGCAAGGAGATCTTCGATAGCGGCGCACTGGGGCAGGTGACTGCCGTTGAGGCTTGCCTGGATCGCAACGACGCCAGCGGCGCCTGGGTCTACCCGATTCCGCCCGATGCCAGCGAGCAGACCATTGATTGGGAGCGTTTCCTGGGCGACGCGCCCAAGCGGCCCTTCGATCCGATTCGTTTCTTCCGTTGGCGCTGCTTCCGGGATTACGGCGAAGGCTTGCCTGGAGACCTCTATGTGCACATGCTGACGGGAATCCACTTCATCGCCGGAATCACCGCGCCGCCGTTGCGAGCCTCCAGCATGGGAGGAATTCTGCGCTGGACCGAAAACCGCGAGGCGCCGGATCTGATCTGGACGCTGTACGAATATCCCAGCTTCCGTCTTGCCATGCGTTGCAATTTGAATAACGAATCACCTTACGTGGTGCGTTACTTCGGCACCAAGGGGACGCTGGAACTCAGGAACGACGTCCTCACCGTCACGCCCCAGAACACGGAGCCGCAACCGGAAGGTTATTCGATTCAGGGTTGGGCGGAAAAAACAAGGAACATCCCGCGACCTTGCCCGGCAAGTACAAGCTGATCCAATCCGCGGAAAGCTTTCAGGCTCCTCCCGACTACGATTACCAAGTCGACCACATGAACAACTTCATGGAGTCGGTACGCACTCGGCAGCCTTCTGTCGAGGATGCGGTTTACGGGAAAAACACCGCCATCGCCTGCCATATGGCGAATCATTCTTATTTTGACAAGACGATTTCCGTGTGGGACGAAGGGGCAAGGAAGATTCAGTCGTTGTAATCAAATTCGGTAGCGCAGAGGTGGGCGTATTCTGCCCTCCTCTGCGGCACTTTCTTGGGCCGCGGCGCCAAGCTACTTCTTGGTGGGTGAGGACGCCCGAATGAAAGCCACTCTGGAAGTCATCAATCGGATGCAACGGGAGGGGATTATCGGCAAGTACGCCATCGGCGGCGCAGTGGGAGCGACCTATTACCTCGAACCTTCCGCGACCCTCGACATCGACGTGTTTGTGTCGCTCGAGAACCCTCCCGGCTCTTCTTTGCTCACATTGACCCCGATTTATGATTACCTCACGGTGCGAGGGTACAAGATTGAGAAAGAATACCTGGTGGTGGAAGGATGGCCCGTTCAGTTCCTTCCACCCAGCGATCCTCTCGAGGAGGAGGCGATCGAGCAAGCCGTCGAAACCGAGGTGGAGGGTACCGGCATATGGGTGATCAGCGCCGAGCATCTGGCCGCCATGGCCCTCAAGACCGGCCGAGCGAAAGACTTCGCGCGTTTGCTGCAATTCGTGGAAGCTGGGGTTCTGGATGCGGATAAGCTTGACCTCATTCTCACGCGCCACGGACTGTCGAAGAATTGGGAACAGTTTTCCGTCAAGTTTCTGCGCGGGAACCCGTAGGAGCAAGCCACGGTGTGCCTCCACAAATATTACCGAGGCAGATCATGACTGATTGGATGCGTCGAGCTTTGGAGAGTAAGCGGGCCGCGCGGCGACAGCTCATGGAGCTTTCTTTCGCCGAAAAACTCAAGCTGCTCGAAAAGCTCCGCGAGCGCAGCTTATGGATCGCTCGAAGCCCTCTCCGAGCGCACCTGAAGAAGAACTCATAGTGAGCCGGGTAGCGCAGAGGTGGGCGTATTCTGCGCTCCTCTGCGGAACTTTCGCGGAATTTCAGGGCGCTCCATTAAACATTCCGCAAGCGTGCGAAAAGCCGCAGAGGAAGCCAAACTGCGGCTGCCTCTGCGCTACCTCACCCGGCCCACCGTGTGCCGCGCAGATCCTTCCAGACCCCGCCATCTTTATACCGCTCAGGGTGCAGAATCTTTGACCGCGGATCTTCTGCGGTGTCGAGTTGCAGGACCATCCACTTCGGGTAGGGAATCCCCGGGTCGGACGCGGCGTCCAGCAGGCGCACGTCATCTTCGCTGAGCTCGAGATCGACGGCGCGGATGTTGTCGTCAAGGTGCTCGGGCTGGCGCGCTGCGATGATCACGCTGCTGATCGCGGGCCGGCCCAGCGTCCATGCGATCGCCACACGCGCAGGGCTGGCGCCATGGCGGGTGGCCACTTCCTGCAGTGCGTCCACCACGCGATATCCCATCTCTTTATCGAATGGCACGAACTGCCCTGAGTCTCCAAAACGCGTGCCGCTGGGGGCGGGGTGGGTGCGAGTGTATTTGCCCGAAAGGAATCCGCCCGCCAGTGCGCTCCAAACCAGAATGCCGATGTTGTAGTATTCGGCAAACGATTGGAACTCGTACTCGAGACCCCGGCCAACAAGACTGTAGTACATCTGGGCTGTCACGTACTTCTCAAGTCCCAGCCGCTCCTGCAGCATTATGGCTGTGGCGGCTTGCCACGACACGAGATTCGAGAGCCCGATATAGCGCACCTTCCCCTGGCGCACCAGGTCGTCGAGCGTCCGCAGCGTCTCCTCGAGGGGAGTGTTGCTGTCCCATCCATGCACCTGGTACAGATCGATGTAGTCGGTCTGGAGCCGCCGCAGGCTGTCCTCGATTTCGCGCAGTATATTCACGCGGGTCGCTCCGCTGTGGTTGAAATTGGCGCCCATGGGAAGTCGGACTTTGGTGGCCACCACGATTTCCTTGCGGAGGCCTTTCAAGGCGTTGCCCACCAGGGTTTCGCTCTCACCGAGGCTGTAAACATCCGCGGTATCGATAAAATTGATGCCGCTGTCGAGAGCCTGCTTCACCATGCGCGTGGTCTCTTCCTGGCCCAGGTTTCCTAGGTTCATCTTGCTGCCGAACTGCATGGTGCCAAGCGCCACCTCGCTGACGATCAGTCCCGTGTTCCCGAGTTTTCTGTACTTCATGACGTGCCCTCCTTTTGCAAATCGTAGGGGCGCCCGTTGTGGGTGCCCTGTCCCTGACGCGGGCGGTCGCAACAACCACCCAGAGGAGTATTAGATTACATGCGATTCGAATTTGTCCTATCATACCATGTCGCGATCAGACAGTCGGCTGCCGTAGCGCTGACCTTCAGGCCGGCATCGCGAGTTCAGGAGGCCCTCTTATGAAGCAACGAGTACACGCAATAATTCGGACGAAGTGGTGGATAGGGATGATCGCAGTGATCCCGTTCTCTCTGGGGGTTCCTGCTGCCCAGGCGCAAACTGGCGATTCTTCCGCGATCCCCGCTCTGCAGACCGTGCTCTATGGCGCGGCCTATTATCACGAGTACATGCCCTACGATCGGCTGGATAAGGACGTCGCACTGATGAAGGATGCCGGCCTCAACGTGGTGCGCATGGGGGAATCCACCTGGAGCTTGTGGGAACCCACCGACGGCCATTTCGAATACGCGTGGATGGACCGAGTTGTAGAAGCCATGGGGAAGGCGGGGATCAAGGTGATCATGGGCACGCCGACTTACTCAATGCCTACCTGGCTTTATCATGAGCATCCGGAAGTACTGGCGCGGCCGCTGGGCGGGGCAAAAAGCTTCTACGGCATGCGTCAAAACATGGACACGGATAGTCCCATCTATCGCTTTTATGCCGAACGCGTGATTCGCAATATGGTGGAACACTACAAAGACAATCCTGCGGTGATCGGGTGGCAACTCGACAACGAGACGTCCTCTTATGGCGCTTCGAATCGGGACGTCTATCTGGGTTTCCTGAACCACGTGCGTGACAAGTTCGGCGACACCGCCAGCTTGAACAAGGCGTGGTTCCTCAATTATTGGGGAGAGGACGTGAACGCCTGGGAAGACCTGCCAACGCGCGACAGCGCTCAGAGCACCGGCTACAAACTCGAGTGGTCGCGCTGGTCGCAAATGCGCGTGACCGATTTCCTCGCTTGGCAAGCCGCGCTGGTGCGCCAATACCGCCGCCCCGATCAATTCGTCACCACCGATTTTGCCGGCGCCTTGCACGCCGACGTGAACGAGCAGGCAATCGCGAACGTTTTGGACCTCCCCGCGATCAACGTTTATCACGGCACTCAGGATCATTTCGACGGAGCGACCCAGTCTCTGAACGAAGACTTTGCCCGGTCACTGAAGGGATCGAATTTCCTGATTACGGAGACCAACGCGCAAACCACGGATTGGACCTCGGCATTCCAATATCCACCCTATGACGGCCAATTGCGGGAAGATGTTTACACCCACCTTGCCAATGGCGCGAACATGGTCGAGTACTGGCACTGGGCATCGATTCCCGCCAATCAGGAGACCTACTGGAAGGGGGTCCTGTCGCACGATCTGGAACCCAACCGCGCCTATGCGGAAGTTTCGCGCACCGCGCACGAACTCGAGAAGATCGGGCCGCACCTTGTCGACTTGAAGATCACAAATCCTGTTGCCGTATTGTGGAGCCGCGACTCTTTGAATGCGATTGAGTTCATGCCCTTCGCGGAGAGCGGACGGCACTGGGGGTCGTCCCCTTCTGAGGCGAACTATGTCTCACTTGTCCACCAAATCCACAAGGCCTTCTACGACCTGAACGTGGGCGTGGACTTTGTCTTTCCGGAGACTGCGGATTTCTCGCGCTATAAATTGCTCGTGGTCCCTGCCCTCTATATTGCCGATGATGCCCTTCTGAATCGGATCGCGGATTATGTCAAGAATGGCGGGCACGTGGTGATGACCTTTAAGAGCGGTTTTTGCAATGAGAATTCGGCCGTGCGCTGGGTGCGCGCGCCAGGGCCGCTGCGCGAGGCCGCGGGCTTCAGCTACCAGGAGTTTTCTAACCTCGAACGTCCTCTGGCGCTCAAAGGCGATCCATTCCACGCGGGCGACGCCAACCAGGTCAGCTACTGGGCTGAGTTTCTCATGCCGGAACACGCCGAGGCGCGCGCCTGGTACGATCATCCGTTCTTGGGCCGCTGGCCGGCCATCACTGAAAATCACTATGGGTCGGGAACGCTGCTCTACGAGGGAACATATCTTTCCGACACTCTGCAAAAACACGTGCTGCTCGATGTGCTGAAAGAGATTGCCCTTGCCGGACCCGATCAGCAATTGCCCGTCTCGGTCTGGGTCAGGCACGGCGTGAACCGCCTCGGTAAGCGGCTACACTATTACTTCAATTATTCCGGCGACACCAAATCGTTCGCTTACTCTTATGCGGCGGGGAAAGATCTCCTGTCCGGCAACGCAGTCGGCCATTCGCAATCGCTTTCACTCAAACCGTGGGACCTGGCGATCGTAGAGGAAGAGTAGAGGGCGCTTTGCGAGTTGGTTTTCGACAGCCCCGTCAGGGGCGGCATAGAGTAGCCCAGGGCGTGAGCCCTGGGTTGGATGGCCCTCACCCCGCCTTCGGCACCCTTCTCCCGCGTACGCGGGAGAGGGGACGGGGGAGAGGGAGGGGTTCCGCGACCCACGGCTTGCGCCGTGGGCTACTCGCTACCGCCCGTCAGCTGACGGGCTGACTTCTTCAAGGTACTTATGACTCAGGACACTGCCGTTCCATCGAGGGTATAATCACTTCTCATGGTTGGAATATCCGCAGAGCACACGCATGTCACATCGTGATGTGAGACTGTCCATTTCCGAAAAGACCTCTCGGCGCAGATTCCTTAAAGGGGCCGCGGCTTTGGGGGTCGCGGTGCCCGCGCTTGCCGGGGCGCAACAAACCAACCCGGGTCCAGGACGCCGCAGAATTTTCGCTTACGTCGGGAGTTACAGTCGGCCGCAAGGTCCCGATAATTCTATCGGGCGCGGGCAGGGCATCTATGTGTTTGAAATGTCTCCCGCGGACGGCGCGCTCGTTCAGCGCGAGATAATTCGGAGGGATACCAACCCCTCTTTTACGGCTTTGGACGCCGCGCGGCAACACTTGTATTCGGTGGATTGGATTCCAGACTACCAGGGCAGAAACTCCGGTTCGGTGAGCGCCTATTCAGTCGATCGAGCCAGCGGGCACTTGACGTTGCTCAACACCGTTAGCTCCGAAGGGGCAAACCCCACGCATCTGAGCATTCACCCCTCCGGCAAGTTCGTGCTGGTGGCCAGCTACTTCGGAGGAACGGTGGCCGTGCTTCCGATTCACGAGAATGGCGAGTTGGGCCCGGCCACGGACGTCGTCCACGATCAAGGCACGGTCGGCCCTGAACGCGCCGCCAGCGCGCCCCCCGGAAGCTTTGCCATCAGCGGGCACGACCACCCGCACGCCCACATGGTCCTGCCGGATGCGGCGGGCCGTTTCGTTTTTGCGGCTGATCTCGGCTTGGACTGCATCTTCGTTTGGAAGTTCGACGCAGAAAAAGGGAAGCTCATCCCCAACAATCCTCCCTCAGTCGCACTGCCCGCGGGTGACGGACCGCGGCACTTTGCGTTTCATCCTAGTGGCCGCTGGTTCTATTCGTTGCAAGAAGAGGGTTCGACTGTGGTCGTTTTCGATTACGATCCGGATCACGGCAGGCTGACGGCCAGACAGACGATTTCAAGCCTTCCCAAAGGCTTCGCCGGCTCGAACTTTCCCGCCGAAATCTTGGTCTCTCCGGACGGCAGATTCCTCTACGCTTCCAACCGCCTGCACGACAGCATCGCCTGGTATTCTATCCGCGCCGATGGGATGCTCGACTATCGCGGCGAAGAATGGACGCGCGGCGACCATCCACGCGCTTTCAACTTCGATCCGACAGGGAATTTCTTTTACGTGTGCAATCAGTTCGCCGACGCCATCACTACTTTTCGCATCAATCGGGCCACGGGCGCGATTTCTTTTACGGGGCAATACACCGCCGTGGGCAGCCCAGCTTCCATAATCTTCCTATCGTAGGGATGGCGCTCCGCTTGTAGGGGGACGGCTTGCCATCCCCGCATTTCCGCTGGCCCCGACGAGGGTAGGGAAAGCCCTACCCCTACAGGTTTTCAGAGCCGTCTGGTAGCGCGGACCCCGGTGTTGGGGTCCGCGGCTTTCTTCCATGTCCAGCGGCGAGCCGCGGACCGCAAAACCGGCGGTCCGCGCTACGGCTAAGGGAAAACCCCAGTTCAGGGGGATGACACTCGATGCGCGGCCATAGTGCGAGTGAGTCGCGGATCGCCCGCAACCAACGACTCGAGCTGTTTGACGACGTCCGCAGACGGCATCGAGCGAAGCAGCGCCTCGATAGCCGCCTCCGCATGGCGCGACCGCGTCCTGACCGGTGCCAGTAAAAAGTCGATTGCCGCTTCCTGCCGGGTTAGAGCGATGGCGGAAAGCAGGATGCCCAGAAACCAAGGATCGTGTTCCTCGAGGAAGCGATCGCGCAAGGCCGCGAATGCCTCAGCGGAGCGGTCGGCGGCGATGGCCAACGCCGCTTCCGCGGCGGCATCGTCAGCGGTGGCCAGAAAGCGGCTGACCCAGGGCACAGCCGCGGTACCCTCGATGCACAGAATGCCGCTGAAACATGCGCCGACAACTTCCGGTTCGTCCCCGCCTAGCACCGCTCGCAGGCGAAGCAGCAGCGCAGCGGCAGGCGAACCGACCGACGCTACAGCGCGGGCCGCCTCGGCACGCACGGATTTTTCCTTGTCGGCGAAGAGTTCGAGGAGGTAATTCAGTAGCTGGGACTCGGAGAGACTGCGGCAGGGGACGAGAGCCAACGCGCACGTGGCTCGCAGAGTCGTGGCTGTATCGGACTGCCCGCCCCAGACGGGCTCGAGTTGAATGTGCCGCATACCGCGAAGGTATACATCAGCCTCCTCGTACTCGAGCGCTGCCAGCGCTTTGCTGATCGCGTTCTTCGCCCAGCACTGTGGATCGGTCTTGAGAGGATTTGCGAAGAAACGGTCGAAGGCGGCGACCAGATCAGGGATCAGTTCAGTAAAGCGCAAATCGCGGCTCAGATCGGCAGCCTTGGCCACCAGGTAATTGCCGCGTTGGGCGAGCGCCTTTCGCAACAGCTTGAGTGCCGCATCGCACGGTTGGTGGCGCAGTTGTTCCAATGCGGCGAGTTGCTCCTCAAAGCGGCGCTTTCCGGTCATGATTGGAAGTTTAACGCGTGAGAATAACCTTGTCGCGAGTTGAATATGTCAGCCCGCGGCGCGGGCGTAAGCAAGTAGCCCACGGCGTAAGCCGTGGGTTCGTCAGGCCCTCCCTCACCCCCGCCCCCTCTCCCGCTCGAGCGGGAGAGGGGTGCCGCAGGCGGGGTGAGGGCCGTCCAACCCAGGGCTCACGCCCTGGGCTACTTTATGGCGCCCCTGACGGGGCTGCTGACGCGTGGCCAAGTCGTCTCGACTTGTATCGCTATTGATTAAGACCACGCTAGTCGAGCGTCGTTCCAACCCTAAGGTCGCGCGAGGAGGCGCCGACGCTCACGGTGCGCTGGCTGACTGCCGTGACCCACTTGCTTTCCGCTGTTGACCAGTATTGCAACTGGCGGGGCGCCACGCGCAACGTGACGGTTCGTGTCTGGCCCGCCGGAACGAAGACGCGGTCGAAGGCGGCCAGGATGCGCACCGGAAATTGCACATCGGCCGGGGCGTCGCTTGACGCGCCCAGGTAAACCTGCGGGACTTCATCGCTATCAACTTGCCCTGTGTTTTGGACCGTGACCCGCACGAGCAAGCCGCCGTCTGAGGCATGAGTAACCTGGAGGCCGGAGTAAGCGAACCTGGTGTAGCTCAGGCCGTAGCCAAAGGGAAAGAGCGGCTCGAGTTGCCGCCGGTCAAACCAGCGATAACCCACGTCGACTCCCTCGCTGAAGGTGGTCTTCTGGTCCACGCCCTTCTTCGATCGCTCGGGATGCCCGATGCTCGTGGCGGCGTAGTCCTCCAGATGCTGCGCCCAGGTGACGGGCAGCCGACCTGCTGGGCTCGTTTTGCCGAGCAGCAGATTGGCCGTAGCCCAACCGCCTTCGTCTCCCGGCCACCACATCTCGAGCACGCCTTTTACCTTGTCGAGCCAAGGCAGTGCGACTGGCTGGCTGGTGTTCAGCACCACCACGGTGTTGGGATTCGCGGCGGCTACTTCCTCCACCAGTTCGTTCTGCTTGCCGGGCAATCCAAAGACCGGGTTCAGCCGAGTCCACACGAAGACTACCGCAACCTTGGCGCGCCGCGCCGCGGCGACGGCTGCCTCGTGATCGGCCTTGCGCTGTTCGGGAGTACACCAGTTGAGGCGCACCTCGACCGGAGCGTTCGAGGTGTCGGGAGTGATCTTAACTTCGATGGCGTGCGGCCCTTCAGCCAGGTCAATGGCCCGGCGGACGTTGTCCAGGCCGTCGATGGTAGGCACGGGATCATCCTGATTGGCTTGCAGAATATCGCCGTGTACACCGCCCTGGAAGGCGCCGGTCATCGCCCGCAGTTTTCCATCGATGGAGATGTTGGCGTTTGTGCCGAGGGCCTGCAGGCAAATCCAGTAATTACCTGCGTGCGGCACAGTCAGCGTGCCTTTCCAGCTCAGAGTTGAGTTGGGCGGCAGCGCGTTGCCGCTCTTGGTCGTGAAACTAAGCTCGGCATCGGTCTCGACTTGCGCGCCGGATGCGTTCATCCGCGCCAAGCCCGGCTCGCCCTCGTGGCTAAGTGCAGCGGCAGGGACAGTCGAACCGGTGAAGTCGTCGTCGACCGCGAGAGCAATCTTCGCGTTGCCGGAGATTCTCCTCATCGCCTCGAGCGGCCCCACCTGCCGTTCGGGCAAGCCAACGGAACGTTCCCCGCTGGTGCCGATGGCCATCACCTGCCGCGCACCGGGGCCGATCAGCGCAACCTGATCAAGGTCAGCGGCCTCGAGCGGCAGAATTCCGCCTTCGTTCTTAAGCAGCACTGCCGCGTCTTCACCAGTCTTCTGAATGATCTTCGCATTCGCGTCGATCGACTGCGGCGTGACTTCATGCTTTGATTGTCCGTCCAGGTAGCCGAATCTGGCGATCTCGTAGAGGACGTGTCCGGCAGCGCGCGTTATCGCCGCTTCGGTCACGGTGCCGTCCTTGAGCGCCTCGGGCATCTTTTTTGCATCGAGCTTCTTCCCGAAATCCGAAAAGTCGAAAGGAGGAGGCGCCGGTTCTTCAGGAAGGTGCCCTCCGAACATGGCATCAATCGTATCGCTGAATTGAGCCTGATCCGGCGGGGGCGGCTGGGAGTCAAAGAACGACGGGATCGGAAAGCCTCCCGGCGCCGGTGGGCCGGGCATCTCCATGTCCAGCCCCGCGTTGATGAAGCTCACGCCGTGCGTGGCGCCCCAGTCAGAGGTGACGAAGCCCTTGAAGCCCACTTCGTCGCGCAGGATCCGCATCAGCGACGACTCGTTGCCGCAGGCAAACGTTCCGTTCAGCCGATTGTACGAACACATCATCGACGCGACGCCGGCCTGCACGGCCGCTTCAAAGGGCGCGACGTAGATTTCATGCAGGGCCTGGTCGTCGACCCAAACATTGGCGGCATCGGTGTCGTAACCAACATAATGCTTCACCTGGGCCATCACGTGCTGCGATTGGATGCCGCGAATTTCCGCCGCCCCCATCTCGCCGGTCAGCAGCGGATCCTCGCCGAAGGTGTTGTAGCCGCGCCCGAACTCCAGGTCGCGATCGATGTTCACAAACGGCTGAAGCGCGACGTCAATGCCCAGGGCGCGCGCTTCGCGGCCGATCACCGCCCCGTTCAGTTCCGCATCCTTCACGCTGAACGTGGCGGCTACGCCCATGGTCGCCGTCTCCGCCTGCGAAGGGTGCCGCGTGAGCACTCCGGGCGGTCCGTCGGCAAAGCGCAGCCCTGGAATGCCTAATCTCGGAATCCCAGCCAGATACCCGGCTTGGCCCTGGTAGACTTTAGGGTCCTCCCACGTTCCGTGGATCAACGTCAGTTTCTCCTCGATCGTCATCTGGCTCAGCAGCTTGTCTACCCGCGCGTCGCCGGTGACCACCGGCGCCTGGTTTTGTGCCAACAATAAGCCCGCGCTCATCATGACCGCTCCGAGTGCGGCGAAAAGGATAATTGCCTTAGTAAGTTTCTGAATTGGCTTCATTCCGGCCTCCCGGACCGCGCGTCGCGCAGCCCGCTGCATAAGGTCCCAGGGACAGGACGTCCCCGGAGTGAATCACCGCCATGCGGGGCAGGATTATATATCAATTTTAAGGGTTGATCTTGATTTCAGCAGGTAGTGCACAAATGGTCATACACTACGTCCCTTAACAACCTGCCGACTGCGCTAGCCCCACCGGGGCGGAAAGCCTTCGGACCGGCATGGAACTTACGTACCATTGTGCAATATATCGAGTTAGAGCAGAATCAGGCGCATTTGAGAATCCCAGGAAGGAACGCGGAATGTTTGGCCGGTCAAAACGAGCCCCTTCAGCCATCGCGAGCCTAGGACTCTCTTTTCTGATTGGAATCAGCGGAGCCCTGGCCGGCCCCCAGACCGGGTCGCGGCAGAATGCCCTCCCCTTACTCCAAACAGTCCGCGAGGTCCGGCAACTCACACCCGAGCAGGCCGCCCAAGGCTATCCAGTTCGAATCCACGCGGTGGTCACCTGCTACATGCACAAGGACGTCCCTCCCGGTCTTTTCGTTCAGGACGCAACCGGCGGAATCTACGTTGCCGTGCTGGGAGGCTACGGCGCCTTCAAGCCTGGCCAGGTTGTGACGGTCGAGGGTATATCCGACCCTGGCTCGGCCCCCATGGTCAAGAACGGCAAGGTAACCTTCGAGAGGGAAGGCGCGATCCCGCCAGAGAAGCGGGTGCCGGTCGCGTGGGTGGCGCAAGACAAGGAAGATAGCCAATGGGTGGCCGTCGAGGGGCTGGTCCACTCGGTGGCCGTCGGGGATGGCGATCTACTGATCAACGTTGAGTCCGATGGGTCTCGCCTGCGCGGCAGGATCGAGCAGGGAAATTACCCCGGCGTGCCGGCCTTGTATGGCGCTCGAGTCCTGCTGAAGGGTGTAGGCTCGTCGATTCAAAACGACCGCAGCCAGGTCATGGCATGCGAGCTGGTGATTCCCAGCATGGCGGACGTAGTCGTGGAGCAAACTCCACCTTCGAATCCATTTTCTGAATCTCTCGAGCCCATTGGAAGTCTCTCGCAAGCTGCAGTGCACTCGGCGGGCTTCTTGATAAAGGTAAAGGGAATCGTCACCCTGCAACGTCTTGGGAGCTTGTTGTTCGTCACGGACGGCAAAGATCATCTCCTGGTACGAACTCGCCAGGACACGGCGGTGAAACCAGGAACCGTGGTTGAAGTAGCCGGATTTCCGCGATTCGGCGATTACTTGCCTTTGCTTGACGATGCCGTTTTCCGTCCGGTTGGGACAGCCTCCGCCCCGTCGCCCACGGAAGTCAATGCCTCCGATGCGGGTAATGGCCTCTACGACGCCGAACTGATCTCTACACGGGGCCAGTTGCTTGGCAGTTCAGTCCAGGCGGGCGCTCCAGTGCTGACCTTGCAATCCGGGGACACGACTTTCAACGCAGAACTACCCGCAGGAGGCGCCGAATTCAGGCCGTACGAAGCGGGCAGCGAACTGAAGGTCAAGGGCGTCTGTTTGGTGGAGAGTAACGAAAATCACGATGCCACCGGGTTTCACATCCTGCTGCGCGGGCCTGAGGACATTATCCTGCTGAAAACCCCACCTTGGTGGACCGTAGGCCGGCTGGCAGCGTTGCTGTCCCTGATGGCTCTGCTGGTCCTCGCCATTGCCGGTTGGGTTTGGCTGCTTCGCCGCCGGGTGGAGAGGCAAACCGGCGTGATTCGCTCGACACTGGAGTCGGCGGCGGACGGGATTCTGGTGGTGTCGGCAAGTGGGAGAATGGTCACCTGGAACAAGAAGCTGCAGGAACTTTGGCGAATTCCCGAAGAGATCATGGCCACCGGCGAACACGAAAAGGTGGCGGAGTTCATGATCGCTCAATTGAAGGCGCCCGACGAAGGGCGGGCTCGACTGAAGAATCTCAACGCGGAGCCTCTGGCGAAAAGCGATCACGTCCTCGATCTCTGCGACGGCAAAGTGTTTGCGCGGCACTCCGAGGCGTGGCTGGTGGGCGGCGCCCCGGCCGGACGAGTCTGGAGCTACCGGGACATCACGGCTGAAATACGAGCGAACGGCGAACTGCAACGGGCGAAGGCGGCGGCTGACGCAGCCAACCAGGCCAAGAGCGAGTTCCTGGCCAACATGAGCCACGAGATTCGCACGCCCATGAACGGCGTGCTGGGCATGACGGAATTAGCGCTGGACACCGATCTGAGCGCCGAGCAGCGGGGATATCTGGA